>JAKATJ010000077.1:8424-10002 GCA_021828005.1 Actinomycetes bacterium | reverse complement strand
GCGTGTGCTGTCATGAGCGATCTCGTCGTGCCGATCGAGGACGTGGGGCTGCTCGACGTGCAGCTCGTCGGCGGCAAGGGCGCGAGCCTCGGCGAGATGGTGCGCCTCGGCCTCCCCGTCCCCCCCGCCTACGTCGTGACGACGACGGCTTTCCGTCGAGCCCTTCTCGAGCTCGATCCCGCGGGTGCCAGGTCGGCGACCCTCGTCGGACTCGACCCCGACGACCGGGCTGGCTTGGAGGAGGCGACGGCGCCGGTGCGCGAGGCGATCGCCGCGTGCCCGCTCGAGCCCGCGCTCAAAGAGGACGTCGTTCGCCACTTCCGGAGACTGGGCACCGGGGGCAGCACGGTGCCGGTCGCCGTGCGTTCGAGCGCCACGGGCGAGGACGCGCTCGACGCGAGCTTCGCGGGGATGCAGGACACGTTCTTGTGGGTCCGGGACGAGGCGACGCTGCTCGACTACCTGCGCGCGTGCTGGGCAAGCCTGTACTCGGTCGAGTCGGTCAGCTACCGCCTCCAGCGAGGCATCCCAGAGGAGGGCGCGGCGATGGCCGTCGTCGTCCAGGAGATGGTGCAGGCGCGCAGCTCAGGGGTCATGTTCACCCGCTCGCCGAGCACCGGGGACCGCTCGGTCGTCGCCGTCGAGTCGGCCTGGGGACTTGGCTCCGCCGTCGTCGGCGGCGAGGTGACGCCCGACTCGTTCACGGTGAGCAAGGTCACCGGCGAGGTGCTCCGCAGGCAGGTCTCCGAGAAGCTCCGGCGCCATGTGCCCGGCGGCTCGGGAGATGCCCGCGTCCTCGACGAGGAGGTCCCTTCGGAGCTCCGCTCGGTGCCGAGCGTCTCCGACGAGGAGCTCGCGCGGCTCGTCGCGCTCGCTCAGACGGTGGAGGCGCACTACGGCGTCTCTCAGGACGTCGAGTGGGCGATCGCGGCCGACCGCCCGCCGGGAGAGGACCTCTACCTGCTCCAGAGCCGGCCCGAGACGGCGTGGTCCAACCGGGCGACCGAGCCGCTCGCGGCCCCGAAGGCGCGGGCCTTCGACCACGTCATCGAGGCATTGGGCCGCGCGTGATCCTCTCCCAAGAGGACGTCCGGGACATCTTGCGGGTCCTCGACACGACCGACTACGACGAGCTCCACCTCGAGACGGACCGCTTCGTGCTCCGTCTCCGGCGGACGCCGGGGGGCTGGACCGAGGAGCACGAGGTGCGCGGCGAAGCGCGCCTCCTCGCCGCCCGGGCCGCAGCAGAGCCGCAGAGCGACGGCGAACGGGACCCCGGTGCCGCAGGCGAGGACGGACGGCGGGAGCGCCTGCATCCTGTGCGGGCACCGCTCCCAGGTGTCTTCTACCGCGCCCCGAAGCCGGGCGCGCCACCGTTCGTGGACGTCGGCGACCACGTCGAAGCCGACACGGTCGTCGCCATCTTGGAGACGATGAAGCTCATGAACCCCGTACGAGCGGGCACCGCCGGCACCGTCGCCGAATTCGCCGTCGCCGACAGCGCGCCCGCCGTGCAGGGCGCCGTGCTGCTGTGGTTGGAGCCGGGCGGGCTCGGACCGGGCGGGCTCGGACCGGGCG
>JAKATJ010000077.1:0-8324 GCA_021828005.1 Actinomycetes bacterium | reverse complement strand
CCGGGCGGGCTCGGACCGGGCGGGCTCGGACCGGGCGAGTCGTGAGGATCCGCCGGATCCTCGTCGCCAACCGGGGGGAGATCGCCCTGCGGATCCTGCGTACCTGCGAGCGCCTCGGCATCGAGACCGTGCTCGCCGCCTCCGACGCAGACCTCGACTCGCCTGCCGCGCGCGCAGCGGACCGGGTGGTGCGTCTCGGGCCGGCCCCTCCCGAGTGGAGCTACCTGTCGGTGGACGCCGTGGTGAGGGCCGCGCTCGCGTCCGGGGCGAGCGCTGTCCATCCCGGGTACGGCTTCCTCGCGGAGAACCCGGCACTCGCGGACGCCTGCGCGGACACCGGTCTCCTCTTCGTCGGGCCGGCGGCCGCCCACCTGCGGGCGCTCGGCGACAAGCTCGAGGCCCGAGCCGCAGCGGTCGCCTCCGGCCTGCCGGTCCTCCCCGGCGGCGAGGTCGGCAACCCTGCCGAGGCCGAGGCGATGCTCGAGCGCACCGGCTTGCCGGTGCTCGTGAAGGCGGTCGGCGGGGGCGGCGGACGCGGCATGCGGCTCGTATCCCATGCCCACGAGCTCGCCGGCGCCCTCGAACTGTCGATGGCCGAAGCGGGAGGCGCCTTCGGGAACAGCCGCGTCTACCTGGAGCGCTACGTGGCCCGAGGCCGGCACATCGAGGTCCAGCTCCTCGCGGACGGAGAGCGGGTCCTGCACGTCGGCGAGCGGGACTGCTCGGTCCAGCGCCGCTACCAGAAGCTCCTCGAGGAAGCCCCAGCCCCGGAGCTCCCCGAACGGCTGCGCTCGGCGATGCACAGGGCGGCGCGGCGGCTCGGCCGATATCTCGGGTACCGGAGCCTCGGGACCGTCGAGTTCCTCGTCGACGTCGACACGGAGACGTTCTCCTTCCTCGAGGTCAACCCGAGGATCCAGGTCGAGCACCCCGTCACGGAGGCGACGACCGGTCTCGACCTCGTCGCAGAGCAGCTCTACGTCGCCGAGGGCCGCCCGCTCACCCTCCGGCAGGAAGACGTCGTCCTCTCCGGCCATGCCGTCGAGTGCCGGATCAACGCCGAGGATCCCGATCGCGGTTTCGCTCCCGGGCCCGGCACGGTGACGGACATCCGGCTACCCGCCGGCGAGGGCATCCGGGTCGACGCGGCGGTCCAGAACGGATCGGCGGTGCCGCCCTACTATGACTCGCTCGTGGCCAAGCTCGTGGTCTGGGGGCCGGACCGAGCCACGGCGCTCGGACGGCTCGCCGGAGCCCTCGACCGCTTCACCGTCGAGGGAATCCCCACGACGATCCCGCTCCACCGCCGCCTCGTCGCCCACCCGGAGCTCCGCCAGGGCGCGGTCGACACCGGCTGGCTCGGCCGCGTCCTGGCCGCGGGCGGCGCGGGCGGTACAGGCGGCGCGGGCGGCGCAGGCGGCGCCGACGGCGGGGCGAGCCCGGGATCCCTCGGCGCGTCAATGGCAGCAGGGGCGACCGCGCATGGCTGAGGTCCGCCTCGTCGACGTCTCGATCCGGGACGGCAACCAGTGCCTGTGGAGCGCGACCGGGTTGCGGACCCCGCAGATCGTGCAGGTGGCGCCGCTGCTCGAGCGCGTCGGGTACCACGCGCTCGACTACATCTCCAGCACGTTCATGGGGGTCGCCGTCCGCACGCACCAGGAGGACCCCTGGGAGCGGATCCGCCGGACCCGCGCGGCCGCGCCGACGACGCACCTCCAGTTCATCGGGACCGGGTTCCGCTTCATCTCCTGGGAGGAGGCGGGCCAGGACCTGATGCAGCTCATCTACGACCGCCTCGTCATGGCCGGCATCTCGCGGTTCATCGTCCTCGACCCGATGCACGACGTGGCAGCGATGCGGAGGTCGGCTGCCATGGTGCGACGGGCGGGCGCGCCCGAGGTCATGGGTGCGCTCACGTTCACGCTTAGCCCCGTCCACGACGACGCGTTCTACGCGGGCATCGCCGGAGCGGTCGGCGAGGACCCGAACTTCGACCGTGCCTACATCAAGGACCCGACGGGCATGCTCGACCCCGAGCGCGCCCGGACCCTCATCCCTGCGGTGAAGACGGCGCTCGGCGGCAAGCCGCTCGAGCTCCACTCGCACTGCACCATCGGGCTGTCCCAGATCACCTACCCGAGGGCTCCCGAGCTCGGCGTCGACGTCCTGCACGTCGCGCCCGGTCCGCTCGCCAACGGCTCGTCGCTCCCGGACGCCCAGAGGGTTGTGGCCAACCTACGCGAGCTGGGGCACACGGTCGACATCGACGACCGCGCGCTCGGCCTGGTCGCGGACTACTTCTACGACCTCGCCGCCGCCGAAGGGCTCCCGGTCGGGACCCCCCAGGACTACGACGCGGCGTTCTTGCGTCACCAGGTCGCCGGCGGCGTCCTCACGACGACCCGACGCCAGCTGCGCGAGGTGGGCCTCGAGGACCGGTTCGCCCAGGTGATCGGGGAGGTGCCCCGCGTGCGCGCCGAGCTCGGGTACCCGATCATGGTGACGCCGTTCCCACAGATGGTCTGCACCCAGGCCCTCTACAACGTGTTGGGCGCCGAGCGCTACGAGAACGTTCCCGACGAGGTGATCCGCTACGTGCTCGCTCGGTTCGGCCGTCCCACCTCGCCGGTCGACCCGGAGGTGCAGGACAAGATCCTGTCTCGTCCCCGAGCGCGGGAGCTCGAAGCCGAGCCACCCCCGCCGACGGTCGCACAGCTGCGCCGCCGGTTCCCGGGAGTCGGCGACGAGGAGCTCATCTTGCGCGCCACGATGCCGGGCAACCAGGTCGACGCCATGCGTGCCGCGGGGCCTGCTCGCAGCCACTACAACCCGAAGCTCCGCCCGGTCCTCGGGCTCCTCGAAGAGCTGAGCCGCCGACCCGCACTCTTCGATCTCGACGTGGAGCGCTCCGGGATGCGGCTCCGGCTCCGCCGCCACGGCATGGAAGGCGACGACGCCGAGGAGGCCCGTGCGGTCTGAACCGACCGACGAGCGCCCCGACCCGGTCCGCGGCCACGACCCTGGCGCGGTCGCCCGTTTGCGCGAGCTGCGCGCGTTCCTTCTCGACCTCGACGGCACCCTCGTGCTGGGCGACCGCAACAACCACGGCCTGACGCCGCTGCCGGGCGCGGTCGAGCTCGTGGACGCCTTGCATCGAGACGGCGTCGGCGTCGGCGTCCTCACCAACGGCACGGCGCGGCCGCCGGACGCGCAAGCCGCAGTGCTGCGGCGGATCGGCTTCGACCTGGCGGACGAGGCGGTGCTGACGCCGGCCTCGGCAGCGGCCGAGGTGTGCGTCGCCGCCGGACACCAGCGGGTGATGGTGCTCGGCGGCGACGGCGTCTCCGGCCCGCTCGCTGCTGCGGGCATCGAGGTGCTCCCACCCGCGGGCCGGCCGAAGGTCGACGCGGTGCTCGTCGGCTGGTTCCGCGAGTTCGGCATGGACCATCTCGAGGCGGCCGCCAACGCGGTGTGGGACGGCGCGGCCTTCTACAGCGCGAGCCAGTCGCTGTTCTTCGCCAGCGCCGAGGGCCGGGCGATCGGCACCTCTCGGGCGATCTGCGCGGTCGTCACCGACCTCACCGGGGTGCGCCCGATCATCGTCGGCAAACCGTCGAAGCACGCGCTGCGCACCGCCCTCCACCGCCTCGGGGTGCGTCCGGGGGAGCTCGCCGTCGTCGGGGACGATCCCGAGCTCGAGGTGCCGATGGCGCTCCGTGGCGGCGCCTTCGCCGTCGCCGTCAACTCGGGCACGGGGCACGCCGGGTCGTTCGACAAGCTCGAGGCTCGCCGCCGCCCCCACCTCGTGGTCGACGGCGCAGACGAGCTGCTGGACCTGTACCTCTCGGGGGCCTGACACAGGGCCGCTGCCGCCAGCACGTGGGCGGATCGTCCGGCACATCTGCGCCGAGGGGCTCCCGTCGAAGCCGAGACGTCCTTCGGCTGGCGGTAGCGGCCGATGACGGCGGCCAACCTGCCCCGCCCCGCGTGTGCTAGTCGTAGCACCGCGCCCGTGAGGCGACATCGAGGAGGGGGACCCAATGGCACGCCCGGCGTTCTTCGGCTACGACCGCCCACCGCGCCACGGCGCGCGGTGCAGGACCGTCGCGGTGCCGCTGCGCAACGGGATGCACCTCGTCGCCGACCTGACCCTGCCGGGGCCGGGCGACGAGCCCGACCAGGGCCTCTTCCCCGGCCTGGTCGCCCACTACACCCCCTACGGCCGCGCGCAGCGGCGGCCCGAGGCGGCCTGGTGGGCGGCGCGGGGCTACGCCGTGCTCGTGTGCGACATCCGCGGCACCGGCGACTCGCCCGGGATGTTCCCGGGCTGCCTGTCGGCAGGCGAGAACGAGGACAACGAGGACGTCGTCGAGTGGCTCGCTGCCCAGCCGTTCTGCACGGGCAGGGTGGTGCAGTACGGGCAGAGCTACGGGGGGATGGCGGCGCTGCGAGTCGCGTCGCGCCAGCCGCCCCACCTCGTCGCGATCGCACCGCAGGAGACCTATTCGAGCTATTACCGGCACACGGCGTTCCCCGGCGGGATCCCTGCGGGCGCGGGGCGCAACTGGGCCGACGGCGTGCCCACCTACACGGGTGGCAAGGTGAGCGCAAGCTTCCAGAAGGAGCTGTGGGCGGTCCATCCGCTCATCGACGAGTTCTGGCACCAGGTCGACATCGACACGAAGTACGCCTCGATCGCCGTGCCGGCGCTGTGCTGCGGGGGCTGGCTGGACGTCTTCCGGGAGGGGACGGTCGAGAACCACATCGGGCTCGGCGAGCGCTCGTTCCTCGTCATGGGTCCGTGGCCGCACGGCCCGCTCGACCGGATGGACCTCGAGCCGCTGCCCCTCGGGGCGGTGCTCGCCTTCTTCGACCGCCACTGCACGGGCGACGGGTGGGACGAGGGGGCGGGCGCCCCCCTGCCGGCGGCGCGGGTCATGTCCTACGAGCTCCCCCGGCCGGCAAGCCGCGGATGGGCGGAGCTGGACGGGTTCCCACCGACCGATGCCAGCGAGCTCGACCTCGCGCTCTGCACCCGCGGCAGGCTCGCGGACGAGCCCGGCGATGGGGGGACCGCGTCGTTCGTGACGGACCCCTTCGACGGCCCGGCCGCCCTCGTCTTCGGGCCTGACGCGACCTTCCCCGACGACGCCGGCGTCGACCAGCACGAGCGGGACGCGCAACGCCTCGGGTTCGAGACGGGCCCGCTCGAGAACGACGTCACGGTCGTGGGAGCGGCGCGCGTGCGGCTCCGCGCGACGCTCAGCCAGCCCGACGCCAGCTTCGTGGCGAGGCTCATGGACTACTCCCCCGACGGGCGGGCGCAGGAGATCACCGTCGGCTACCTTCGGGCGAGCCACCGCGCGGGACACGACCGCGTCGTGGCGGTCCGAGAGGGTGAGCCGACCGACTACTCCATGACGCTCCAGCCGGTCCACTGGCGGCTTCGCGCCGGCCACCGCCTACGGGTGAGCCTCTGCGCGGGCGACGTGCCCGCGCTGATGCCGGACACGCCGGAAGGCACGGTCACCGTGGCCGTCGGGCAGGGCGGCTCCCGCCTCCAGGTCCCGGTGGTGATCGGATGAGCCGACTCGGACCTGGGAGCGATCCGACGAACGGAGAGAGCGGAGAGGTCGAGAAGAGAGGATCCCCCCGCCGCCCCTGGCGCTGCACCGCCCGCTCGAGGCAGCTGACCTGCCGGCTCGACAGGTCTTGACGGTCGATCGCGTGCCGGAGCTCCCCACCGAGGGGCGACTGTTCGAAGGCCGCCGGAAGGTCCGCATGCCCGACGTCGGCCCGGACCGGCGGACCCGCCTTGACGCCCTTGCCCGCTACCTCGCCGACGTGGCCGAGGACGACGCAGCGGCCGCCGCGCTTCCCCCGACGATCGGGTGGCTCCTCCGCAGCACGCGCATGGAGATCGAGCGGTTCCCCATTCTCGGTGAGGAGCTCGTCCTGCGCACCTTCTGCTCCGCCGTCGGCAGCCGGTGGGCGGAACGGACGACGCTCGTGGAGGGGTCTCTTGGCGCCGGGTGCCGCGCCGTGTCGATCTGGGTGGCCGTGGACACGCAGACCGGCGCGCCCGCGCGGCTCGGGGACCGCTTCTTCGCCGTCTACGGACCCTCGGCCGGTGGGAGGCGAGCGACCGTGCGGCTCGCGCTGGGCGCGCCCACGGAGGCGGCGGCACGCGAGGGTCGGCCCTGGCCGCTTCGCCGAAGCGACCTGGACGCGTGGTCGCACGTCAACAACGCCGTCGCCTGGGCCGCGGTGGAAGACTCGGTCGACGTCGCACCGAGCGACTCGGTGGTGGCGCGCATCGAGCACCACATGCCCATCGACCCGGCGATGTCGCCGGTCCTGGCCGTCGAACGCGCCGGCGACACGTGGAGCGTGTGGCTGCTCCGCTCGCGCCGGCCAGAGGGCGTGCTCGTCGCCGCGGTGCTCGACGCATCGGCGGGCCACGCTTCGACCCGCCCATCGGGCCCGGGCTCCCGGCACCCAATAGGCTGACCTCGTCCCGCGGGCGAACGCGACAAGGAGGAGCCGTGGCCGCAGTCATCGAGTTCCGCACCTATACGGCACACCCCGGTGAGCGGGGGGCGGTCATCCAGCTCCTCGAGGACCGGTTCTTCCCGGAGATGGAGCGCCTCGGCATGAAAGTGCTCGGCTGCTTCCCCTCCCGCGACGACGAGAACACCTTCGTGTGGCTCCGTGCCTTCCCGGACGCTACCGACCACGAGCGCCTGACGTCGGCGCTCTACGGCGGGACGCTCTGGAAAAAGGAGCTCCAGGAGCCGATCGTGTCGCGCATCGCCAGCCTCAACGTGTCGACCGCCGAGGACGCGACCGGCCTGTGGGACGCCTGGCCGGCGAGGCGCTGACCGGGGGGGCGTGCCTGGAGGTGCCGCGGACGGGAAGCTCGGGCCCCTTGCAGATCGAGGACGCGCCGAGATGACGGCCCCTCGCCGCGCCGGGCACGCCGTCCACGCCGTCCACGCCGATCCCGCCGATCCCGCCGATCTCGGCGTTCTCGAAGCCGCCGCGGCGCTTCGGGCCCGGACCTTCAGCTCGCTCGAGCTCACCGACGCCTGCCTGGCGCGCGTCGGGTCGCGCAACGGCGGGCCGCCGAGCTTCGACGGGGCGCCGGGCGCCGTCAACGCCTGGGTGCGCCTCTACCCAGACGAGGCCCGCGCCGAGGCACGGGCGGCCGATCGCCGCCTCGCCGCGCAGGGAGACGACGCCCCCCTCCTGTGCGGCATCCCCCTCGCGGTGAAGGACCTCTACTCGGTCGCCGGTCGACCCTTGACCGCCTCGAGCCGCGTGCTCGACGACGACCCGGTGGCCGCGGACGCGGCGGTGGTCGCCCGGCTGCGCGCGGACGGCATGGTCGTCCTGGGCCATACCCATACCCACGAATTCGCCGCAGGTGGGACGACCGACCAGGTGGGCAACCCCTTCGACCTGTCCCTCTCCGCCGGGGGCTCGAGCGGGGGCAGCGCGGCGGCGCTCGCCGCCAGGATGGTGCCGGCGGCGCTCGGCACCGACACGTGCGGTTCGCTGCGGGTCCCTTCCGCGTGCTGCGGCACGAGCACGATCAAGCCCACCCACGGAAGAGTCTCGCTCGACGGCATCGTCCCGCTCGCGCCCACCCTCGACCATCCGGGGCCGATGGCGCGCACGGTGGCCGACGCAGCAGCGCTGCTGTCGGTGATGGCGACGGTTCCCGAGACCTCGGCGCTGATGCCGCCACCGGCACCGCTCGGACCCCTGGCGCTCCGTGCGAGCGCGGGCCGCCGGCCGCTCGAGGGCCGCACGGTCGCGCTCGGCGATCCGCAGCCGGACTTTCCCTGGGACGCGGCGGTCGTGGCCGGCATGGAGACGGCGCGCCGCGCCGTGGCTGCGCTCGGCGCGCGCGTCGTGGCCGCGCCGTCGTGGCCGCTCGAGTGGGAGCACCTGAACGCCGTGCTGCTGACCGAGATGTGGTCGTACCATTCCCGATTCGCGCCCCTGCGCGACCGCTACCGTCCCGCGATCGCCGAGCTGGTCGACGCGGCGGCGACCTTCGACGATGGCGCTGCGTACTTCTCGGCGCAGCTCGCGCGCTCCCGCGCCGCGGGCGCCTACGACGCCTGGTTCGCGGCCAACGACGTCGACCTCCTCTGCGAGCCCACGCTCGCGGTCCTTCCTCCGCCTCGCGGCGAGGGGTACGCACGCGGGCACGCCGGAGGGGTCGGCGATCCGCTGATCGCGCTCAGCGCTCGCTGGGACATGACGGGGATGCCGGTCGTCTCGCTCCCGGTCGCCTGGAACGTCGGGGTGTC
>JAKATJ010000076.1:1284-10008 GCA_021828005.1 Actinomycetes bacterium | reverse complement strand
GCGCGGCCGCGGCGGTTCAGCCGGCGAGGAACGCCTCGAAGATCCCCTTCATCGTGAAGAAGCTCGGCAGGTCGTCGGCACCGATCTGGACCGGGTGGCCGGTCAGCTCCTCCAAGAGCGAGAGCGTCTCGATGAGCCCGAAGGAGTCCAGGTAGCCGGCCTGCCACAGCTGCGTGGTCGGCTCGACGTCACCGGACAGGTCGGGCCGGCGCTCGCGGAGGAACGCCCGCATCCGCTCGTAGAACTCGGCTTCCGTCATGCCGGCGCGCTCACCGCCTCGCGTACCGGGTCATCGGCCGGGGCCGCCGGTGAGCGCGACGAGCACGCCCTCGGACTCCCGCAGGTCGCCCTGCTCCCAGAGGCGGTAGGCGCTCGCCAGCGCGACGGCGGCCGAGTCCCCCATCGGCACCTCGCGGTTGTGACGCTGCAGGGCGGCGGCGATCTCCGACGACGTCACGTCGACGAAGTTCCCTGTCGACTCGCGCACCGCTCGAGCGACGTAGTCGAAGCTCGAGAAGGGGTCGCCGAGCAGGATGGCGGCGGCGAGCCCCGAGGGCAGCTTCTCCGGCAGCCGCTCGCCGGTGCCGGCGAGCAGGGCGCGGTAGGCCCTCACCATCGGCGAGCAGCTCGTCTGCTGCGCGCAGAAGAGCCGGGGTCCCCTGCCCCACCCGCGCACCGCCTCGCTCTGCTCGACCGCCCGTGCGGCGGCGACGATCCCGAGGCCCGAGGCGACCGCCTGGACCACCGTGTCGATCCGGCCGCCCGCACGCGCGACGTCGTCGAAGGCCTCGAGGTAGGCGAGCTTCGCGCCCTCGCGCCGGCCGAGGTTGAAGAATCCGCCCTCGGAGACCTCGCCCGGACGGAGCTCCGCCCGCGAGCGGTTGCCCGCCTCCACGTAGTCGCCCTTCACCCGGACGACCTCCATCTGGGCGGTCTTCGGGCCGAGCTGCGCGTCGGGCACGTCCTCGGACACGTACACCCGGGCTGCGAGCTCCGGGTAGTGCTGCAGCCCCCAGGCGTAGGCGGCGGCCGTGTTTCCCGTCGAGCTGAACACGAACCGCTCCACCCCGCGCTCGAGCAGGAGCGGGAGCGACACCGCGATCAGCCGGTCCTTCGTGGAGCCCGTCGGCAGGACCCCCTCCACCTTGGCCCAGATCGGCACCCCGTCGAGCTCGGTCAGGAGCACGGTCGGC
This sequence comes from Actinomycetes bacterium, assembly GCA_021828005.1. Lineage (GTDB taxonomy): Bacteria > Actinomycetota > Acidimicrobiia > Acidimicrobiales > RAAP-2 > JAJYVT01. Next base: position 8,815 of record JAKATJ010000076.1, on the reverse strand, counting down.
GTGGGCTCGATCGCGATCCGGCACGACGCACGGTGCGGGACGGGAAGGAGGTCCCAGTAGGTCTCGAGCGCGTCGGCGTCTCCCGGCTCGAGCGCGGCCGTGGTGGGCGGGTAGACCGCGTCGACGAGCCCGTGGCAGGCGGGGCACCGCCCGGAGAGGTCCTGATCGGTCGACCCGCAGTCGACGCAGACGAGCGAGACCGCCCGTCCGGTCCGACCGCTCGCCGCCGTGGTGTCGATCGCGCTCATGACCCGGCTCCCTCCTCGCTTTCTCCTGCGAGCTGCCTCGTCGCATCGGGGTCCCACTTGCCGTGGGCGTTCACCACCAGGCTAGGCACCACGAAGACCCTCTCGGGCACTGCGGCGGCGGGAAGCTCCGCCCGCAGCCGCTCCAACACCCGCGCCACGAGGTCCGTTCCCGCCGCGCCCTCCGGGACGACGAAGAGCTCGAGCCCGCCGAGGCCCTTCGGGCTGACCGCGGCCGCCGCGTGGGCCACCCCGTCGACCGACTCCGCCAGATCGCGCACCTCGTGGATCTCGATGCGGAACCCGCGCACCTTCACCTGCTCGTCGAGGCGGCCGAGGTAATGGAGCTGGCCGTCCTCGCGGATCACGCAGCGGTCGCCCGTCCGGTACGCGCGCGAGCCGCTGGGGCCGGCCGAGTCGGCGATGGCGACCTCGTCGAGGAACCGGCCCTTGTCCTCGGCATCCCCTCCGAGGTAGCCGACGGCCACGCACTCCCCGCCCAGGACCAGCTCCCCCTCCTCGCCGAGCGGCACCGGCGCCAGGTCCTCGTCCACGAGGTACGCGCGCGAGTTCCACACCGGCACGCCGATGGGCAGCGCGCCCTCTGCCGGCAGGCTGGCGCGCTCGAACCGGTAGGCGGTGCACCCTACCGTGGCCTCGGTCGGGCCGTAGTGGTCGAGGAGGTGGACGCCCTCCAGGCGATCGCCGAGGCTCGCGACGAGCGCGGCGTCCAGTCGCTCCCCGCCGAACATCACCGAGCGGGTGATCGCCCGGTAGTCCGGGCGGGCGATCCGCTCGAACAGCCGGACGTGCGACGGGGTGATCTTCACGAAGGCGAACGGCCGCTCGCGGGGGGCCAGCCACGGCCTCGGGTCCCAGCTGTCGGGCACGAGCTGCACCGAGCCGCCGACCATCAGCGGCAGCCACAAGCAGGTGACCGCGTGGTCGAAGCCGAGGCTCGCGAAGCACGGCGTCGCATCGGCGTCGGTGAAGCCCGTGAGCTCCTGCGCCCACCCCAGGTAGTTCACGAGCGACCGGTGGGCGACGAGGACGCCCTTGGGCTGCCCGGTCGAGCCGGACGTGAAGACCGTGTACGCGATGTCGTCCTGGCGCGCCACGGACCGGAGCTCGCCGGCGTCGTGGGGCCCTGCGTGGGTGTCGAGGGTCGCGACGCCCCTCGGAAGGCTGCCGGCGAGCGAGCCCGGCTCTGCCGACACCATGACCTTCGGACGCCCGACCTCGAGGATGCGCCGCACCCGCGCGGCGGGGTAGGTCGGGTCGATCGGCACGAACGCCGCGCCCAGCGACATCACCGCGAGCGCGGCGGCGACCACCGGTGCCGTCCTCGTCGCCCAGATGGCGACCTGGTCGCCCTCGCCCACTCCTGCGTCCGCCAGCGCCGCCGCGATCCGCCCCGCGTGCTGCCACAGCTCCGCGTACGTCTGGGTCGGGCCGTCGCCCTCGACCGCCGGCGCGTCCGGCCGGTTGCGGGCGTGGCCCGCCACCAGGTCGACCAGCGTCTGGGCGGGGAGCTCGACTGTCGTGCCGGAGAGGACGCTCGGCGCTGCTCCGGCCAAGCTGCCGTCGTGCGGAGTCGGAGTCATGGTGGCGGTCGTACCCTCCAGGATCGGGATCGTGCCGGACCTGCACGGCCTCGCCGTGCGCCCGGCGCCACAAGACTACGCGGGCCGGGGCGGCACCCCCACCCTGGGCTACCGGCGGGTCGCGGTCTCCGCTTCGACGGGTCCGAACGCCTGCTCCCGGATCGCCGCGAGCTCGTCGCGCAGGAGGGCCGCCTCCTCGAACCGGAGGTCCGCGGCGGCGGCGAGCATCTCACGCTCGAGCTCCGCCGCGATCTCCGCGAGCTCGGGCGGGAGCTCGGCCGCGCCCGGCGCCCATCCGCCGCCGCCGACGGCTGCGCGCGTGCGGACCGTCCGCGCGGCCTTGCCCGAGCGCACGTCGGCGCGGCTCCGCTTCGCCCGCGACGCGCCGCCGGGGCCCCCGCGCAACCGCTCGAGGATGTCGGTCACGGCCTTGCGAATGGTCTGCGGATCGATGCCGTGCTCGGCGTTGTAGGCCGTCTGGAGCTGGCGGCGCCGCTGCGTCGTCCCGACCGCTTCCCGCATCGAGTCGGTGATCGAGTCCGCGTACAGGACCACCGTGCCGTCGACGTTCCGGGCGGCACGCCCCATCGTCTGGATCAACGACGGCGCCGAGCGAAGGAAGCCCTCCTTGTCGGCGTCGAGGATCGCGACGAGCGACACCTCGGGAAGGTCGAGCCCTTCGCGCAGGAGGTTGATCCCGACCAGGACGTCGATCGAGCCGAGGCGGAGAGCACGGAGGATCTCGACACGGGTGATCGTGTCGATGTCGGAGTGCAGGTACTGCACGCGGATGCCCGCCTCCGCCAGGTAGTCGGTGAGGTCCTCCGCCATCTTCTTCGTGAGCGTGGTCACGAGCACCCTCCCGCCCTTGCCCACCGCGTGCTCGATCCGCACCATCAGGTCGTCGATCTGCCCGCGCGTCTGCTGGACCACCACCTCGGGGTCCACGAGCCCCGTCGGGCGGATCACCTGCTCGACGACCTGTGCGGAGTGCCCGAGCTCGAAGGAGCCGGGGGTCGCCGAGACGAAGATGGCCTGGGGGACCCGCTCGACGAACTCCTCGAAGCGCAGCGGCCGGTTGTCGAGCGCGGAGGGCAGCCGGAACCCGTGCTCGACGAGCACCTCCTTCCGGGAGCGGTCCCCCGCCCACTGGCCGTACAGCTGCGGCACGGCGACGTGGCTCTCGTCGATCACGACCAGGTAGTCCTTCGGGAAGAAGTCGAGCAGGGTGAACGGGGGGTCTCCGGGGCTCCGGCCGTCGAGGTGGCGGCTGTAGTTCTCGATGCCCGAGCACGACCCGGTCTCGGCCAGCATCTCGAGGTCGTGCTCCGTGCGGGCTCGCAGGCGCTGCGCCTCGAGCAGCTTGCCCTCCCGCTGGAAGGAGGCGAGCCGCTCTCGCAGCTCCACCTCGATCGTGCCGATCGCCCGCTGCACGGTCTCGTCGCCCGCGACGTAGTGCGTGGCCGCGAAGACGACGACGTCCTCCAGCTCCTCGCCCATCTCGCCGGTGAGCACGTCGAAGGGGACGATCCGCTCGACCGTGTCGCCGAACAGCTCGACCCGGAGGGCCGACTCCTCGTAGGCGGGGTGGACCTCGATCGTGTCGCCCCGGGCGCGGAAGGTGCCGCGTACCAGGTTCACGTCGTTGCGCGCGTACTGGAGATCGACGAGGCGCCGGAGGAGGTCGCGCTGGTCGATCACCTCGCCGACCCCGAGCCCGAGGATGCGGCCCGAGTACTCCTCGGGCGACCCGAGCCCGTAGATGCACGACACCGAGGCGACGACGATGACGTCGCGCCTCAGGAGGAGTGACGACGTGGTCGCGTGGCGGAGCCGGTCGATCTCGTCGTTGATCGACGAGTCCTTCTCGATGTACGTGTCGGTCGTGGGCAGGTACGCCTCGGGCTGGTAGTAGTCGTAGTAGGACACGAAGAACTCGACCCGGTTCTTCGGGAACAGCTCCCGCAGCTCCGAGGAGAGCTGTGCGGCGAGCGACTTGTTCGGCTCGATGATGAGCGTCGGCCGCTGCACGGCCTCGACGACCCACGCGATCGTGGCCGTCTTCCCGCTGCCCGTGATCCCCTGAAGGGTCTGGAAGCGGTCGCCACGCCGCACGCCCTCGGAGAGCGCGCGGATCGCCGCCGGCTGGTCGCCGGCCGGCTGGAACGACGACACGACTTCGAAGTCGGGCACGCTCCCGGAGCGTACCAACGGGGTGCTCGGCGCTGGCCGGGGGTTCCGAAAGCCCACGCCGGCGGAGCCCGCAGGGCCTCAGGGGTGGGCGGCGACGACCATGTAGGCCATGGCCAGGCCCATGACGACGAAGCAGGCCTGCGCACCGCGGACGCCGAGCACACCGGCAGAGCGCGCGGCGCGAGGGGCCGCGCTCGCCCCTGTGGAGGCCGGGCCCGCCGTCCCCGGCGATGCAGGGAGCGCGGACCAGACGGCGACCGCCGAGTTGGCGACCACGAGCACGGCGAGGACGGCCGGGAGCAGCACGCCGCCCCCGGCCATGTGGGCCATCGGGCTGCCGGCTCCCGTCGAGCCAGGCTGCCCTCCGGCTGCAGGTTCCCACCGCATGGCCCACAGCATGGAGAGCATCACCGCCGAGGCGACGAAGTGCGGGAGATGGTGGGAGGCGAGCGGACCGCCGAGCCCCGACCCGGACACCCCGCGCACGAGCCTCAGACCGAACCACACCGACGACGCGGCGAAAGCCACCGTCCACACGTCGTTCCACGAGCCGGTCAGCCAACCGGTGAGCATCCCTGCCATCGACACGCCCATCGCCGCGTGCACGACGTCGACGTCGGCCTCGGTGGGTCGCCGCAGCCGCACCGCCAGGACCAGGCGGCCGGCATGGAAGCACACGACCCCGATCATCGCCACTGCGAGCAGACCGGCCAGCGGTCCTCCGGTCACCGTCCCCCTCGCCCGGGCGCGACGGGGACGGCCCCGGCGTCGGGCATGGGCTCGTGCTCGCGGCCGGGACGCGCCGGCTGCGGGGCGGGAACCGGCGGCGTGCGGTCGGCGACACGGGCCCGCGGCGCCGGACGTCGGGGCCGGAGCCGCGCGCTGTTCCAGACGACGAAGACGGAGGAGAGGGACATCGCACCGGCAGCGACGAGGGGATCCAGAAGGCCCGCCGCGGCGACGGGGATGGCGACCAGGTTGTACGCGAAGGCCCACAGCAGGTTGGAGTGGATGATCCGCAGCGTGCGGCGGGCGAGCGCGATCGCGGACGCGGCCACCTGCAGGTCCTCCCGGACGATCACGAGGTCGGCAGCGTCGATCGCGACGTCGGCGCCCGAGCCGACGGCCAGCCCGAGGTCCGCGGTCGCCAGCGCGGGCGCGTCGTTCACCCCGTCTCCGATCATCGCGACCGAGCGCCCGGCCGCTTGCAGGGACCGGATCACCGCCACCTTGCCGGCAGGCGACGCACCCGCGACCACCTCGTCGACGCCGATCGCGGCCGCGACCGTCCGCGTCGTCGTCTCGTTGTCCCCCGACACGAGGATGCAGCGCAGCCCGAGACTCCGCAGCTTCGAGACGGCAGGGGCCGCGGAGGGCCGGACCGCGTCGGCGACGGCGATCGCCCCGATCACCGCGCCGTCGCTCGTAACGACGACGGCCGTGTGGCCGCGGGCCTCCCAGTCCGTGCAGCGCGCCGCGACCTCGCCGGGCACGGTGGCGCCCGGCACGAGCGCCGGACGACCCACCGAGACGGCGCGCCCCGCCACCGTCCCGGTCGCGCCGAGCCCGGCGACCCCGGAGAAGGAGCCCGCCGTTGTCAGCGAGCCCAGCTCTGCCCGAGCGACGGCGGCGACGGCGCGGGCGACCGGATGCTCGGACGCCTGCTCGACGGCGCCGGCGAGCCGGAGCAGCTCGGCGCGGTCCACACCCGGAGCGGGGGCGACCCCGACGACCTCCATCCGGCCCTCGGTGACGGTGCCGGTCTTGTCGAGGACGACGGTGTCCACCTGCTTGGAGAGCTCCAGCGCCCGGTAGCCCTTGAAGAAGATCCCCTCCCTGGCACCGGTTCCCGAGGCGACGAAGAGCGCCGCGGGCGTCGCGAGGCCCAACGCGCAGGGGCAGGCGATGATGAGGACGGACAGCCCGGCATTGAAGGCGTCGAGCGAAGAGGCACCGGTTGCCAGCCATCCGCTGAGGGTGACGAGCGCCAGCACGATCACGACGGGGACGAAGACGCTCGCGACCCGGTCCGCGAGGCGCTGCACCTGCGCCTTCTCGTTTTGCGCGCGCTCGACCAGGGTCAGCATCTGGCCGAGCTGGGTGTCCGCTCCGACGGTGGTCGCCTCCACGACCAGCCGCCCCGCGCAGCACACCGTGCCGCCCGTGACCTCGTCGCCTACGCGCACGTCGACGGGCTCGGACTCTCCCGTCATGAGGCTCCGGTCGATCGCCGACTCGCCCGAGACGACGACTCCGTCGGTCGCGACCTTCTCGCCAGGCCGGACCACGAAGCGGTCCCCGGGACAGAGGTCCGCGACGGGTCGCCGGCGCTCGACGCCGTCGCCGTCCAGCATCGAGACCTCCTTCGCCCCGCGCTCGGCGAGCGCGCGCAGCGCGTCGCCGCTGCGCTGACGGGACCGAGCCTCGAACCAGCGTCCGAAGAGGAGGAAGGTCGTGACCCCGCCGGCCACGTCGAGGTAGATCGACCCGCCCGAGTGGTGCGCCAGCAGGTAGGCGATCGAGTGGCCCGTCGCACCGGCGTCCTCGAAGAACATCGCGTAGACGGACCACGCCGACGAGGAGATCACGCCCAACGAGACCAGCGTGTCCATGGTCGCGGTGCGGTGGAGGGCGTGGCGGAAGGCGGCCTCGTGGAACGGCCACGCCGCCCACGTGACGACGGGGAGGGCCAGCGCGATCAGCACCCACTGCCAGCCCTCGAAGCGCGCGCTCGGAACCACCGAGAACGCCACGGAGGCGTCGCACAGCGGCATGAACAGCACGGCGGCCACGACGAGGCGGCGCCTGAGCGACCGTACGCGCCTCGCCGCCTCCTCGGCGGAACCTGCCACGACGGCCTGTCGGGGATCGCTCCCGACCAGCTGCGCCGCGTAGCCGATCGATGCCACCTCCTCGACGAGCCGGGCGACGCTGACCGACGGCGGCGCCGTCACCGACGCGCGCTCGGTCGCGAAATTCACCACCGCACGGACGCCGTCGATGCCGTTCAGGTGCCGCTCGATGCGAGCTGCGCAAGCTCCGCACGTCATCCCTTCGAGGGCGAGGGACAGCGACTGCACCAGGGGCTCGCGCCCGGCCCCGTCGCTGTCCGTGGCCGCCTCGGCTTGCCGGCGCGGCTGGCGCTGGGATGGGGTCCCGAGCGGCGCCGGCTCGGGCTGGTCGGTGAGCGTCATGGCTGGCAGGGCCGGATCGGGCGTGCCCGACGGCGGCGCCCACGCTATTGCAGTTCAGCCCCCGTCGACAACGCCGCCGGGGACGCCGTCAGGTCGCCGCGTCGCGTCGGGCACGGCCGACGAGCCACTCCCAGAGCGCGTCCACTTCCGCTGCCACGTGCGCGAGGGTCGAGCCGTTGTCGACGACGTAGTCGGCGAAGGCCAGGCGCTCCTCTCGCGACGGCTGCGCGGCGATCCTCGCCCGGGCGTCCGCCTCGTCCATGCCCCTCGCCTCGACCAGCCTCTCGACGGCGAC
>JAKATJ010000076.1:0-1184 GCA_021828005.1 Actinomycetes bacterium | reverse complement strand
CCGATCACCGGATGGGTGATCGAGTTCAGGTCGTCGAGCGCGGCGGGGTCGGAGAACACGATCGAGGCGAGTGCCACGCGGTCGACGGTCCCGTCCCCGCTCACCACCTTGCGGCCGAAACGCTCCACCACCGCGTCGTAGGCCGGGCCCCCGGGGGCCACGACCTCCCTCGCGATCTCGTCGGCGTCGACCACCGCCGCCCCGCGTGCGGCGAGCATCGTCGCGACCGTCGACTTCCCCGTCCCGATGCCGCCGGTGAGGCCGATCCGGAGCATCACGACAGCGGCCGCACCGCATCCGCAACCGGGCTCGGCCGTCGCGGGAGCCGGCAGGCGGCGAAGAGCACCAGCGTCGTGTCGTCCACGTCGTCGGTCACGAACCAGTCGTCCGCGGTGATCCCGGACGCTCCGCTACGGCTACCGCGGGCCACGAGCGCGTAGGCGAGCGGCAGCAGCCGCGTGTACAGCGCGACGTACCAGCTTCTCGGGATCCGGTGGCGGAGGTCGAGCACGTCGAGACGGAGCAGCCGTTCGGCCTTCGCCCGGCGTGCGGCGAAGTCCGCCTTCACCCGGCCGGACCCGTCCAGCCCGCCGACCCAGACGTCCTCGAAGTGCGCACGGAGCAGCGCACCGAGGTCGTCGGGCCCGAAGAGGCGGAGGTGGAACGGGTTCTCGAAGTCGCAGGTCACGTTCGGCGTGAGGAAGTACGCGGTCCCGGTGCCGGAGGTGACGCGGGCGAGCTCCGCGACGTGCCCGGAGGGGTCGGCGAAGTGCTCGACGAGGTGCGACGAGCAGACCGCGTCGAACGCCTCGTCGGCGACACCGAGGGCGAGCGCGTCCATCTGCGCGACCGAGAACGCGGGCCAGCGGGCGGGCGAGTGGGCGGCACAGGAGGCGGGTCCCGCCGCACGGTCGTGGGCCAGCCGGCGAGCGGCCACCGTCGCCTCGCGCGCGTAGTCGACGCCGAGCACCTGGCGCCCGCCACCGGTGAGGCGCAGGGACTCGAAGCCTTCGCCGCAACCGACGTCGAGCACGCGGGCCGGTCCGAGTCCTTCGAGCCGTTCGAGGACTGCCCGATAGCCCGCGTCGTGGAGGGTGAGCAGGGAGTCGGGGGTGGCCCCCCGCTGCGGCCGCTCCCCGGTGAGCCTGGCAGGTTGGCCGGAGCGTTCGTGTCGTGGCCGCGTG
>JAKATJ010000075.1:7396-10142 GCA_021828005.1 Actinomycetes bacterium | reverse complement strand
GTGGAGGACGCCATACAGTGGCTCCGAGTGAAGGGGCTGGCGAAGGCCGGAGCCAGCGGCGAGCGCGACGCGTCGCAGGGTGCGGTCGCCGCGGTCCGTCAGGGGTCGAGCGCCGCCATCGTGGAGCTCCGGTGCGAGACGGACTTCGTGGCGAAGTCGCCTGAGTTCGTCTCGCTGGTCGACGATCTGGCTGCGTTCGTCGCGGCGAAAGGGGTGGAGTCCGTCGCCGAGCGTCAGGGCGAGATCGACCAGCTCCGCACGTCGCTCCAGGAGAACATCGCGGCCGGCCGGGTCGTGCGCATCGAGAGCGGTGAGGGGCAGGTCCTGGACACCTACGTCCACCAGCAGTCGGGCCGCGGGGTGAACGCGGTCATCGTGCTCCTCGAGGGTGGCACCCAGGAGCTCGCCCACGAGGTTGCCGTGCACATCGCCTTCGCGCGACCCTCGTACCTGCGCAGGGAGGATGTCCCTGAGGCCGAGGTCGCCGCGGAGCGGGCGACGGTCGAGCAGATCTCCCGTCACGAAGGGAAGCCCGAGGCCTCCTTGCCCAAGGTGGTGGAGGGCCGGATGAACGGGTGGTTCAAAGAGCGCGTGCTCCTCGAGCAGGCCTACGTCCGCGACGAGAAGAAGTCGATCTCCGACCTTCTCGGGCCGGCGTCCGTGGTGCAGTTCGCGCAGGTGGTGGTCGGCTCCTGAGCGCGCCGGCCGCGTCCTCGAGGAGCGGGGGTCTCGCCCGTCATGGGTGAACCCAGACGTCTCGTCCTCAAGATGTCGGGCGAGGCCCTTGCATCATCCGCTTCGGACGAGACCATCGACGCGTCGGTCGTCGAGAGGATCGCCGGCGAGATCGCCGAGGCGCTCGGAGAGCTCCCCCTCCAGCTCGCCGTCATGGTCGGCGGCGGCAACATCTGGCGCGGGACGACGGGCGCGGGAGCGGGAATGGAGCGGGCCACCTCGGACACGATGGGCATGCTCGGCACGGTGATCAACGCGCTCGCGCTCCAAGACGCCCTCGAGCACCGGGACCAGCCGACGCGGGTGCTGACCGCCGTGCACATGGCCGAAGTGGCCGAGCCGTACATCCGACGCCGCGCGATCCGGCACCTCGAGAAGGGCCGCGTCGTCATCTTCGCAGCGGGCATGGGCAATCCGTACTTCACGACCGACACCTCCGCCGCGCTGCGCGCGGCGGAGATCGAGGCGGAGCTGCTCCTCAAAGGCACTCACGGCGGGGTGGACGGCGTGTACAGCGCGGACCCGCGAGCCGAACCTTCCGCGACGCGCTACGAAGAGGTCTCCTTCATGGAGGTCATCGCCAAGGACCTCCGTGTCATGGACCTGACCGCGATCACCTTTTGCAAGGACAACGACCTGCCCATCCTGGTCTTCGACCTCATGGAACCGGGCAATATCCGGCGGGTGCTCGGCGGCGAGCGGATCGGTACGCTTGTCCGGTGATGGGCGACGACCTTGTCGAAGTGGTCGTGGAGGAAGCCCGCGACAAGATGTCAAAGGCCGTCGACCACGTTCGCAACGAGTTCGCCGCCGTCCGGACCGGGCGGGCGTCTCCGGCCCTGGTCGAGCACCTGACCGTCGAATACTACGGGACGCCGACGCCGCTTCGACAGATCGCGGGCTTCACCGTCCCAGACCCGATGCTGCTCGTGGTCTCCCCCTACGACAAGGGCTCGTTGACCGCGATCGAACGTGCGATCCAGGGGTCGGACCTCGGGATCAACCCGTCGAACGACGGCGCCGTGATCCGCCTCGCCTTTCCGCCCCTCACCGAGGAGCGGCGCAAGGAGCTCGTGAAGGTGGTCCGCCACAAGGCTGAGGAGGGAAGGGTCGCGATCCGCAACCTCCGGCGGGCGACGCGCCACGAGCTGGAGGCGCTCGAGAAGGACGGGTCGATCTCGTCCGACGAGCTGGACAGGGCGGAGAAGGAGGTCGAGAAGGTGACGCAGCAGCAGGTGGCGGCGGTCGACCAGCTGGTGGCGCACAAGGAGAAGGAGCTGCTCGAGGTCTGAGCGGCCCGCAGCCGGGGCGTCGGGGCCCCGCGAAGACGGAGCGAGGCGGGGCATGCCCCGGAGCGGGGGGACGTGGTGACAACGGACGTCATGACAACGAGCACAACCCATGAGGACCCCCACGAGCTCGGCGACGCTCGGGAGGCGCCTCGCACCGAGCAGGTGCGGATCGTCGGGGCGGAGCGCGCCGGCGAGGCCGTCCAGCGGGACGCCGAGGGCGCGGACGCTGAGGCGCAGCCGGGTGCCGAGACCGACCTCGGCCACGACGGCGCGGCGGACGAGATCGGCTCCGAGGACGCTGCGGCGCCTGGGGAGCCGCTGCTCTTGCACTGGACGGACGCTCCGACCGGTGAGGTCCCCGCGGTCCTCTCCCGCGGCGAAGAGCCCGTGGGCGGTGACCCGTGGGCGTCGTTGCCCGAGCCGACCTGGCGCGAGGAGCGGCGCGACTGGGAGGAGGCAGAGCCGCTGGTCCCGTCGCTGTTCGCGGGCCACGACGCTGTTCCTCGTCTTCTCGCCGAGCAGGACGAGGAGGAGCGCCAGCCTTGGAGCTTCGACCTCGCCGGGGCTGCAACCGGCCGCACGCCGGGCGAGGGCCACGGCGGCTCCGCTGGCGAGCTCGGCGACCTGGCTACCGACGAGCTCTTCGTCACCTCGGCCCCTGCGCACTCGGACCGGGGACCAAGCGTCGCCTCAGCCGGTGCCGACGGCGCAGGCGCACC
>JAKATJ010000075.1:3246-7296 GCA_021828005.1 Actinomycetes bacterium | reverse complement strand
GAGACACGCGCCGCAGGGGTAGCAGCCGAAGACGCCGACCGCATCGCCGGCGAGCCGACGTCGGCGCTCGAGCTTCCGGGTCCGGGTGGTCCGAGGGGCCACCTCGAGCACGTCGTGGACGCCGAGGGTCGAGACGAGGCGACCGAAGAGGTCGACGCAGGAGAGGTCGACGTCGGCCACGTGCGAACCCGCGAGCGTGGCCGCGGCCGGGCCGCCCCCACGTGGCTGCGCGCGCACCGGCGGGGGGAGCACGCCGACGCCGCCGCCGTCGCGGCCGACGCCGCCGCCGGCGCGGCCGCCGCCGCGACGGTCGCGCCGCAGGCTCCGCCCCTCCCGACACGCGCCGGCGCAGACCGGCCGGGACGGGGAACCCGGCCGGCCGGGGTGCCTCGGCGCGGCGAGGACGCCCTGTCGCAGCGGGCCGGGCGCAACATCCCCGCAGCCATCGTGAGCGGCCTCGTGATCGGCGCCGCCGCGCTGATCGCCTTCCACTTCGGGACGGTGCCGTCGATGGTCGTCGTCACGGTGGTCCTCGTGGCCGCGGCGGTCGAGGCGTACGCGGCGTTCCGCCGGACGTACCGTCCCGCGACGTTGCTCGGGATCGTCGCGGTCGCCGGGGTCATCGTCGGCAGCTACGACGAGCCGTTCGCCGCGTTGCCGGTCGTCGCCGTCATGCTGTTCGCCGCGACGGTCCTGTGGCACCTCGTCGGCGTGGACCGCCGCGCCGAGCCGGTGCGGAGCACCGCGGCCACCCTCTTCGTGTTCTCCTGGGTCGGGATCTTCGGCTCGTTCGCAGCGCTTTTGCTCGCGCCCTCGCTGTTCCCGAGCCGCACGGGCATCGCGTACCTCCTCGGTGCGCTGATCGCTGTCGTTGCCTACGACGTCGGTGCGCTCGCCGCCGGCGCATGGGTGGGTCGCCACCCGCTGAGCGCCGTGAGCCCGGGCAAGACGTGGGAAGGCGTGCTCGGCGGTGCGGCCGGCGCGATCGTCTTCGCCGTCGTGGTCGTCCGTCTCGTGCATCCCTGGACGCTCGCGGAGGCGGCGGTCCTGGGCGTCGTCGTCGCGGTCGTGAGCCCGATCGGCGACCTCTGCGAGTCGCTCGTGAAGCGCCAGCTCGGATTGAAGGACATGGGGCGGATCCTCCCGGGTCATGGGGGCCTGCTCGACCGGGTCGACGGGCTGCTGTTCGTCCTCCCGGCCACCTACTACCTGGTCCGAGCCTTCGGCCACGGCTGACCACGGCCGACGCGGCGACCAGCGAGGCGTGTCCGGTGGCATGCTTTCTGGTCGATGCAGACCGTGAGCCTGGTGGGATCGACGGGGTCCATCGGGACCCAAGCGGTTGACGTGGTCGAGGCCGCCCCCGACCGTTACCGGGTCGTCGCGATCGCCGCACGCCGATCGGTGGAGGTCCTCGCCGACCAGGCGCGTCGGCTCCGTCCGGAGCTCGTCGCGGTCGGTGACGCCGACGCCGCGCGGCGGCTCGAGCCGCTGCTCCCGGCTCGCACGGAGCTCCTCTGGGGCCCCGAGGGGCTCGTGGCGGCAGCGGAGGCGGCCGACGTCGTGCTGAACGCGGTGGTGGGCTTCGCCGGCCTTCCCGTCACCCTCGCGGCGCTCCGTGCCGGGCGACGCCTCGCGCTGGCGAACAAAGAGTCCCTCATCGCCGGGGCTCCCGTGGTCCAGCCCGCACGGCGCACGCACGGCGCCCAGATCGTGCCCGTCGACTCCGAGCACTGTGCGATCCACCAGTGCCTCTCTGTCGTCGAGGTCCGCCAGCCCCGCGCGGACGGGAAGGGCTGGGTGGGACCCGGAGACCCGGTCGACCCGGCTCCCGCGCACGCCGCCGGGAGGGAGGGCGTGGTCCCGGGCGGAGGCGCCGCAGCCGACGCCAGCGCCGCCGCCCCGGCCCTGTACCCGTCGGTGGCTCGACTTCGGATCACCGCTTCGGGCGGCCCGTTCCGCGGCCGCACGCGCGCCGAGCTCGAGTCCGTCGGCGTCGCCGACGCCCTCAGCCATCCGACCTGGACCATGGGCCCGAAGATCACGGTCGACTCGTCGACGCTCATGAACAAGGGCCTCGAGGTGATCGAGGCGCACGAGCTCTTCGGCCTCGCCTACGACCGGATCGACGTCGTCGTCCACCCCCAGTCGGTGGTCCACTCGATGGTCGAGCTGGTCGACGGCTCGACCATCGCGCAGCTCTCGCTGCCCGACATGCGACTTCCCATCGGCTACGCGCTCGGATGGCCGGAGCGGCTCGACCACGCGTTTGGCGCGATCGACTGGGACGCGCCCCTCTCCTTGGACTTCGAGCCGCCGGACCGGGCGGCGTTCCCCTGCCTCGACCTCGCCTACGCGGCAGGGCGGGCGGCGGGACCTGCGCCCGCCTGGCTGAACGCCGCCAACGAGGTGGCGGTCGCCGCCTTCTTGGACGGTCGGCTCGACTGGCTCGGCATCGCCGACGTCGACGCCGCGGTGCTCGACCGCTGCGACGGCGAGCCGCTGCGCTCCGTCGACGACGTGCTGGAGGCCGACCGCCGAGCCCGTGCGCTCGCGGCGGACGCCGTGGAACGCCGACTGGCGGCCGTGTGAGCAGGGAGCTCGGCTCCCCGGGTCCGACCGAGGAGCCCGCCGGCGAGCTCGACGACTCCGGCGGGCTCGACGACGCCGGCTCCGGCGCGCCCGGCGGCCCAGAGGCGCCTCCCGGCCCCGGGGCTTCCACTGGCCCGTCCCCGAGCGGCGGGACGCGCGGGGCGATCCTGCGCCTGGCGGTGGTCGTCGCGTTGATCGTCGCGGCGCTCCTCGCGGCGGGGCTCGGGCCCCTCCTCGTGTTCGTCGTCGCCCTCGTCATCGTCGTCGTCCTCCACGAGCTGGGTCACTACCTGACGGCGAAGTGGAGCCACATGAAGGTGACCGAGTTCTTCATCGGGTTCGGGCCACGGCTGTGGTCGGTGCGGAGGGGTGAGACCGACTACGGCGTCAAGCCGATCCTCGTGGGGGCCTACGTGAAGATCCCCGGGATGACCAACCTCGAGCAGCTGGACCCGGCCGACGAGGCCCGCACCTATCGCCAGCAGCCCTTCCGCCGCCGGGTCCTCGTCGCGAGCGCCGGGTCGGTCATGCACTACGTGATCGCACTGGTCCTCGGGATCGTGCTCGCCATCGCCATCGGCATCCCGACCGGCACACAGGTCACGGTGAGCGGGTTCACGCGCTGGGCCGGGCATCGCGAGACCGCTGCGCAGCTCGGCGGGATGAAGGCCGGCGACACGGTCCTGTCCGTGGACGGCGAGAGCGTGACGACGACCACACAGCTGTCGGCGGCCATCCAGGCGTCGAAGGGGCATGCGGTCCGTCTCGTCGTCGAGCGCGACGGACGCCGCTCGAGGCTCACCGTGCAACCGGAGGTGGGCCATACGATCACGTCCGGCAGGACAGCGGGCAGGGAGGTGCTGGGCACGGGGGCAGGCAGGGCAGCGGGGAAGAGCGAGTACCTGATCGGCGTCGAGGTCGGCGTCGCGCCGGTCTTCACCGTGCAGAACCCGTGGCAGGCGCTCGCTTGGGCGGGGAGGGACGTGGGCGACATCACGCGGCTCACGGTGGTCGGGCTCGGTCACGTGTTCTCGCCCGGGGGCCTCAGTTCGTTGTTCCACCAGGTGACGAGTACCAAGGCGGCGGAAAAGGCATCGGCCAACCCGGCCCGGTCGAACCGTATCCTCTCGCTCGTCGGGGTCGGCCGGCTGGCCACCCAGGCGGAAGCGAAAGGGGCGTACTACTTCATCTCGATCCTCGTCGCGCTGAACATCGGGCTCGGCCTCTTGAACATGCTGCCGATGCTGCCGCTCGACGGCGGCCACGTCGTGATCGCCGTCTACGAGCGGATCCGGACCCGCCGGGGACGGCCGTACTACCGGGCGGACGTCTCCAAGCTCCTTCCGGTCGCGTACGCGTTCATGGCCCTTCTGCTGGTGGTCGTGGGGTCTGCGCTGTTCCTCGACATCGCCCACCCCCTCGCGAACCCCTTCGGCTGACCCCGACCGGGCGCCGGTC
>JAKATJ010000075.1:0-3146 GCA_021828005.1 Actinomycetes bacterium | reverse complement strand
GCGGGTGGACGCGGCAGAATGGTGGGCGATGGATCTCTCTTCCGACCTGCTCGCGCCGCGCCGCAAGACCCGCCAGATCCACGTCGGCGACGTCGCCATCGGCGGCGGCGCGCCCGTCTCGGTGCAGTCGATGACCACGACGAAGACCGCGGACGTCGACGGCACGCTCGCGCAGATCTACGCGCTGGCGGCTGCGGGCGCGGACATCGTGCGCTGCACGTGCAACGAGGAGGCCGCGGCCGAAGGACTCGCGCGCATCGTGCCGCGCTCGCCGGTCCCGATCGTGGCGGACATCCACTTCCACCACGAGATGGCGCTCGCCGCGCTCGAAGCGGGTGTCCACGGCCTGCGGCTGAACCCTGGGAACCTGCGCAAGGCGTCAGAGATCAAGCTCGTCGCGTCGGAGGCGAAGGACCGCGGGGTGCCGATCCGCATCGGGGTGAACGCCGGGTCGCTCCACCCCGACCTCTACAAGAAGTACGACGGCGTCACCCCGGAGGCGCTCGTCGAGTCGGCGAGGATGGAGCTCGCCTACTTCGACGAGGTCGGGTTCTCCGACGTCAAGATCTCCGTCAAGGCGTCGTCTGTCGCGTTGATGATCGCGGCCTACCGGCTGGCGTCGGAGACCTTCGACCATCCGCTGCACCTGGGGGTGACCGAGGCGGGACCACCGCCTGCAGGGCTCGTGAAGGGCACCGCGGGGATCGCGACGCTGCTCGCCGAGGGCATCGGCGACACGATCCGGTACTCCCTCACCGCCGATCCCGTCGAAGAGGCGCGAGCGGGGCGCCAGCTCCTCGAGTCGCTGGGGCTGCGAGAGCGCAAGGGGCTCGACCTGATCGCGTGCCCGTCGTGCGGTCGAGCCCAGGTCGACGTCATCGCGGTGGCGAAGGAGGCGCAGGCGGCGCTCGAGGAGCGGAACCTGCCGATCCAGGTGGCGGTGATGGGATGCGTCGTGAACGGCCCCGGCGAAGCGCGCAGCGCCGATCTCGGCATCGCGGCGGGCAAGCAGAAGGGGCACCTGTTCATCCGGGGGGAGATCGTGCGCGTCGTGCCGGAGGCCGAGATGGTCGCCGCGCTCGTCACCGAGGCGGAGCGGCTGGTGGCCGAGGGTGTGGAGGCCCGGCTCGCCGCGGCGGACGCGGGCGCGAAGGACGAGGCCGAGGCGGACCGGAGGGCGCTCCTCGACGAGAAGGGGAGAGACCCGAACGCTTCTGAGGCCCGCGTGGACCGCATCCGCCGGCGGGTGAGCGGAGCGGACACGGACGCCGGCTCCACCGGCACGCAATCGGAGTAGGAGCCTCGGGCCGCCCGTCTACGCTGGCCCCCCGTGGCCGACGCCGACATGCCCGCCGACGACGCAATCCGCGACGCGCGCCCACGGGCTGCCGCCACGCTGCCGTCTCGCGCCGAGGACTTCCCCCGCTGGTACCAGGAGGTCGTCGCTCGCGCCGAGCTGGCGGAGAACGGGCCGGTGCGGGGCACCATGGTCATCAGGCCGTGGGGCTACGAGATCTGGGAACGCCTGCAGGCGGCCATAGACGAGAGGATCAAGGCCGCGGGCGCCCACAACGCCTACTTCCCGCTCTTCATCCCCGAGGCCCTCATGCGGCTCGAGGCCGAGCACGTGGAGGGCTTCGACCCCGAGCTGTGGGTCGTGACCCATGGCGGCGGCCGTAAGCTCGAGGAGCCTGTCGTCGTGCGACCGACGAGCGAGACGGTGATCAACCATTTCTTCGCGAAGTGGGTCCAGAGCCACCGGGACCTCCCCTTGATCGTCAATCAATGGTGCAACGTCGTGCGCTGGGAGCTGCGGCCGCGCCTGTTCCTCCGGACGACGGAGTTCCTGTGGCAGGAGGGTCATACCGCGCACGTCGACGAGGCCGACGCGCGGGCCTTCGCGTTGCGCATCCTCACCGACGTCTATCGCGATGCGATGGAAGAGGTCGCCGCGGTCCCGGTGCTCATCGGCCACAAGACCGCACGCGAGCGTTTCGCAGGGGCGGTGCGGACCTGGACGTGCGAGGCGATGATGGGAGACGGGAAGGCGCTGCAGATGGGCACGAGCCACGAGCTCGGCGTCAACTTCTCGAAGCCCTTCGGCATCCAGTACGCAGACGCGGCCGGGTCGTTGCGCTACGTGTGGCAGACCTCCTGGGGCGCGTCGACCCGGCTGATCGGCGCGTTGATCATGGCGCACGGCGACGACTTCGGGCTCCGCCTCCCGCCCGCGCTGGCGCCGGTGGAGGTGGTGGTCCTCTGCGTGCGCGAGGACGACCAGGTGCACCGGGTCGCGTCGCAGCTCGCGGAAGATCTGCGTCGTGCCGGCCGGCGCGTCCACCTCGACGACCGGACGGATACGGGCTTCGGGCGCCGCAGCGTCGACTGGGAGCTGAAGGGGGTGCCGGTGCGGGTGGAAGTCGGCCCGCGGGATCTCGCACGCGGCGAGGTGACCCTCGTCACGCGCCACACCCGGACCAAGGAACCCGTGGCACTCGGAGCCGTCGCCGGGGCGGTGGAGCGGATCTGTCGCGGGGCCGCCGCCGAGCTGCGGGCCGAGGCGCTCGCCTTCCGCGAGGGGCGCACCGCGTCGGTGACCTCGCTCGCCGAGGTGGCCGAGCCGGGTGCGACCGGCTTCGCCCGGATCCCGTGGCGGGCGGTCGGGGAGCACGGAGAGCTCGAGCTCGCGGCCGGGGCGCTGTCGGTCCGCTGCCTCCAGCGCGCCGACGGGGGGCTCGCGGCCCCTGGTGAGCCCGACGACGCCCTCGTGGCGGTGGTCGGCCGGTCGTACTGAGGGTGGCAGGGCGCGACCCTGCTGCCTCAGCTCCGACCGCCCCGGAACGCGCGCCGGGCAGGGGAACTCGCGGGGTTGGTATACTCGCTCCGCTGTCCGGTCTCATTGCAGGACCTGTCGAAAGCGTGGGCCGCCGCCCACGCTTTCGTGGTTGTTGGGTGCGGGTTCGTGGTTGTTGGGTGCGGGTTGCCTGCCGGATCTCGCAGGTCCGGCCGAGGGAGGAGCCAGCGCAGGGCGAGGGCCGAGTGACGAAGGGAGGTGCCGGCGGATGGCTGGAGCAGTCGCGGAGACGCTGTACGGCGAGCTGACGCCGGTCGTCGACGCACTCGGGCTGGAATTGGTCGACGTCGAG
>JAKATJ010000074.1 GCA_021828005.1 Actinomycetes bacterium | reverse complement strand
GGGAAGAACGCGGTCGACTGGGGCCCCCGACAGGCCGCCTTGGCCTGCCATGCCTCTCCTTGTGCGCTCCGCATCGCCACGGCACCGCCCCCCTTCACATGCGTTGCCAACAGTACCGTCGTCCCGCAAGTTGGAACAAGGGCGCTGACCAGGGACTTTTCCATTCTGATCGACCGATGTGCCACCCCGTGGAACTACGCTCGGCCGGGATGGACCTCGCCGCATGGTGTCGTCAGAGCCGGGTGTGGGTGGTCGCGGGCAAGGGCGGCGTGGGCAAGACCACCATCACGGCGACGCTGGCCGCGACCGCCGCTGCAGCCGGCCTGTCCGTCTTGGTCGTCGAGCTGGAGGGCAAGCACGGGCTGGGTGCCTACTTCGGGCGCGAGGGGCCTTTCGGCTACGAGCCCGTGACGCTGCTCGGAGCCGGGCCCGAGACACCCGAGACCCTCGGCAAGCCCCCCGCAGGGGCGGTCTGGGCGAGGAGGCTCACCCCCGACGACGCCCTCCTCGAGTACCTGGCCGACCACGGTCTGCAGCGGGTCTCCAAGCGGCTGGTCTCGAGCGGCGTGGTCGACGTCGTCGCGACGGCGATCCCGGGAATCCGCGACGTGCTGGTCCTCGGCAAGGTGAAGCAGCTCGAGCGGGCCGGCGTCGCCGACGTGGTGGTCCTCGACGCCCCCGCCACCGGCCACGCGATGACGTTCCTCACCTCGGCGAGCGGTCTCCTCGACGCCGCTCGGGGCGGCCCGGTGCGCCAGCAGGCCTCCGACGTGGTGGAGCTCCTCCGTGACCCCGCGCGCTGCCGGGTCCTCCCGGTCACCCTGCCCGAGGAGATGCCGGTCAGCGAGACGATCGAGGCCACGCAGGTCCTTCGTGACCGGGTCGGGATCCATCTCGGCCCTGTCGTCGTGAACTGCTTCGAGAGCGGCCCATCCGAGCTCGAAGTCCCCGCGGCCGACGCCGCGCGTGAGACGGGGATCGCGGTCAGCGCACCGGCGCTCGACGCGCTCGACGCCGCCCGCGCCTTCCGGCTCCGGCGGCTGGATCTCGTCGAGGAGCAGGTCGCGCGGCTCGCACGCGAGCTGCCGCTCCCGCAGCTCCACCTCCCGCGCCTCTTTACGCCCGCGATCGGCCCCACGGAGCTCGACCGCCTCGCAGATGCGTTGGCACGTGCGATCGAGGCCCTCCCCCCGCCGGACGCCGTCCGATGAGCGACCTCGCCCGGTCCCCCGGGTCGGCTCCCGCACCGCACGCCTTCGAGGACACCCACGCGGCCGTGCCGGGCACGCTCGGCGAGCTCGTGGAGCGGCGCACCGTCATCGTCTGCTGCGGGCCTGGTGGCGTCGGGAAGACGACCGTCTCGGCGACCTTCGCCCTCGAAGCTGCGCGACGGGGCCGCCGCGCGTGCGTGGTGACGGTAGACCCCGCACGGCGGCTCGCCGACGCCATGGGCGTGGAGTCACTGCCGAACGAGCCCATCGAGGTCGTGGGCGACTGGCCGGGCACCCTCCACGCGGTCATGCTCGATTCCAAGACCACCTTCGACGAGCTCGTCGAGCGCTACGCGCGGACAAGCGACCAGGCGAGCGCCATCAAGGCGAACCGCCTCTACCAGAACCTGACCGGGGCGCTCTCCGGCACCCAGGAGTACATGGCAATGGAGAAGCTCTACGAGCTCACCGGCTCGGGGCAATTCGACGTCGTCGTCGTCGACACGCCCCCAACGCGCAATGCGCTCGACCTGCTCGAGGCACCGAGGCGGCTCACGCAGTTCCTGGAGAACCGTCTTTTCCGCGCCCTCATGATGCCCACGCGCCTCTCGCTCAGGGCCTTGAACGTCGCCACGAAGGCGCTCTTGAAGACGATCTCGAGGGTTGCCGGAGCCGAGATCGTGCAGGACGCGGTCGCCTTCTTCCAGGCGTTCGCCGGGATGGAGGTCGGCTTCGACGAACGGGCGCGGGCGGTGCGAAGGCTTCTCGCCGACCCGGCAACCGCCTACGTCGTCGTCACCTCTCCGAGGTCCGACGCGCTGGAGGAGGCGGAGTACTTCACCTCGCGCTTGACCGAGCGAGGGGTGAGCGCCGCAGGGCTCGTGGTGAACCGCGTCCACCCGCGCTTCGGCTCGGACGGGATCGCGCTGCCGGCCGCGCCTGCCGGCACCGCCCTTGCCGTGCTCGAGGACAACCTTCGTGAGCTCGACGCCGTCGCCGGCGTGGAGGAGCAGTCCTTCGCTGGGCTCGTCGCCGCAACCGGACCGTCCCCGGTCGGGTTCGTGCCCCTGCTCGGGACCGACGTCCACGACGTGGAAGGGCTTGGCGTGGTCGCCGACGCCCTGTTCGGCGCCGCGCGGGCCGCCGGCGGTTCCGATGCCCCTCCGGCAAGCGGCTCCGCAGCAGTCGGGTAGTCTCCCGTCGTGGCCCGTATCCTCGTGGCGAGCGACGCGCCGAGCGTGCGGCGCGATATCGCCGCCGCCACCGAGGGTCCCGGCGCCGAGGTCCTCGAGGCTCTCTCCGGGCACCACGTCGCCCAGATCGTGCGGGACGACCCACCAGACCTCGTGGTGGTCGACATGCAGATGGGCAACATGGGAGGGATGGCCGTCTGCCTGGAGCTGCGCCTCGAGGAGTCCTACCTCGACGTCCCCCACGTGCCGGTCCTCATGCTGCTCGACCGCCGGCCAGACGTCTTCCTCGCCCGCCGCTCCGAGGCCGAGGGGTGGCTCGTGAAGCCGCTCGACCCGTTGCGCGTCCGGCGAGCGACGCGCCGGCTGCTCGACGGAGGCACCTATCACGACGAGTCGTACGCGCCGGTGCCCGTGCTCGTCGGCTCGGAAAAGCCGTCGCTGCCAGGCACCGGGGACGGCTGACCCGCGCCACGTGGCAGGCCGCCGCTCCAACCGGCCGCCACCAGACGACGGGGCGCCGAGCCGCCGCCGCCGAGCCCCGTGGCGCCGCGGCCACGCGGTTCCCCGGGAGCGGGGGACGCGCACCGACGCCGCCTACGAACGGTCGGTCGCCGCCGAGCAGGAGCGCGTGATCGTCGAGGCGGTCGCGGGCCTGCGCGACATGGACGTGCGCGAGGTGATGACGCCCCGCACCGACGTGGTGGCGCTCACGATCCCCGTATCTGCGGACGATGTCGCGAGGGCCGTGCGCGAATCCGGGCACAGCGCCTACCCGGTGGTGAACGAGCGGCTCGACGACGTGATCGGGGTCCTCTACGTGAACGATCTGTTCCGCTCGCGACGCTCGCGGGCCGGGTTGTTCGGTGCCGACGTCGCCCGTCCCGAAGACGAGCTGCCCTTCGGCGAGCCCCGCCCACCACAGGCGCCCCCGCCCACCGGCACTGCGTCGACTGCTGCGGTGGCTCACCCGCCCGCAGGTCCCCGTCTTTCGGTCGCCAAGACGGCGGAAGGCCGCGAGCCCGCGGGCCTCTCGCCGATCGAGATCTCCCTGCGCATCCGCCAGCCGTACGTGGTCCCCGAGTCGCGTCCGATCCTCGCGGCCCTTGTCGAGATGCGGCGACACCGACGAGGCTTCGCGGTGGTCGTCGACGAGTACGGCGGCGTCTCGGGCGTGCTCACCGTGAAAGACCTCCTCGAGCCCATCGTGGGTGAGCTCCACGACGAGCTCGACATCGACGAAGGTCCCTCGGTCGTGCGCATCGACAGCATGCGCTGGCTCGTCGACGGCCAGACCAACGTGGACGAGGTGCGCGAGCGGCTGGGAATCGACGTGCCGGAAGGCGAGTACATCACCCTCGGCGGCTTCATCCTCGACGCACTGGGGCACATCCCCCTGGAAGGGGAGAGCGTGCGCGTGGACGGCTGGGAGCTGGCCGTGCAGGAGATGGACAAGCGCCGGATCGCGCGCGTCCTCGTGCGGCGGCAGGAGCAGGGGGAGAGCATCCTGGCCGGCTCCGGAACCGTGCCCGTTCCCCTTGCGCCAGACACGCACGCGGATCCCGGAGCGGGAGCGGGCACCTCGTCCGAGCCGCAACCGGACGCCCCGAAGGAACCGGACGCCCCGAAGGAACCGGACGCCCCGAAGGAACCGGACGCCCCGAAGGATCCGCCGCCCGAGGGCACGTCACCGCCGGGTGGGGAGGCGGGGACCCTGGGATAGTCTGGATCCCTGTCGGACAACACCCGACGACGGGCTGTGGCGCAGTTTGGTTAGCGCGCTGCGTTCGGGACGCAGAGGTCCCCGGTTCAAATCCGGGCAGCCCGACCACGAAGTTTCACGGCAGTTACAACTTGCACTTCACAGCAGTCGGAGCGCGTCGTGGATCGACGATGATTGGCGCGTGAGTGGACGAAGAGACCTCGGGGCGGCGACACACGACGCGTCGCCCGCTCGGTTGCGGGTCGGGGTGCTCTGGCGTGGCGAGCGGGGGGCCGAGCAACCCGCAGAAGACCGGGGCCTCGGAGGCCTCTTCGACGCCTTTGTCGCCTCGGGAGTGGACGCCGTGCCCGTTCCGTTCGACGACTCGCGCGTGGAGGAAGTCCAAAAGGAGCTGCACGAGCTCGACGGCGTGCTCGTCTGGGTGAACCCGATCCAGGACGGCGCGACTCGCCAGCACGTCGACGAGCTCCTGTGGGGCGCTGCGGCGAACGGCCAATTCGTGTCGGCGCATCCGGAGGTGATCGCCAAGTTGGGCACGAAACAGGTGCTGTTCGAGACGCGTCACCTCGGATGGGGGTCCGACACCAGCCTCTACCGCTCCGTTGACGAGCTCGGCGAGCGCCTGCCCGCCCGGCTGGAGCGCCTCGGCAAGCTCGTCGTGAAGCAGGGCCGAGGGAACGGAGGCAACGGCGTCTGGAGCGTCGAGCTCGCCGACGCACATGCGCCGGTGACGCTCGGTACGCCGGTGCACGTCCGAGAGGCGCGGGCCAAGGTCCACGAGTCCGAGCGCCTGAGCCTCGGAGCGTTCGTCCGACGCTGCGAGCCGTGCTTCGCCTGGTCCGGCATTCTCGTCGACCAGGAGTACCAGCGTCGCCTCGCCGACGGTCTCGTCCGGTGCTACCTCTCGCTCGCCGAGGTCGTCGGCTTCTGTCACCAGTGGCCGACGGGCCTTCTCGATGCCGGCGTTGCCACCAACCTTTCCGACCGCGGCAGGCCGGCGATGGAAGGTCCGGATGCGCCTGCCCACCAGCGACTCCGGCGGCTCGTGGAGCACCAGTGGGTGCCCGAGATGGCGCGCGTCCTCGGGCTGGACACCCAAGACCTTCCGGTCATCTGGGACGCCGACTTCCTCTTCGGCGAACAAGACGAGCGTGGCGAGGACCGGTACGTGCTCTGCGAGGTCAACGTCAGTGCCGTGTGGCCGTTCCCGCCGACGGCGTCGACGACGATCGCCGCCAACACTCTTGCCCGGATAGAAGCCTCCGTCCGGGGCCCCGACGCATGAGACGACCCGAGTGGCGGCACCTGGCGACGCGACGAGTCGCAGCCGCCGTCTGTGTCGCAGCCGGCGGCCTGGTCGGGGCTGCTTGTGGACAGGCAGGGGGGCAGGCGTCGCAAGCCGCAAGCGGCACGAGGGCGGTGTCCCGTGCCCGTGACCCAGAGTCGGCGAGGGCGCTGCTGCGTATCGCCCGCGCCTTCAACAACGACTACCAACAGAACAAAGACGCGGCTGTCTATGCGCGCTGGGATGCGGCGAGCCAGGCCATCATCTCGCGTACCACATACATTCGACGTCACCGCGACTGCCCGAACACACCGCACGTGCCGGTCGACACGTGGGGGGCCGATCGCGGCCCGGGAGGGGCGTGGTTGGTCCGCTACTCGATCGACGGCCAGCAGTTCACGGACTGGTGGTACTACGTTCACGGCCGTTTCGTCTTCGACCTCTTGAAGTCGAACCCGTCTGCCGTCCCCCTCTACGAGGCTTCCGCCGCCCAGTACGCGAAGGACGTCGGCTGCGGGCTTTGACGAGGGCGAAGAATTGCCAGCCCCCCACGTCGTCGAAGTCGGGCTGCTGGTGGCGACCGCCGCTTCGTGCACCCAGTCCGCCACGCCTGGCACCACGGCCTCAGGTGCCGAGATCCGTCCCCGAGGTCCGCGTGGCCCCGGTGACTTCTTGCACCCACGCGTGGGCACCACCTTGGACGAGGTCCCAGGGGCTTCCGAGCGGGGGCGTGTAGGAGAGGTCGAGGTCGCTCACCTCGTCCACTCGGAGGCCGGAGAAGATCGCTGCTGCCGCGACGTCGACGCGCTTGGCGATCCCGGCGTCGCGGTGACCGAACAGTTGGACGCCGAGGAGGCGCCCCGAGGCGACGTCGCCGGTCGTGCGCATCCGGACCCGGTGGCTGCCGGGGTAGTACGCCTTGTGGTCGTCGCCTTCGAACGCGACGGTGCGGGGGCGAAGGCCGACCGACTCCGCCTCCGCGTCCCGGAGCCCGGTTCGGGCGACGACCATGTCGAAGACCTTCACCACCTGGGTGCCGAGGCTGCCCGCGAAGCGCCGGCTCCCGCCGACTGCGTTCTCCCCGGCCACCCGGCCCTGCTTGTGGGCGGTCGTCCCGAGCGGCAGGTAGACGTCACCGAGGAGGCGGTGACTGGTGACCACGCAGTCGCCCGCTGCGAACACGTCGGAGAGGCCGGTGCGCATCCCGGGGTCGACGGCGATCGCACCGCGGGCGCCGAGCTGCGCACCCGCTCGGGCGGCGAGCTCGGCATCGGGGCGGACCCCGACCACGACGAGCACCATCTTCGAGCGGAAGGCCACGACGCCGCCGGTCGCGCTTCGCGCCCGGACCTCCAGGCAGTCCCCCGAGCGGGTGACGCCCTCGACGACCGTCGAGGTGTGCACCTCGACCCCGTGCTCGACGAGCTGGCGGCGGACGAGAGCGCCGATGGACGGGTCGACCGTCGGGAGCACCTCGGGAAGCTGCTCGAGCTGGGTGACGGCGAGGCCCCGGGTGACGAGCGCTTCGGCCATCTCGACGCCGATGTAGCCGGCTCCGACGATGACCGCGCTCGCCGGACGTCGATCCTCGAGGGTTCTCACGACGGCGAAGGCGTCGTCCATGGAGTGGAGAAGATGGCAGCCGTCTCCGGATCCGAGCGCCTCGCTGCCCCTCAACCCGTCGATCGGCGGGCGGACGGGGATGGCGCCGGTCGCGACCACGAGGGCGTCGTACGCGAGCTTCTCCTCGGCACCGTCGGGTCGGCAGAGGAGGAGCTCGTGGTCGGCGACATCGATCCGGAGGGCGACGGTCTCGAGGCGCAGCGTCACGCCCGTCGCCTCGAGATCGGCGATCGTCCGGTGCGCGAGCGACCGCCAGTCCGGCACCTCTCCGGAGACGTGGTAGGGGATGCCGCAGATGGAGAAGTTCGGATAGCGGTCGGCGACGACGACGGTGACAGCGACACTGGGATCGAGCTCCCGAGCGCGCAGCGCTGCGCTGATCCCCGCATCGCTTCCTCCCACGGCCACGAGATGCATTCAGCCTCCTGATCCTCGGGCTGCACCCGGGCCCCCGTCCGACGAGGTCCGCCCGGAGCCGGTCATGGGCAATTCCGCGTCCTGCCGATCGGAGTCCCGCCCTGCGGATAGCGCCGGCGGGCCCAGAGGGCGACGTAGACGAGCGAGACGAGCACCGGCACCTCGATGAGCGGCCCGACGACACCAGCGAGCGCCTCACCCGAGGTGACGCCGAACACTCCGATGCACACGGCGATCGCAAGCTCGAAGTTGTTGCCGGCGGCGGTGAACGCGAGCGTGGTGGTCCGCTCGTACGGGAGGTGGATCCCCCGGCCCAGCGCGAACGAGCCGAACCACATGACGGCGAAGTACCCGAGCAGCGGAAGAGCGATGCGGACCACGTCGCCAGGACGTGCGGTGATCGTGCGGCCCTGGAGGGCGAAGAGGATGACGATCGTGTAGAGCAGGCCGTAGAGGGCGAACGGGCCGAGCCGGGGAAGGAGTCTCCCCTCGTACCACGCGCGGCCCTTCCGGCGCTCCACGACCGTCCGCGTGAGGTACCCGGCGACGAGCGGCACCCCCAAGAAGATCGCGACGGTCCCGGCGATCGTGCCCACCGAGACGTGCAGGCCGACCGTGGACAGCCCGAGCCATCCAGGAAGGACGCTGAGGTAGAAATAGCCGAGGAGCGCGAAGGCCGCGATCTGGAACAACGAGTTGAGCGCGACGAGAACGGCAGCCGTCTCGCGGTCTCCGCCCGAGAGGTCGTTCCAGATCAGCACCATGGCGATGCATCGAGCCAATCCCACGATGATGAGCCCGGTGCGGTAGGCGGGGAGGTCCGGAAGCAGCAGCCACGCCAGGGTGAACATGACCGCAGGACCGACGACCCAGTTGAGCACCAAGGATGAGACGAGCATCCGCCGATCGCGGGTCACCGCCGTGAGCCGCCCGTACCGGACCTTGGCGAGCACCGGGTACATCATCACGAGCAGGCCGACGAAGATCGGCAACGACGTCCCCTGGGTCACCTGGATCGCGTCGAGGTGCCGGTTGAGGCTCGGCACCGCCCGCCCGAGGCCGATCCCGAGCCCCATCGCGCAGAGGATCCACACCGGCAAGAAACGGTCGACGAAGGAGAGCCTCCTCGTGACCCGCTGTTCGGGAGCGGACCCGACCGGCTGCGGCTCTTCCGAGGACGCCCGGAGCGGCCGGGCGGTCGTGACGTCCCCAGCAGCTCGAGTCCCTGACGGCCCTACTGGGCCCCGTCGATCGATGTGGGCACGCAACGGGCTACCGCGCAGCGGCGTGCAGGTCGGTGCGAGCGGCGGCGTAGCCGGGGCGCACCTTGGCCGGCGCAGCGTCGAAGAGCTTCGAGTAGAAGGAGAACGCTGCGCCGGGGACGTCGACGTTCAGGGCAAGCTGGCCACGCGACACGGCGTCCCTCCCGCTAGCATTGACATGTGTCGATGCATCGACCATAACCAATGCATCGGTGTCTGTCAATGGGAGGAGGGGCGATGGCGAAGCGCAGCACGACGATCGAGGCCGCGGAGGACGCCTGCAATCCCTCGATCCTGCGAGCGCCGCTCGACACGGAACACGCGGGTGAGCTGGCTCGCGGTTTCCAGGCCCTGGCGGACCCCGTTCGGCTGCGAGTCCTGTCCATGCTGGCCGACGCCCCCAGAGGAAAGGTCTGCGTGTGCGACTTCGTCGGCCCGCTCGGCAAGTCCCAACCGACCGTCTCCCATCACCTGAAGATCCTGGCGGAGGCCGGCCTCGTCCACGGTGAGCGACGCGGGAAGTGGGTCTGGTACTCGCTCGACCGGACACGCCTCACCGAGCTCCGAGCGGCAATCGGCTCCTGAGCACGAGGAGCACCGCTGAGGAGCTGCCGAGGACCCGTCCCCTCCGGCCCTTTCGCGACGCGATGCGCCTGGACGCCGCGCCTCGCAACACCGTCGCCAGCTGCGCGGCGGCCTCCCGGTGCGGGTCGCACCCGGTCATCCGACGACGAGCAACGCGATCCCCGCGCACACCGCGAGGGCTGCAACCGCGCGCCGGCGCGCCGAGCCCTCGTGGAGGAACGCCGCCCCGAATAGCGCTGCCATCACCGCGCTCGTCTCGCGCAACGCCGAGACCACTCCGAGGGCGAGGCGCGTCTGAGCCCACAGGACGGCGCCATAGGCGGCGACCGACAGGGCACCACCGAGGACGCCACGCAGCCAGTCCGTCGACGGCGGTCTCGGCACGCGGCGACGCCGCGAGGCGAGCCCCACGACGATGATGGAAGACTCGATCGCGAAGAGCGCACCCGCGTAGCCGACGGTGTCGTGGGCGTGACGGACCCCGAGTCCGTCGCACAGGCTGTAAGCAGCGATGAGGACCCCGGTCACCGCGGCCAGGACCATGGAACGCCCGCCACCCCCTAGGCCGGCACCTCCGAGCCAGACCAGGCTCGCGAGCCCCCCTGCGACGACCGCGACACCCACGAGTTGGAGCGTGCTCAGACTCTCGCCCGCGACGAGCGCGGCGCCACCGGTCACGATCAACGGGGCGAGGCCGCGCGCGAACGGGTAGACGCGGCTCAGGTCACCGAGCCGGTAGGAGTTGAGGAGCGTGACGTTGTACGCGACGTGCAGGGCGACAGAGACCGCGAGGTAGGGCCACGCCACCACCTGCGGCGAACCGGCCACCGCCCACATCCCTGCGCCGCACGCCGCAGACGTGGCGTTGAGCAGCCAAAAGGCAAGCACCTGGTCGTCCATGAGCTTGACGAGGAGGTTCCAGCCGGCGTGCGCCATCGCCGCGGCGAGCACGACGAGGACGACGAGGTCGGTCCTCTGCGACGTGCCCGGAGCTGCAAGCCCCATCACGGTCCCCACCTCGGCTCCCTTCGACCATGCCCGCAACTGCGGGCGCGCTCATCTGGAGCCCTCGGGGCTTTTCTCCCGTGAGGTGTGGGCCGGGCGACGACGGCCTGGTGCCGCTCGGTCCAGCCCCGGCTGTCCCTGATTGTCGACGATCGGTGGCGGGAGCCGGCGGAACCCTAG
>JAKATJ010000073.1 GCA_021828005.1 Actinomycetes bacterium | reverse complement strand
GCACCGGCTGGCGCGCCCAGCACGCGCTCGCCGCCGGGCTGCCCGGCGCCTGGGTGCCGAGCAGCGCCGGAAGCTCCTACCGCCTCGAAGCGGCCTGATCCGCGCCTACGCGTCCCTGCGAGCCTCCAGTACGCGTCCCTGCGGGCCTCCGGCCGGGTCGGGGTCGCGTCGACGGCGTCGCTCGGCTCCAAGAGCCGCTTCGCCCGCGTCACGATGGGCAGGTCATCGATCGCTGCCGCTCCAGCTCGTTGAGGCGGCCGGCGAGGCGATGCACCTCTGTGGCCGGCTCGACCTTGGGGAGGCACACCCGGTCGAGCATCGCGGCGCCGCCGAGCTCGAGGTCGTCTGCGAACCACGGGGAGGTGTTCGAGCTCGGCCGCACGAAGCGGGCCGTTTGCCCGGGTACGAACATCCAGGAACGCTGAGGGCTGATCGCCATCACCCGCCTACTTCGACGCTGCGTCCTGGCGCAGCGCGCGCTCGATCAACACCGTCAGGTTCCCGCGCAGGTTCCCGCGTGCGTCGGGGGGTGGGAGCCGGCGGCGCGGGAAGCGGGCGCGGCGGAAATGGCGCCCCGGGTCGTCGTCGCGCTCACGTGCCAGACTCCGTCCATGCGTGGCAGAGAAGGTGGGGGCCGTTCCACCCTCCCCGCCGCGGCCGGCGCACCCGGCCGGTGGCGGTGGTCGACTCGTGCCCGGCCGACGACGTCAACGTCCCAGACCCTCCAGTGTCCTGTAATAAGGGACATGTGGTCCTAGAGCCAGGACTATAGTCCGTCAACGGTGGCGACGCAGGTAGCCCCGGTCTCCGTGCCAGCGTCGCACTCCAGGTGTCCCCGAGGAGGCTCCGTGAGCCAGCCCAGCAAGGCGCAACGCAATCAGACGGCGGACCGGACCATCCAGCTGCTCCTCTTGTACGACGAGCGGTGCACGGTCCTGTCGGCGGTCGAGGTCGCGGGGAAGCTGGGCATGTCGCGCAGCACGACCTACCGCTACCTCCAGAGTCTTCGTGACGCCGGGCTCCTCGAAGAGGACGTGGCGGGCTTCCGGCTCGGCCCCCGGATCTTCCAGCTGGCGCGCATCGCCCGATCGGGCCTTGGGCTCTCCAAAGTGGCGGCGCCGGTCATGCGCCGCATGGTCGGCGAGGTCGGTGAGACCGTCCTTCTGACGCGTCGCTCCGGCAGGCACGTGATCTGCCTCGAGCGAGAGGAGAGCTCCCGCAACCTGCGTCTCTCCTACGAGCGCGGGCAGATCCTGCCCGTGCACGCCGGCGCCTCGGCGATCGTGCTCCTGGCGTGGCTCGACGACGCCGAGCTCGACCGGACGCTCGGCTCGGAACCCCTCGAACGGTTCACCGACAGCACGATCACGGACCCACAGGCGCTGCGGGCCCGGCTCGGGGAGATCCGCCGGCGGGGCTACATCGTCACCTACGGCGAGCGAGACCCGGGGGTCGTCGGCGTCGCCGCCCCGATCTTCGGCCGACCCGGCCAGGTGATCGCAGGGCTCACCGTGGTGATGCCGCAGCACCGCCTCGACGCCAGCCAGCTCGACGCCACCGTCGAGCTCGTCCGAACGTCCGCCCAGGAGATCGGCGCCACGCTCAGCGAGATCGACAGCTGATCCACGCGCGCCACGAGCCCTGCCGGGCACCTGCGCGCCACGAGCCCCGCCGGGCACCTGCGCGCCACGAGCCCCGCCGGGCGCCCGCGTGCCATGATGCCGGGGGCCCGCGCGGCCCCACCTGCGCCCGGGGCCGCGGGACGCATTCGCCCGCGACCGGTCGCTGGCGTATAGTCCTGAGCTGAGATACAGAAATCCTGTAATGCAGGACTTTTGGCAGGTTCGAGGTTCCGGTGCGAGCGCGGCTGCCCGGACCGCGGAAGCGAGGAGACCAGGAGCATGTGCGACGAACACGCCGTCTACGAAGCGGCCATCGGAGAGACGCGAGTGGGGAGAACGCTCACCGTCGAGCGGGTCCGCCAGCTCAATTCGCCCACCTACTTCTACGAGATGCTGAAGGACAACCCTCAGCTCACCGCCGTCTATCCGGGCATCGAGAACCCGATCCTCGAGGGCGCCATCGACCACCACATCCACGCCTATCCCGACTTCGTCCACCGAGGGCAGGACATGGTCGAGATCGCGGTGGACGCGTCGCGGGCGAAGATGCGCGCGATCGCCTTCAAGGACCACTGGAACCTCACGGCTGGGGCGGCGTACCTCGTCCAGAAGCACATCGACGAGATGGTGCTCGACGGCCGACTCGAGCACCGGGTGGAGGTCTACGGCGGGCTCGGCCTCAACCTGGGTGTCAATCCCGAGGCCGTCGAGGTGGCGCTCAAGTACCCGAACATGAGGTGCCTCTGGTTCCCCACGTTCAAGTCGTTCGGCTGGGCCCGGTCGGCGGGCCTGGACCCCGACCCCGAGGAGTACGTCCGGCTCGTCGGCCCCACAGGGGACGTGCTCCCGAACGTCCGAAGGGTGATGGAGCTGGCTGCAGAGGCGGGCGTCGCGATCGCGCTCGGCCACACCGACTTCGAGGAGCTGCTGCCGCTGTGCACGCTCGCCAAGGAGCTCGGCGTCCGCGCCGTGCTCGACCACCCGCTCTTGGAGCTCAACAAGCTGCTCGTCGACGAGATGAAGCAGCTGGCCGCGCTGGGCGTGTTCGTGGGCGTCTACTGCCAGCCGATGATCCCCTCGCTGTACCAGCCGGTCCAGGACCCGATGGAGTCGGTCGAGGCGATCAAGCAAGTCGGCGCGGACCGGTGCGTCAGCGGGTCCGACTTCGGCCAGGTGCTCCATCTGGACGCGGTCGCCGGCATGCGCGTCTTCGTCCGCGCGCTGCTCGGGTTCGGCGTCCCCGCACAGGACGTGAAGACCATCCTGTGCGACACCCCGGCTCGCCTGCTGGGCCTCGATCCGATCGACACCTCCGGGACTCGATGAGCACGCGCCCGGACCGGGTCGTCTCGTTGCGGGAGCTCGCGGCCGGGATCCCCGACGGCAGCCACGTGGCGCTGGCGGGCTTCGCCATCACCCGCAACGCCGTCGCCTTCGCCCACGAGCTGATCCGCGCCGGGACCTCCGGCCTGAGCGTGACCCAGGTGTTCAGCGGGATGGAGACCGACCTCCTCGTCGCGGGGGGCGCCGTCGATCGCCTCACCTACGCGAGCGGGTCGCTCGACCGGTTCGGCCTCCTTCACGCCGTCAACCGGGGGGTCGCGACCGGCCGGCTCGAGCTGATCGAGTACTCAGGGCTCGCCCTGGCACTCAGGCTTCACGCCGGCGCGCTCGGCCTCCCGTTCGTGACCACCCGGTCGATGCTCGGGTCGGACCTCCTCGCGCCGCTGGTGGCCGCTGGGCAGGTCGAGCAGATCGAGAGCCCCTTCGACGGCGCTCCGTGCCTGGCGCTGCCGCCGTTGCGCCCCGACTTCTCGGTCGTCCACGTCGACGTCGCCGACCGCGCCGGCAACGCGGTCGTCGACGGGCCGCTGTGGAGCATCCCCGAGACCGCCCGGGCGTCGAAGGTCGCACTGCTCGTGGCCGAGGAGATCGTCGACGTCGGCGAGCTCGATCCTTCCAGGGTCACGATCCCGGGCTCGCTCGTCCACGCGGTGGCCCATGTTCCCCGCGGCGGCCACCCGACGGCCGTCTACGGCCGCTACGACTACGACGCCGCGCATCTCCGCTCGTACGTCGCCGCGGCTGGCACCGGCGCCGAGGAGCACGACGCGTACCTCGATCGCTTCGTGCGCGGCGTGTCCACGTTCGACGAGTACCTCGCGCTGGCGGCGGCATGAGCGCGGACGGGCGCTGGACGGGTGGGGAGATGCTGGCGGTCGCCGGGTCGCTGCAGGTCCACGACGGCGACGTCGCCGTCATCGGCCTGGGCCTGCCGCAGATGGCCGCCCTCCTCGCGCAGCGCACGCACGCGCCCGACGCACGATTGCTGCTCGAGATCGGGGTGTTCGAGCCGATGCCGACGGAGCCGTCCGCGGGGATCGCCGATCCGAGGATGTGGAGGGGCGCCACCGCGTTCGGCACGACGCTCGAGGTGCTCGGCGTCATGGCGCACGGCGGACGGGTCTCGTTGGGCCTCCTCGGCGCCCTTCAGGTGGACCCGTGGGGGTCGTTCAACACGACCGAGGTGGAGGAAGCCGACGGGCGGCGGCGACGCTTCCGGGGCTCGGGCGGCGGGAACGACATCAGCTCGAACGCCGGTCGGATCGTCATCGTGATGACCCATCAAGCGCGCAAGTTCGCAGAGACCCTTACGTTCCTCACGAGCCCCGGCCGACAGGTCGGCGACAGGAGCCGGGCGGACCTCGGGCTGCCCGGCGAAGGGACGTGCGCGGTGGTCACCGACCGCTGCGTGATCACCCTGGACGACCACGGCGCCACGCTCGAGAGCGTGCACCCCGGCGAGCACCCCGACGCCGTGCTCGCCGACACCCCCATCCCCCTGGCCGTGCCCGACGGGGGGACGAAGGAGACGCCTGCGCCCACCGCGCGGCAGCTGGCGTTCATCCGCAACGAGCTCGATCCGAATGGCTGGTACACGAGCTGACCCGGCGACGGCCGACCCGGGCTCGCCACGGCGCCGACGCAGGCACGCACCCGGCGACGGCCGACCCGGGCTCGCCACGGCGCCGACGCAGGCACGCAACCGGCGACGGCCGACCGGTGCGCGCCGCCGCGCCGACCCGGGCACGCGTCCCCCGGCAATGAAGAAGGGCAACGCAGAAGGGAGCAGAGGTGATCATCGACACTGAGTTCAACTCCGCCGCACAGATCCCGATGAAGATCTGCGTCGACGCAG
The DNA here is from genome assembly GCA_021828005.1 of Actinomycetes bacterium. GTDB lineage: Bacteria > Actinomycetota > Acidimicrobiia > Acidimicrobiales > RAAP-2 > JAJYVT01. The sequence goes on along the minus strand of JAKATJ010000073.1, from coordinate 5,793 downwards.
CACGACTGGCCGAAGAGGTCGGGTTCGGCGCGGTCTGGAAGGGGGAGTCCAACTCGCGCGACCCGATGGTCCTCCTCTCGGCGATGGCGGCCGTGACGTCGAGGATCGAGCTCGGCACGGCCATCTACCACGTCTACGGCAGGTCGCCCATCACCCTGGCGCTGCAGGCCGCGGCGTTCAACGAGCTCTCGGACGGACGCCTGATCCTCGGCCTCGGGGTGGGCAACCCCATCATCGCCGGCTGGCACGGTGAGGACTTCAGCCGGCCGCTGCGAAGGATGAAGGAGTACGTCGAGATCCTGCGCGCCGCGTACTCGGGCGAGCGGGTCCCCGACTACGAGGGCGACTTCTACTCCACCCGGGGCTCCTTCAAGATGGCGTTCAGGCCGCCGGAGGGAGATCTCCGGGTCTGGATCGCCGGCCTCGGGCCCCAGATGGCCCGGCTCGCGGGGCGCATCGGCGACGGCATCGTCGTCAACATGGCGAACCCGCCGATGATCCGCCGGATCGTCGAGGACTTCCACGCCGGCGCCCGCGAGGCGGGGCGTGACCCCCGCGCGCTCGAGGTGGTCTCGAAGGTGCGGGTGTCCCTGTCCGAGGACGTCGACGCCGCGCGCTGGGCGCTGAAGAAGGTCCTCACCTTCTACTCGCTCCAGCGCGGCTACTCCGAGACGCTCGGGGAGATGGGCTGGGGAGAGGTCGTGTCGGCGGTCCAGGCCGCCCACCGCGACGAGGGCTTTGCCGCGGCGAGGAAGCTCATCCCCGACGAGATGGTCGACGACGTGCCGATGTACGCCGACCGGGACCTCGCGCGGCTTCCCGCGAAGCTCGCCGGCTACGAGGAGGCCGGGTCGACCCGCTGCGTGGCGGCCTACGTCCCCAGCACCGACGACCTGGCGGGCGAGCTGAACCGCTACGTGTCGAACGCCGAGTTCGTGAAGAAGGCGGACTCCGCCCCCGCGGCCGCGAGGTAGGAGCGATGGACTTCCGGCTCACCGAGGACCAGCAGACGATGGCCGAGGCGGTCGCCGAGGTCTGCGCACAGTTCCCCGACAGCTACTGGCAGGATCTCGAGTCGACCGGCGCGTACCCCGAGAAGTTCGTCCGGACGCTGACCGACCTCGGGTGGCTGTCGATCCTGATCCCGGAGCAGTACGGCGGCGGCGGCCTCGGGATCACCGAGGCGGCCGTCGTGCTGGAGGAGATCCACCGGTCGGGTGCGAACGCGAACGCCTGCCACGCCCAGATGTACACGATGGGCACCGTCCTCCGGCACGGGAGCGCCGAGCAGAAGCAGGCGTACCTCCCCGCGATCGCCGCGGGGGAGCTGCGCTTGCAGGCCTTCGGCGTCACCGAGCCCGATGCGGGGAGCGACACCACGAAGATCACGACCAGGGCCCGACGGGAGGGCGACCACTACGTGGTGAACGGGCAGAAGACGTTCATCTCCCGGGTCGCCTACTCGGACCTGATGCTCCTCCTCGCCCGGACGTCTCCCGTCGCAGAGGGGCAGCCCGCGACCGAGGGGCTGTCCGTGCTCATCGTCGACCTTCGCACCGCCGGGGACGCGGTGGAGATCTCGCGCATCCCGGTCATGTTCAACCACCACACCTACCAGGTCTTCCTCTCCGACCTCGAGGTCCCGGCGGAGAACGTGATCGGCGAAGAGGGGAAGGGCTTCCGCTACATCATCGACGGATGGAACGCCGAGCGCATCCTCGTCGCCTCCGAGGCCATCGGCGACGGTCGGTTCTTCGTCGAACGGGCGGCGGCGTACGCGTCGTCTCGGGTCGTCTTCGACAAGCCGGTCGGCGCCAACCAGGCGGTGCAGTTCCCGATCGCCCAGGCGTACGCGTCGGTGCGAGCGGCGAGCCTGATGCGCTTCCACGCCGCGTCGCTCTTCGACAGCCAAGAGCCCTGCGGGGCAGAAGCGAACATGGCGAAGTACCTGGCGTCCTCGGCGTCCTGGCAGGCCGCCAACGCCGCGATCACCGCGTACGGCGGGAACGGCTTCGCCTCCGAGTACGGCATCGAGCGGAAGTTCCGCGAGACCAAGCTGTTCGAGATCGCGCCAGTCAGCAACAACCTGGTCCTGTCCTACCTGGGGCAGCGGGTGCTCGGCATGCCGAAGTCGTACTGAGCCGGCTGCGAGAGCCCGGCCGCGTACCGAGCCGGTAAGCGCCCGGCCGCGTGCCGAGCCGGTAAGCGCCCGGCGCGGCGGGCGACCCGAAGAGCAAGGAGGTAGGCGCATGGGAACGGTCCGAGCGGGTTGGGAGGGGCGGTACCTGGAGGACTTCGCCGTCGGCGACGTCTATCGCTGCCGTTACGGCCGCACCGTCACCGAGTCCGACAACATCACCTTCACCCTCCTCACGAACAACACGAACCAGATCCACTTCAACCGCGAGTACGCCAAGCGCACGGAGTGGGGCCAGTGCCTGGTCAACAGCGCGCTGACGCTGGCGATCGTGGCCGGGATGGGCGTCGCGGACGTGAGCGAGAACGGGTTCGCGCTCGGGTGGGACGAGATCCAGCTTCCGCACCCGGTCTTCGCCGGGGACACCTTGTACTCCGAGAGCGAGGTGCTCGAGGTGCGGCCGTCGCGGTCGCGCCCGACCCAGGGCGTCGTCAAGGTCGAGACCCGCGGCTACAACCAGGACGGCGACCTCGTGATCCGCTACCGGCGGTCGGTCATGGTGTGGAAGCGGGAGCACGCGCCGAGGACCGACATCTTCCCCGCGGTCGAGGGTCGATGACCGACGCCTTGGCCGGGCAGCCGGCTCCGCTCGCGGGCACGAGGGTCGTGGCGCTCGAGCAAGCGGTGGCGATGCCGTTCTGCTCGTTCATCCTGGCGGAGCTCGGCGCCGAGGTCATCAAGATCGAGCGGCCCGGGCAAGGTGACGTGGTCCGCGGGTGGGACCACGTCGCCAGGGGCCTGTCTAGCGGCTTCGTCGCCTGCAACGTGGGGAAGCGAGATGTCGCCATCGACCTCGGCAGCGACGAGGGCCGGCGCGTCGCCCGGCGCCTGGCGCTCTCAGCAGACGTGTTCTTGGAGAACTTCAGCCCCGGCGTCGCGGCCCGTCTCGGCCTGTCGGAAGGCGACCTGCGCGCGGACCGCCCGGAGCTCGTCTACTGCAGCCTGTCGGGCTACGGCCAGACGGGTCCGTACCGTGACGTGAAGGCCTACGACCTCCTCGTGCAGGGCGAGGCGGGCGTCCTCCTTTCCAACGGCACCCCCGAGGCCCCGGCGAAGGTCGGGCTCCCGATCACGGACCTGATCGGCGGCTCCACCGCGGCGATCGCCGTGCTGAGCGCCCTCGTCGCCCGGGCCGCGAGCGGCGTCGGCGCCTCCATCGACCTGGGCATGCTCGACGCCGTGGCGGCGTGGCTCTGCTACTTCCCCCACCACTACTGGCACGAGGGCACCGAGCCTCCCCGCACGGGAATGCGTCACCAGTACCTGACGCCCTACGGCCCGTACCTCGCGGCCGACGGCGTCTACGTGAACCTGGTGGTCGCGAGCGATCGAGACTGGCAGGTGCTCTGCGAGAAGGTCCTCTTCCGCCCCGAGCTCGTGCACGACGCCCGGTTCGCCACGGTCGACGCCCGGCGTGCGCATCGCGACGAGCTCGAGGGTCTGGTGGAGCGCACGATCGCCGGGCTGCCGAGCGCCGCGTGGCTGGATCGGCTCGGCGGCGCCGGCCTTCCCTACGGCGAGGTGCGCACCATGGAGAAGGTGCTCGCGCACCCCCAGCTGCTGGCCCGGCAGATGTTCGTGGATGCCTCGTCGCCGGTGGGGCCGCTGCCCGTCGTGCGCTTCCCCCTCGGCGCGCCGTCGGCCGCGCGCCGGGTGCCCGGTCTGGGGCAGGACACCGACGACGTGCTCGGGTCGCTCGGCTACAGCTCCGAAGAGATCGACGGGCTCCGCTCCCGGGGGGCCGTGGCCTGAGCCACGTCCCCGCACGGTCACGACGGGGCGCCGAAGTACTGCTCGATGGCCTGCGCCATGCCCTCGGCGATCGCCCGGTGGCCGGCCGCGCTGTTGGCGATGGAGCCCTCGAAGGGGTCCGAGATGAACAGCGGCTCGATGAGGGCGCCCGGCATCCGGCTCGGAGTTGTGAACCAACCGGGGTCCGCCGGCCCGAGGAGGAGGAGATGACGGTAGGAGGCGGCGGTTGTTGTGAGGGGGACGCCCCCCAGTGTTGTGTCCGGCTGGACCCCGTCGTTGGGGATCTGCCAGCCGTGCGCGTTCATGCGGGCGAGCACGTCGCGCTGGAGGAGCGCCGCGAGCCGCTTGCTCTCGGCGGCGAAGGACCGGGCGGGGTCGTAGGTCGTGATGCATCCTGCGTCGAGCGGCGATGTGCCGGCGTCGAAGTAGATCCCCACGAGGACTGTCGCTCGTGCGAGGTCGGCGCACACGTCGCGCGCGGCGACGTCTGCCCTCGCGCCGGCGACCGAGAGAACCCCGCCTGTGAGATCGGCCGCCGTCGGCTTGATGATGTCGGTGTTGACGGTGCGGGAGACGACGACCCGGAACCCCTGCGCCCGGAGCAGGTTCATCGTCTCGAGCTCGATCGTGAGGTTCTCTCCCGCTTCGTAGATCACCCGGCCGGACTCGGTGACCCCCGGGCCGCCCGGGTCGACGCCGCCGTGGCCGGCGTCGATGAAGACGGTGTGATGATTGTCGCCGGAGGTCGGCGCGAAGCCCACGCACGCACCGCGGGCGAAGCGCGCGCGCGCGATCGGGACGCCTCCGGCGACGGAGGTGGAGAGGGAGGGGGTCGATCCGGCCCCCGGCCCGCGCTGCGCCCCCGCCCCGCCGCCCTGGCCATGTGAGTAGGTAGCGCCCCTGCCGGCAGCCGGCGCGCCATTGCCCGCGCTCGCGCCCGCGGCAACGAGCGCGACCACGACGGCCGCGACGGCGAGCATGAAGAGGAGTGCCGCTGCGGGCAGCCGGGCCCGCGACCTCGCCGCCCCGGTCGGGGCCGGCGCCGGTCGCCGGAACGCCCTCCTCACGGGCGCGGGCCGGTCAAGAAGCGCTCCTCGCCCTCGGCGCCATGCGATCGGGCCATCGTTCCCGACCGTACCGTTCCGGGTGGGGCGGCGTGCGCCGGGTGGGCTCGCTCACCGCTCCTTGGCGGGGGCGTGAGCCGTCGTTGCCGAGGTGGTGTCGCGGTGGCGGACGACGGCAAGCGGCCGTGAAGGCGGCGTCTCCAGCGCGTGGACGAGCAACGACGCGTAGAACTGAGCGCCCTGCGGATCGAGATGGACGCCGTCGGGGTAGAAGTACTGGGGCGTGGTCGCGCTGAGGGCGTACCAGTTGACCATCGTCGTGTTGGGAAGGCTGTGCGCGACCGTGGCGATGCTCTGGTTGACCGCCTGCTCCCACGGCCGTGTCTCGCGGGTGTTCACGAGCACGATCCGCCGCATGGGCCCAAGCGCGCGAAGCAGCGCCTTCAGCTGTGTGGGGGAGAAGTACCCGTTGGTCCCGAGCTCGACGATGAGCTCGTCGCCCACGTCACCGTCCTTCTTCAGCTGGGGCACCTCGGAGAGGACCTGGTAGAGCTGCTGGCCGATCTGCGCGTCGATCACCGCGCCGGGGAGCAGCTCGCGGAGGTACGGCGCGGCGTCGACCATGATCGAGTCACCGATCACGGTGACGCCGGTCCCCGCCGGGAGCGTGGTGGAGGTCGTGGTCGACGTCGTCACGCCGGCGGGGAGGCCGATGTGGCTGCGGGCCGTCCCCGGGCCGCCGCCGGGAGGTCCTCCTCCGACGGCGGTGGACGTGGACGT
>JAKATJ010000072.1 GCA_021828005.1 Actinomycetes bacterium | reverse complement strand
GTGGCTGGCGTCCCACGAGCGGTGGGGGGTGCTCGCCGTCAACAACCTCGACCCCACCCACGCGCCGCTCGTCCTCCCCCTTCACTTCGCACTCAAAGGCGACCAGCTGCTCATGCACCTCGCCCGCCCGAACCCGGTATGGCCGCACCTCGAGGCGGCCGCAGGGGTTCGCCTCTCCGTCCACGGCGACTGCGCGTACATCCCGTCCTACTGGCGGGCCAAGGCCGGCGGAGCCGGGGAAGACGGTGTGCCGACCAGCTACTGCACCGCCATCCAGTTCGTCTGCCGTCCGACGATCGTCGACGACGCAGAGGGCAAGGTGGAGATCCTCACGGCCCAACTCGCCCAGTTCCAACCCGAGGGTCGCCACGACGCCGTGGCCGTCGACGGACCCCCTTACGGGGGAATGCTCGCTGGCATCCGCGGCGTGCGGCTCGCCGCTATCGGAAACTGGCGCGGCCCCCGGGAGTGACCACGACCGAACGGGTCCACGCGCGCGCCGGGTTGTCATCGTGGGGAGGCGAACGGGAACCGCGTCCAGTGTGCTCCACCGTCGGTGGTGACGAACACGGTGTGTGGGTCGGCGGCCCACCACCCGACCCGGGACGTCCCGAAGCCGAGCTGTGCGACGGCAGCTGTCTCCTCCACCGGCACGGTCTCGGTGGCAGCCGTGGCCCAGGACTTCCCGCCGTCGGTGGTGACGAGGAGCGTGGCGGTCGTGGTACCGGTTCCCCCTACCGCTCCCGAGGCCACGGCGATCGTCGACGCGCTCGCAGCCGCGATCTCTCCGAAGAAGCGAGTGGCACCGCTGGGCAACGGCTGGAGCTTCCAGGTGGCGCCTGCGTCGCTCGAGGAGACGACGTACTGCCCGCCCGTCCCGGCGCGCTGGGTGCAGATGCCTTCGAGGACGCCGTCGGGGGCGGCGGCAAGCGCACTGAGGACGTGCGGCGTCGGGAGCCTTCCGACGCAGGGGTCTGTGAGCGTCTCGAACGTGGCACCTCCGTCGATCGAGCGGAAGATGGTGCTGCGCTGCGTCCCGACCCCCGAGGCGAGGTTCCCATTGGTCACCACGTAGACATCGGGGCCCGAGACGACGAGGTAGTTGCCGGCGCCGTAGCCGAGGTCGGTGAGGACCGTGTGCCACGTGGTCGACCCGGGCAATGCCGCCTGGAGCACGGGGTTGCACGGCCCCGGGCAGCCGCCGTGTGCGTAGGCGATGCGGAACCCCCGGCCCCCTCCGACGGCGAGGCTTTCGACCCGCGGTCCCGGGAGCGCCTGCCAGCGCTCGCCTCCGTCGGTCGTCATGTACGTCGCCGGGCCGTAGAGGTACCCGACCATGGACGAGGCGAAGGCGATGCCGCTCACTCCAGCCGGGCACGTTGCATCTGTGCAGAACGCAGGGGTAGGCGGGAGCGCGGTCCAAGAGGTGCCCGCGTTCGTCGTTCGGGCCACGACGGCGCATGACCCCTTGTCGCAGGGTCGGCTGGCCAGGGCGAAGCCGTCTTCGGTGCTCACCCAGCTCAGACCGAGGAGTGAGGCGTCCGCCAAGCCCCCTGTCCCACCCGGCTCGAAGGACACCGATGCCGTCGCCGTGGCAGGCCCTGCAGAGACCGACGTCACGAACTTCTGTGACTCGACTGCTGCGACGACGCACCGGGTCGTGCACGCCGTGAGCGGTCGTGTCTCACTGACACGCGTCGTGGGTTGGGCGACGAAGGTCCCGGTCGCAGACCCCGTCGCATCGGTGACGAGCCAGGTGCCCTGGCCGACGCACCCCGAGCGCCCGATCTCGTGCACGCTCGGACACTCCGACACCTGCACGCCGACGTGGGCGGGAAACTCACTCAGGACCACCCGGAGCCGCTCGCCGCCGACCAGCCCGGTGCGGGGCGAGACCGTGACACCGGGGGCGGACGCGGCCGGCACCTCACCGGGCGGAGGGGAGTGGGGGGTCGGCGGCTCGTGGGACGGAGCCGAGTTGGTCGTTGCGAGCCCGGTGGCGACGCCCGCGGCGATCGCGACTGGCGCGAGCAGGAGCGAGATGACGACGCGAAGGCTCACGGTTCCACCATGGTCACGGTGGAACCGAGCCCCGAGCTCCCGGCCCCGACGGGCGTCGGGATCACCTGACGGTCCCGTGGATGTTCACTCGCGCGTTCCACCTCATGGCGACGGTCAGCGCCCGAATGTGAGGCGCCCGAAGGCCAGCCCGTGGCCGAGACCGCCCGACACGACGAGCACGCATCGGCTGGTGCACTGCGCCCGTGTCGTCGTTGTATCGGATGACGCTGCAGCGGACGACGAGACGGCGAACGTGGCGCTGCCTTTCCCCGCGCCGTCGGTCGCCACCGTCGGCTGCGTTGTCAGCTCGAGGCCGCACCCGGCTTCTGAGACGGCGGTGTCGCTCGAGCACTCCGAGACGTGGTAGCGACCGTCCGCTCCGAAGCCCGAGATGCGCACGTGCACCTTTTCGCCATCGGCCAGGCCTTTCGAGGGGGACACCCGGACGGTCGCTGTCAGGAGCTCGCGTGTCGCCGGAAGGAGCGTCACCGCTCGGGGTGTGAGCAACGACCACTTGGCACCCCCGTCGATCGTGACGTAGGTCGACCATCCAGAAGGTGATGTCTGGGCGACGACGAGTGCGATCCGGCCCGTCACCGCCTTGAGGACGAGCGGTGTGCCCTGGTGAAGAAGGACGCTCGCCACGTGGATGGTGGGGAGCCCTCTGCCGGCCTCGGTGGTCCACGTCGAGCCGGCGTCATGGGTGGTGCGGACCGCGATCTTGCCGGACTTGTCCAAGGCGAGCACCCACCAGTCCGTCGGGGTCGCGACGGCGGCCGCGGGGCCGGCCGCGATCCAGCCGATGCCGCTTTGCACGGTCTGAAAGCCGGTGAACGCGCGCGAAGGGAGCGTGGCTCTTGCGGTCCAGGCCCGGCCGCCGTCGCTCGTCGTATCGAAGGTGAGGGTCACCCTGGGCTGCTCGCCGGCGGTGAGCTCGGTCGGCTGGGGGCCGACGACGAGCGGGAGCACGCCGTCTCTTCCGAACATCTTCGGCAGGGCGGGAAAGACTGCGCCCGTGATCGCAGGTCGCAGCGGGAGGGGTGCCGGACTCCACGTTGCCCCGCCGTCGGTCGTCTCGAGGAGCCGGGTGCTCCCTCCGGGCCCGACTGTCCCGCGCAGGAAGCCGACCGCCGGGGTCACGAAGGACGGCCTCGCCCAATCGCCGATGCTCGGGTCACCTGGGAGCGCCTGCCAGCTCCGACCACCGTCGTCGGTGCGCAAGAGCGTCGACGGAGCGCTCGAGCCGATGTCACCGGCACCGACCCAGCCCACGGCCGCGCTCACGAACCGGACCCATCCGTAGGCGCCGTTGGCCTCGGCGTGCACCTCCCGCACGAACCGCCACTGCCCACCGCCGTCGGTCGTCTCGAAGAGGTAGACCCCCGATCCCGGGGCGACGTCGACCGCCCAGCCGACGGTGGCCGTCGGGAAGGTGACGTCCGAGACGAAGGAGAAGTCGCGGACTGCGGCGGGGAGCGTGGGCGTCGAGATGCGCGTGTAGGTGAGGAAGTCGTGGGTTACGTAGAGGCCGGCCGTGCCGCTCCCAGGCCCGCTCGGCGCCTTGTTGACGACGCCCATGAGCGGGGACGCCGAGCTGAAGAGCAGGGTGAGCTCGGAGGACGAGCGCGGTGTCGCAGGTTCGCCGGCCGGCGTCGTCGGTCCCGCCGTCGTCTTGGTTGTCGCGGGGACCGACGGCGGGGTCGTCCTGCCAGACCTTCGTCGGGGAGGCGAGCCCGAGGAGGTGAGGAGGCCGGCGACGAGCCCTCCCGCTGCGGCGAGGGCCAGCGCGGAGAAGGCCCTGCGCCGCCTCTGGCGCCGGCGCGCCTCTTCGATGAGGACTCTTGGCTCACGCGCCTTTTTCGTGAGGTCCTCGGGCTCATCGGGCGTGCCGGCGGCCGGGGGCGGCGGTCGCCGGCCGATCAAGTCTCGATCTCGGTCGCTGACCTGCTGGCTCACGTGGTCCGACCCCGCCCTCCGTCGACGATGGGGGTGATGATATGATATCTATCACCATGAAACGGGTCAAGGTGGACTTCTCCGAACGCATGGCCCTCCACGAGCAGGTGGCAGCGGAGATCCGCCGCGCCATCGCGGAGGGCGAGGCAGAGCCCGGTGAGCGGCTCCCGTCGGCTCGAGACCTCGCCGCGGTCCTCGGTGTGAATTCGAACACCGTGCTTCGCGCCGTTCGGATCCTGAGGGAGGAAGGCCTTCTCGAGTTCCGCCGCGGCCGGGGCATCACGGTCTCGGGAACGCCAGAGCGCGGTGCCGTCGTCGCGATGGCGCGCGAGCTCGTCGCCTACGCGAGGAGGTTCGGTTACCGACCAGAGGAGCTGGCGCGGATCATCCGGGCCCTTCCCTAGGCCGAAACCCGCGGGTGCGCGCTCGCCACCTCGAACAACCTCGGGTCGATCACGTGGGCCACGGCGCACGGATCGTGCACAAGAGGATCCTCGAGCCCGTCCGAAGGGCCATCGCCACGTTGGTCAGCGGCCCGGTCGCGACCAGGGTGATCCCGCCACGCCACGCTGGCGGCCTGCGGCGAGCACGTCGTCCGGAGCTCTCCGAGAAGTGGTAGCTGGCGTCGCGCGGGTGCGGCTGGCGGTCAGCGCGCCGAGAGCGCCTCGTCGAGGCGAGTGGCGAGCTCTTCGCCGTCGTCCTCGGCGAAGACGAGTGGGGGGCGGATCTTGAGGACGTTCGACGAAGGCCCAGTCGTCCCGATGAGCACGCCGAGCCGGCGCATGGCGTTCACCACACGGTGGGCCCGATCCGGGTCCGGCGCACCGTCGCCGTCGACGATCTCGATGCCGAGCAGGAGCCCCCAGCTTCGGACGGCGCCTGCGGCGTCGTGCCGTGCGGAGACCTCGTCCACGAGGCGCCGGAGACGGGTGCCCGAGGCTGCCGCGCGCTCGACGAGACGCTCCTCTTCGACGACGCGCAGCACGGCGAGCGCAGCCGCGCACGCAAGCGTGTTGCCGCCGAACGTGCTGAAGTAGCCGGTCGACTCGACGAAGGGGTCGACGAGGTCCGCACGACCCAGCACTGCCGCGACAGGGAAGCCGTTGCCCATTGGCTTTCCCAGCGTGAGCAGGTCGGGGTCGATGCCCGACGCGGTCACGCTCCACAGGCTCACCCCGGTGCGCCCGTAGCCGGCCTGAACCTCGTCGCCCACGAAGATCCCGCCTGCAGCCCGCGTGCTCGAGACCGCGTCGGCGAGCCAGGCGGGCGCGGGGCCGAGGATCCCGTCGCTCGTGAACGCTGGGTCGACGTACAAGGCGGCGGGGCGGTGGCCGACCGACTCCAGGGCGCTCAGCGCGTCGCCAGCCCTGCCCGGTTCCCCTGGGGGTGACAGCAGGCCGACGTTGGCGGGAGCGAACCCCGCTGGCCATTCCTCCGGGGAGAGGTCGGCGGTCGCCTCGGTCACGCCGTGATAGGCGAAGCGCGTCACGAGCGCGCCGTCGTGGCCGGTCGCGAGGCGGGCGATCCTCCAGGCGACGTCGTTCGCTTCGCTGCCGGAGTTCACGAAGAGGACCCGCTTCAATCCCTTCGGCGCACGATGGAGCAGCTGCTCGGCCAGCTCGACGCTCGACTCGTGCAAGTAGCGGGTGTTCGTCACGAGGAGCCTGCTCTGTGCGGCGATCGAGTCGGCGACGACGGGATGGCTGTGGCCGGCGACCGGGACGTTGTTGTAGGCGTCGAGATAGCGCCGACCTTCCGAGTCGAAGAGATGGACGCCCTCGCCGCGCACGAGGTGGAGGGGTTCCTCGTAGCTGAGCTCCAGGTGGCCGAGGGCCCGCACCCGGGCAACGCGGAGCTCGCTCGTCGGGCGGCTCCGGTACGAGAGCACGCTCTGCGAGGTTCCCGATGTGCGGCGCGCAGCCTGCGCGACGGGCTCGGCCAATGCAGCGATGCCCGCGCTCTCGACACGCCGGAGGAACCCAAGCGACGCGTCGGGGAGCTCCTCGGCGTGCCGGTGGTGGAGCCGCCGCCACGTCGTCACGACGACGTCGGTGGCCGCGCGCGCGGCGACCAGGTCCGCGACCAGCGCGACCTCTTCGTCCTCGAGCGGCGTCACTTCGCAGTAGCCGGCGACCATCGGAGACGCCGCCTCGAAGCCGTCGTCCCGTCCGACGAGCACCTCGGCAAGCGCAACGGCGAGGTCGCAGACGAGCGCGGTATGGGTCATGTCCCCGAAGTCGGTGATGCCGACGATCCGCTGTCCTGCGTCGACGAGGACATTGTGAGGGTTCATGTCGTTGTGGACGACCTGGGCGCGCAAGAACTCGAAGCGTGGGGCGACGCGCGTGTCGAACCGGTCGATCACCGGCTCGACGAGCCTTCTCGCCTCGACGTCGAGCAGGTGGAGGCGGTCTCGCAACGAGCTCGTGTGCCGGATGTCCCACTGGATCCGGTACCCGGCCGCCGGGTGGAAGAAGCCGCGCAGCGCCCGTCCCAGTCGGGCAGTGACCCGCCCCCACTCGTGCAGCGCGGAGACGTCGAGGGTCCCGGTGTCGGGGTGGGCGCCGTCGAGGAAGCTGAGGACCTGGACGTCCGAGATGCGGCCGTCGCCGCCCGCGATCGCGGCACGGACGGCCCCGGTGGGGGTGCGCACCACGTCGGGGACGGGGAGACCGGGGTCGACCCGACGGACGTGCGCCATTGCCAGCGTCCGCATCTCGACCACGTCGCCCGAGTCCTCGGGGTGGTGGACTTTCAGCACGTAGCGGTGCCCGTCCGCGGCGTCCACGCGGAAGTTCAGATCACGTTCGCCGTGCAGCTCGGTCAGCTCGCCCGAGATCCCGTAGACGTCGGCGAGCAAGGCCGCGACCAGCTCCGGCGCGATCTCGGGGCGCGGCGCAAGAAGCGGGTCGGGCACATTCTCCATCCTTGCAGGAGGGGCGCTTCGGACGTCAGCTCGCTCCCGCCTCCCGAGGACAGGCGGACGTTGAACGGACGAGAGCGCGCTGACCGGCGAGCTCTGCAGACGGGAGACCTCCCCGAGGCCTTGGGCTCATCTGGGCAACCCTTCGCCCTTCGAGACCTCTCCGGCCCTTTCGATGAGCGCCGCCGCCTGCTCCACGCCGCGCCGGGCGCGGATCGCCTGGCCGACCCGGGCCATCCGGGTGCGCAACCCGTCGTCGGCGAGCAGGTCGTCCACCGCGGAGATCAAGTCGTCGTCGCGGTGCCCGTACGTCGAGAGGCGTCGACCGAAGCCCGTCTCCGCCAGCCTCTGCGCGTTGTCGTGCTGGTCCCAGAAGAGTGGAAGGGCGACCATGGGCTTCCCGAAGTGGAGGGACTCGGTCGTCGTGTTGTTCCCGCCGTGCGTGATGACGACGTCGACGAACGGCAGCACCTGGGTCTGGGGCACCTGTGGCGCGCCCCACATGTTGTCGGGGAGCTCGTAGGAGGCTGCGAGCGGGCCCTTGCTCACGATGTAGCGGTGGGGCGTGCGGGAGAGGGAGGCGACGAGTCGTTCCATCAGCTCCACGTCCGCCGAGCCGAGCGATCCGAGCGAGAGATAGACGAGCGCGCCCCCCGGCCGCTGGACGAACTCCGAGAGCGAGGGTGTCAAGCTCCCCTCGGTCTCGCGGACACAGGACTCCAGACGGTGCCATCTGGCGCCGCTCGGAGGAAGGCCCGGGTAGTCGACGACCTCGGGATACACGTAGAGGTTCAGAACGTCGGACTCGTGGATGAATTCGAGGTCGTCCAGCCCGGCCGCCCCGCATGAGCGCACCCACTCGTCGAACTCGCACCACAGGTCCCGGTGCAGGCGCTCGTACTCTGCCCGGAACTCCCGCCAGGCGCCGTCGTCGTCCATCGGATAGCCCGAGTACTTCGGGGGGAGCTCCGCACCGGCCAGCTCGAGAGGGTTGCACGAGACGATCCGGACGAAGGGAGCCCGAGCCGTGAGGAGCGCCGGGAACGCACAGACGTTGTCCTCGACGACGACGTCGGGGCGTTGCCGATCGATCACCGCTTCGAGCTGCTCCTGGGCGAAGCGTGCGCCCTCGCACAGCGCCTGCCAGGTGGGACGGACGAAGCGCTCCAGCTGTTCGAGCGTCGAGAGCCTGAATGCGGGCGCCGTCTCCTTCACGAAGTCCGTCCAGAACTGCCCGGCGTCGGCCGAAGGGTCGGCGCTCTCTTCGGTGGCCTCCGATCCCGGGCTGTCCGTGCCGGGTGCCCGGGCGGGGGGTGCGAGCTCCACGAGGTCCTCTTCGAACCCGAAACGCTCGAGCCTCCCTCGCCACGACGCCTCCGAGGCGAAGACGACGCGATGGCCGCGCCTGCGGAGCGCCGCGCCGATGCCGATGCAGTTGTTCGTGGGGCCGTACGCGCTCTCGGGCATGAACAGGACGGTCAACGAGCGCGACACGGGCGAAACGTAGTCCGTCGCCGTGCGGAGGAAGCGAAGGCACCTCCTGGTGGTCCAGTGGGGGACAATGGGCGACGTGCGCGACGTGCACCCGGCGGACACGCTCGGCATGAAGCCCGACGAGATGCGCCGCCTCGCCCACTGGGTCGTGGACAGCGTGCTCGACCACTTCGAGAACGGTCCGCTACAGCCGGTGATCGCCGCGCGGCCTTTCGACGAGCTCATGGGGGCCCTGGGAGGACCGGTCCCAGAGGAGCCGGGTGACCCGCTCGCCGCGATGTCCGCCCTCGTCGACGTCGCGCTCGCCCACATGCAGCACGGCGACCATCCACGGTACTTCGCTCGGGTGCCGGGGCCGTCCTCGTTCGCAGCCGTCCTCGGCGAGTGGCTCGCGACCGGGTTCAACGCGATCGCCTCCTCCTGGGCGGGTGGTGCCGGTCCGACGGCAGTCGAGCTCGTGGTGCTCGACTGGCTGCGGTCGCTGCTCGGGATGCCGGAGGGGACGGAGGGCGTGCTCACGAGCGGAGGGTCGCTCGCGAACATGACCGCGCTCGTGACGGCGCGCCGCGTCGGTGGTCCGGGCGTGGTCTACCTCTCCGACCAGACGCATGCGTCGATCCGGCGGGACCTGGTGGCGACGGGGTTTCCACCCGAGCACGTGAAGGTCCTCGAGACCGACGACCGGTACCGCATGCCGGTCGAGTCCGTCGCAGCGGCGGTCGAGAGAGACCGTCGAGAGGGGCGCCGTCCCACCGTGGTCGTCGCGACCGCAGGGACCACCAACACCGGCGCGGTCGATCCGCTCCCCGACCTGGCGGACCTGTGCCGGTCGGAGCGGCTGTGGCTGCACGTCGACGGCGCCTACGGCGCGCCGGGCGCGTGGTGCGAGAGAGGCCGTTCACTGCTCGCAGGCATCGAGCTGGCGGACTCCCTCGTCTTGGACCCGCACAAGTGGCTCTTCCAGCCTTACGACGTCGGCGCCCTTCTGGTTCGGCACCCCGGCGCGCTCGAAAGCACGTTCGACATGTCGGCGGAGTACCTCGCGAACGCCACGGCCGACCCCGGTGAGGTCGACCTGCGCGACCGGGGCCTCGAGCTGAGCAGGCGGGCACGGGCGATCAAGGTGTGGCTCACCTTCCGCGTCTACGGCGTGGGGAGGATCCGTGCGGCGATCGAGCGCGGCATCGAGCTCGCCGAGCATGCAGAACGTGTGCTCGCCGACGACGGGCGATGGCGGGTCGTGACGCCTGCCCAGCTGGGGATCGTGACGTTCGCGCGGACGGGCACCGGCCACGAGGACCATGCTCTGGCGGCAGCGCGGGTCAACCACGACGGGTTCGCAGCGGTGACCAGCACGACGCTGCGCGGGCGGTCCGTCCTGCGGTTGTGCACGATCAACCCGCGAACCACCGAATCGGACATCGAGGAGACCATCGAACGGCTCGCAGATCCCGTGTGAGCACGCGGGTCGTTCGACCGACCGCCGGCTCGGCGTACCGTCGGCACTCGGACGTCTCTGCTCCATGGGCCGGGAGCCCGGCTGCGAGCCAAGATGTGCCATGACCGGTTTCCGATCCGAGACGACGGCCGCCATCTCCGCTGTCCGCGAAGCCCTGCAGCTCGCCGCGCTGGGGACCGGCGAGGTCCATGCGAAGGTCGGTCGTGACGTCGTGACCGACACCGACGTCGTGGTCGAGGACCGGCTCCGGCAATTGCTGGCCGGTGCCGGTTCGTGGCCGGTCGTCGGCGAGGAGCGGGCCGGCGACGTGCCCGACGCCACGCCGTACTGGCTTGTCGACCCCATCTGCGGGACCAGGAACTTCGCGTCAGGGATCCCGCTGTTCGCGGTCAACGTCGCGATGGTCGAGGGTGGCGTGGTCGCGGTTTCGGTCGTCGGGGACGGGTCGAACGGCGACGTCTTGGTGGCGGAGGTGGGTCGCGGCGCGTGGCGGGTGCTCGATGACGGTTCGGAGCAGCTCGCTGCCTCCACCTCCAGCCTGATCGTGGATCTCGGCGCGTGGCCGAGGGCGGCATCGGCACGTGCGCAGGCGGCCCGGGGCGTGGCCGAGGCGATCAGATCCGATCGTTGGGACGTGCGGTGCTTTTCGACCACCCTGTCCTTGGCGTACGTGGCGACCGGCCAGATCGCCGGCTGCGCGCTGTTCGCCACCCCTGGCCTGGTCCACGTCGCCGCTGGTTCCCTCCTCGTCGCAGAGGCGGGAGGACGGGTGACCGACGCGGCAGGCGAGCCGTGGACCCTCGACGCGTCGTCGCTCGTCTGCGCCGCCGACGAGCACCTCCACGAGCAAGTCCTGGGGCTCGTACGGGGTGCCGGGAGCTGACACCCCGCCTCAGCGGTCCAACGCGACGTCGATCGACACCTTGATCCCTGCGTGGTCGCGCGCCGCCTCCATCGCCTCTTG
>JAKATJ010000071.1 GCA_021828005.1 Actinomycetes bacterium | reverse complement strand
CGGAGCGGAGCAGGCGAAGGGCAAAGGTGACGACCCTGGTGCTCGTCGCCTGCGGATCGCTCCGCGCGGCCCGGGTCGTGGGGCTCGCAGGGGTCTCGAGCGGCTTCCCCGCTCCCGAGGTCGTCGGAGTCGGCGCCGCGATCTTCGTGGTCGGGGTCACCCTCGCCCTCCTGATCGGCCGCCACTCAGGGCGGCGGGCGATCTCCCAGCGACTCACCGCGCTCGGCTCGCGCCTCGGCATCGAGACGCCCGACGAGCACTCGAGCCTCGAGAACGCGCTCTCCTACCTCGAACAGGTGACTGGAGCAGCTACCGAGGCCGTCGCGGATTCGAGCGCCGACGCTATCCGGCTGCGCCGATCGCTCGACGCCTTCCCCCAGGGCGTCGTCCTTTGTGACGAGAACGCCACGGTCATCTACCGCAACGCACGGGCCAACGCGCTGATGACGAGCCGCCACGGCGATGCGCTCGCCGCACAAGCAGTCACGGAGCTTCTCGAGGACGCGTGGGACGCCGGGACTGCCGAACGGACGCTGGACCTCTACGGGCCACCTCGCCGGACGCTTCTCGTCCGGGCCCGACTCATCGACGACGGTCGGCGGCCGCTCGGGGTCATTGCCATCATCGAGGACGTGTCGGAACGGCGAAGGCTCGAGGAGATCCGCCGCGACTTCGTCGCCAACGTGAGTCACGAGCTGAAGACGCCGATGGGGGCGCTCGGGTTGCTTGCTGAGACGCTCGTCGCGGAGCCCGACGCCGAAGTGGCAAGACGGCTTGCGAACAGGATTCACACCGAGGCATTCCGCGTCAGTCGGATCATCGACGACCTGCTCGACCTGAGCCGAATCGAATCCGAGGCAGCGCCGCCGCGCGAACCTGTCCTTGTGAGCCTGGTGATGGCCGAGGCGGTCGAGCGGGTGCGGGCCACCGCTGAGCAGCGCCACATCACCATAACCATGGAGGAACCCCGGCCCCCTGTGGTCGTTCTGGGAGATCGCAGGCAGCTGGTCTCCGCCATGCACGCGTTGATCGAGAACGCGGTGACGTACTCCTACGACGACAGCAACGTCATTGTCGGAGCTGAGGTTGCACCTGCCACGCTCGCACCTGCCAGCAGCCCGTGGGGCCTCTCCCCGGTGGGCACCCCGGTGGGCACCCCGGTCGGCACCCCGGTCGACACCCCGGTCGACACCCCGGTCGACACCCCGGTCGACACCCCGGTCGACACCCCGGTCGACACCCCGGTCGACACCCCGGTCACGGAGCACCACGGCGCCCAGGAGTCCGCTCCGTCCGAGGACGGCGGGCGAGTGGCTGCGCCGAACGCGGGCACCCAGGGCCCGGCAGCTCAGGTCCAGGGGTCGACCCCGCCGAACAATTTCGGGGAGTCGACGACGAACCCGGTCGTGCAAGCTCCCAACGGGCGAAGCGTTCTCACGCGCCCCCCCCGTGAGAACGTGCGGATCTCGGTCGTCGACCACGGAGTCGGGATTCCCCAGCGGGACCTCGACCGCATCTTCGAGCGCTTCTATCGCGTCGACCATGGACGCAGCCGTGAGACCGGAGGGACCGGTCTCGGGCTCTCCATCGTCCGCCATGTCGCGAGCAACCACCAGGGCTGGGTCGAGGTGGAGTCCCGCGAGGGAGAAGGCTCCACGTTCACCCTCGTCTTGCCGCTGCAGCTGGACAGAAGCGGCTGAAGGAGCCTTCCGGGCGCGACCGGGCTCCGCCCCGATACCCTTCTCGCGACAGACCATGACGACCGAATCCCGACCCATCAACGTGCTCCTCGTCGAGGACGAAGAGTCGTTCGTCGACGCGCTCGTGATCGGGCTCGGCCGGGAGGGTTTCCAGGTCACCGTCGCGCGGGACGGCTCTGAGGCGTTGCGGCTCTTCGACGAGAAGGAACCAGACCTCGTCCTCCTCGACCTGATGCTGCCGAAGGTGTCCGGGATCGACGTCTGCCGCGCCATCCGGAGCCGGTCGAGCGTCCCGATCATCATCGTCACTGCGAAAGGTGCCGAGATCGACACGGTGGTCGGCCTGGAGGTCGGCGCCGACGATTACGTCACCAAGCCGTACAGGCTCCGCGAGCTCGTCGCTCGCATCCGAGCGGTGATGCGCCGGGGTGCCGGTGGCGGGTACGGAGCTGCGAGCCGAGAGGACCGTCGCATGCCCGGGGCCGAGGAGAGGTTCCGCGAGGCGGGCGACGTGCGGGTCGACTTGGACACGCGTCGCGTGTTCGTCCGGGGCGACGAGGTGCACCTGCGCCGCAAGGAATTCGAGCTGCTCGCACTCCTGGTCGAGAATGCGAGGCGGGTCCTCACGCGAGACGTCCTGATCGACCGAGTGTGGGGCTCCGACTACATCGGAGACACCAAGACGCTGGACGTGCACGTGAAGCGCCTCAGGTCACGTATCGAGGTTGACCCTTCCCGTCCCGTCCTCATCACGACCGTGCGGGGCGTCGGGTACCGGTTCGACCCCTCAGAGGTCGCCGCACAGCGTCCCTGACGACCCGGTCCGCGCACAGGGGCCCCCTGCGGCGGCACCGTGGCCCGCCGCGCGCCTCACCGTGGCCGGATGGTCGGTTCGGGCCCGAACCAGGGGCTGAGCACATCGGGCAGGCGGACCGAGCCGTCCGGCTGACGCCCCCACTCGACCAGCGCAGCCCACACACGCGACCAGGCCAGGGCGGACCCGTTCAAGGTGTGGACGAGCACCGGGGGGCCGCCCGCCGCGGGACGGAATCGGACGTTCGCCCGCCGGGCCTGGTAGTCGCCGAACCAGCTGACCGACGACACCTCGAGCCACCGGTCAGAGCCCGGCGCGTAGACCTCGAGGTCGAAGGTCCTGGCTGAGGACGTTCCCAGATCGCCAGTGCACAGGTCGACGACCCGGTAGGGGAGGGCGAGATCGCGGAGCAACCCCTCCGCTCTCGCCAGGATGTCCGCGTGGAGCGCGCGCGCCTGCGCGGGAGTGGCGTACGCGAACAGCTCGACCTTCTCGAACTCGTGGACCCGCAACAGCCCTCTCGTATCGCGCCCCGCGGCGCCCGCCTCCCGGCGGAAGCACTGGGACACCGCGGTCAGACGGACCGGCAGGTCGGCCTCCTCGAGGATCTCACCGCGGTGCATGGACGTGAGGGGCACCTCGGCAGTGGGAATGGCCCAGAGGCCGTCGCGCTCGATGTGGTACGCCTCGTCCGCGAACTTGGGGAGGTGGCCCGTCGAGACCATCGTCTCGGTCAGCACCAGGGTCGGCGGACGAATCTCCTCGTACGCGTCCGCATGACGCGACAACGCCAACGACGTGAGCGCCCGCAAGAGGCGCGCCCCGTCCCCACGGTAAAGGGGGAACATCGATCCGGCCAGGCGCGCCCCTCTCGGCATGTCGAGGATGCCCAGGCGGCTCCCGACGTCCCAATGCGGAACGCGCTGGTGCTCTCCTGGAACGGGCTCAGGAGTGCCGCCTTCCCGACCCGGCCACCAGTGACGGAGGATCACGTTGTCCTCCGGTCCCGCACCGTCCGGCACGTCCTCAGCGGGCAAATTCGGCATGACGAGCAGCAGATCACGCAGATCGCCGGCCAGTCGATCGACTTCCTGGGCCGCTTCCCTCTCCTCCTCGCCGACGCGGCGGCTCTCGTCGGCGAGCGCTGCCGCGCCTTCGGCGTCCCCTGCGTGTCTCTTGCCGCCGACTTCTCGCGACAGCCTCTTCACCTGCGCCCTCAGGGTCTCCTGTCGCTTCAGTGCTGCGCGGTGCATCCCGTCGAGTCGCGTGATGGCGTCAACCTCCTCCGGAGGGATCCCGCGCCTGGCGAGTGCGGCCTTGACGCGCCGGGGGTCGTCACGGACAAGGTGGAGATCAATCATTCGTCCGCCGACAGTAGCGTGGCCGCGGTATGCGGGCCGATGGCCTCCCTCCTCCTCACGGTCGCGCCGCACCGGCCGTGCCCGTCGTACGATGCGACGACCTCGTCGTTCGCTACGGTTCCCGTACCGCGGTGGACCGCGTCTCGTTCGCCGCTGGGCGCGGTGAGGTGCTGTGCATCCTCGGTCCCAACGGCGCCGGCAAGACGTCGACGGTGGAGTGCCTCGAGGGCTACCGCCGACCTGCGGCGGGGGTCGTGCGCGTTCTCGGGCTCGACCCCGTAGCCGACCATGGATCGGTCGTCTCGCAGATCGGTGTGATGCTCCAGCACGGAGGCGTGTACCCGATGCTCCCCCCGCGGCGCGCGCTCCGCCTCTTCGCCTCCTATTACGACAACCCCGAGGATCCCGAGGTCCTCCTCGACCTCGTCCGGCTGCGGCCGGTGGCGCGTACCCCCTGGCGCCGACTCTCGGGGGGGGAGCAAGCGCGCCTCTCGCTGGCGCTCGCTCTGGTCGGTCGCCCCGATGTGCTGCTCCTCGACGAGCCCACCGCGGGAGTAGACCCCGAGGGGCGTCTCGCCGTGCGCGAACTGATCCGCGCCGCACGCGACCGGGGCGCCTGCGTCCTCCTCACCACCCACGAGCTCAACGAGGCCGAGCGCCTCGCGGACCGGGTCCTCGTGCTCGCCCGTGGGTCCGTCGTCGCCGAGGGCAGCCCGGCATCCCTGATGGGCGAGCCGCGCGCCGCGAGGGAGGTGGCCTTCGGTGCTCCTCCGGGTCTCGACCTCCAGGGGCTCCGGTCGGTGATCGGCCGCGGCGTGACGGTGACCGAGGAAGAGCCGGGCCGCTACCGGGTCGAGGCCACGGTCTTCCCGGAGGCAGTCACTGGCGAGACCGTGGCGCCCGACTTCACGCCCGGCGCGCTCGCCGCGGCCGTCACGTCGTGGCTCGCCGAGCGCGACGTCGCCTTCCGAGACCTCCGAGTAGGCCGCTCGCTCGAGGACGCCTACCTCGACGTGCTCCGCTCCCACGACGAAGCGACGGACCTGGACGGACGGAGCCGGCGATGAGCCTTTTCCGGCCGTTCGCCGCCCAGGTGGGGGCCGAGACGTACATGACGCTGCGACGCGGTGAGACGCTCCTCCTCACCGTTGGGATCCCCGTCGCATTCCTCGTCTTCTTCTCGACGTCCCACGTAGTGTCCACCGGTCCCGGGCCGGCAGTCTCGTTCTACGTCCCCGGCATCCTCGCCCTGGCGATCATGTCCACGGCCATGGTGTCGCTCGGTATCGCCACGGGATTCGAGCGCGGGTACGGCGTGCTGAAACGCCTCGGCTCGACGCCGCTCGGACGCCCTCGCCTCCTCGGGGCGAAGATCACGACCGTCTTCTTCGTGGAGGTGGTGCAGGCGGCGATCCTCGTACCCGTCGGCTACGCCCTCGGCTGGCATCCCGGGCACGGCCACGCTGGGGCCGGAGCCGCCGATGCGCTCGCTGCGGCGGTGCTCGCGACCGTTGCATTCGGCGGGATCGGCCTTTTCCTTGCAGGGGTGCTCCGCGCGGAGGTGAACCTTGCCGCAGCGAACGGCCTCTACCTGGTGCTGCTGCTGCTCGGCGGGATGGTCGTGCCGGTGGCGAAGCTTCCCGGTGCGCTCGCAGGCGTGGCGCGTGGGCTCCCGGCCGCGGCGCTCTCGGAAGCGCTGCACGCTGCGCTCGGCACCGGCGGCCCCGTGCCGGACGCAGCGTGGGTGACGCTCGGCGCATGGGCGATCGGCTCGTCGGTGCTCTCGACGCTCACCTTCCGCTGGGAGTGACCCCGAGACAGAGGGTGTGGCACCTCCCTCGAGGAGCACCCCTGTCGTCGAAGGCAAAGAGGTACAGGCCGCCCGGGGAGCTCCTGACACCACCGCTACCATCGATCGACGTGCGTTCGCCCGTCGCCACTGGTGCACCCAGCAGGCACCGGTCCCGTCTCCCACCGTCCACGGTCCGTCGCATCTCGATCGTCTCTCTCGTCTGCGTCGCAGCGATCCTGCTCTCCGGTGCCGCGGTGCGCCTCACGGGCTCTGGGCTCGGCTGCTCGGACTGGCCGACGTGCACGAATGGCCACCTGACGCCGCCGCTCCATTACCACTCCCTGATCGAGTTCAGCAACCGCATGGTCACCATCGTCCTCGTCGTGGTGATCGGCGCAACCTTCGTCGCGACGCTCCTCAGGCGGCCATTTCGGCGCGACCTCGCATGGCTGTCAGGAGGCCTCATCGCCGGCGTGCTCGTGGAGGCGGTCATCGGTGGGATCGTCGTCTACTCGAAGCTGAACCCCTACCTCGTGATGGTGCACTTCCTGGCGACGGTGATCCTGCTCGTCGATGCAGTGGTGCTGGTGCATCGAGCGAGCCGCGACTACTCGATGCCGGGCCAGGTCCTGGTGCCTCGACCGGTGATCCTCCTTTCGCGTGGCCTCCTCGTGCTCGTCGCCGTCGTTCTGGCTGCGGGCGCGGCCACCACGGGCGCCGCGCCCGACGGAGGGAGCTCCCAGGGACAGGTGATCAAGCGGATCCCAGTGCCGCTGCGCGACATGGCGGAGCTCCACTCGACGCTCGCTCTCTTCCTGATCGGGATCGTCCTCTCTCTGGCGGTCCTGCTGCATGCGCTCAGCGTGCCGGAGCGCATACGGAAGGCCGCTCGGGTTCTCGTGGTGGTGCTGGTGCTCCAGGCGGTGGTCGGCTACACGCAGTACTTCACCCATCTCCCTGCGGCACTCGTCGAGGTGCACGAGCTCGGTGCGACCGTGCTCGTCATCGGCGTGGTGCAGTACTTCCTCGCGCTGACCCACCACAACCCCGAAATGGCGGCCGGCCCATTGCGGGTCCCCGGCAAGGCGAGGCACGTCGGCGACGGGACGCCGAGGGTGGAGTCTGCGCCGGGTGCAGCGACGAGCGCCGCGAGGGTCCGCTCCTGACGCAGCTCGGAACGACGCTGGTAGCGTGCGCCGGAGTGCCGTGAACGGGACCGCGCCCCCATCGTCTAGCGGCCCAGGACGCCGCCCTTTCAAGGCGGTAGCACGGGTTCGAATCCCGTTGGGGGCACGCCACGCCGCGCTTGGGGCTGTCCTCGCAAGGGCACGCTGCACGCGTGACGCGGGCCACCATTCCAGCGTCGAAACGTTCGCCTCCTGCGTGGCCCCCGGTGCCCGGAGCTGCCGGTCCATGGCCAGGCGTGGCCGAGACCGCCGCAGCTCAACGACGAGCTCGGTGTCCGCCCGGGGCCGCGGCCGGTAGGCGCGGATTCGGATCCCGTCGTCGTCAAAGGTGACCCATCGGCCACGGTATGCCTGCATGGGAACCTTCTCCGCAGCCAAACAGCCCGGCGACGTGGAGGTCGTGTCTCGCGGGGCGCCGCGCCGAGCTCGCCGCAAGGACGCGGAGCAGCGCTCGCCTATAGTGAGGCTTCGCCTTTCGAGGACCTGTGGTGCAGCTCGGAGTGCACGCCGGCCTGTCAAGCCGGAGGTCGCGGGTTCAAATCCCGTCAGGTCCGCGCACAGGGGCCGCCCCCGAGGAGGTCCTCGGCGGCGGATACCCTGTCGCCCGCGGTCGGGTAGCTCAGTTGGCAGAGCGCGCGCCTGAAAAGCGCGAGGTCACCGGATCGACGCCGGTCCCGACCACCGCATCGACCATGGCCGCGCAACATCGCCGTACTCGAGACGCTCCGAGCGCACCGCTACGGGCGCGTCAGATCGTCGAGATCCGGAGTGCCCAGATAGCCGGCACCTCACACGACCGCCGCTGCCACTTCGCCCACCTCGAGCAAGCCGATCTCGACCTCCTCGAGGAGCGGCTCTTCGGCGCGGACGTAGTTGCCTCCTCGCACCCACGACGCGATGGTCGACATCATCGCCGATCCGGCTCCGAAGTCGAAGGCCAGTCGCAGTCCGTCCTGGAACGAGCAGGCGATCAGGCGAGGAAAGAACGAGCGACCGGCGAGATAGCTCGCACGCGCGGCTCCGAGCAAAGCCAGCGGTCCCACCAGCTTCTCCGGTCGCGCGATCCCGATCGCTTCCCCGTCCCGACGCGACCACGGCGCGGGGCCCAGTCGTTCCGCCACTCGTGAGCCGGCGCACGACAACCCACGCGTCACGTCGTGCCGAAGGGTCGAACCCGATCGTCGGCTCGTCGTGCAAGCGCGCGGCGAACACCGCTCCGGACCTCCCGACGACGGCCGGCTCTCGGGCGAAGGCGCCCGGGGGTGGCGTTACAGTCCACAGACGAAACGCGTGCTCCAGGGCTGCCATCCGAACTCGTTGTACAGGAACAGCGCTGCCCGACTCTGAACGCCAGCCGACGCTTGATACGGCCAGCCCGAATACCCGAGCGACAACCAGGTGATCTCCAAGAACCCGTAGGCGCCGCCCGGCGCTGTCGGCGAGTTGTACTGGTCACCGGACTCATGCAGTCGGATACACGCCCAGTCAGAAGTTGTCGTGCTGTTGGAGTCGGTAGGTATCGCCGACGGCGACGGACGCGGGGGCGACTGACGCTTCGGTGACGGCAGTCTCATCTGCACATGCTTCTCCGCGCGAAATCGCGCAAGACCATGTGCATCGATATGTACTCGTACATCTGCTTCCCTCCAGGCGGTAAGCCAGTGCATCGCCATCGGCATGAGCGAGAGCCGGGGAGGGAGAGAGATGCTCACTTCGCCTTTGCGGTACTTGGTATCGAATCGATGATGGGCCGCTGCCGTCGACGGGCTGATCATTGCCCCGGCAACGAGAGCTGCGCCGACGAGGCCGCAACCGGCTGCTCGCCGAAAGAGACGGGTACATCCATTGCTGGTGGTACGAACGGACGCGACCAAGTCGCGAGCCGCTTTCTGTGCGATGCGGGTCCGCATTGCACCTCCCGTAGTCGGACGCAATCAGCGCCTCACTCCGCTTGGTGTTGTGCGTGGCACCGGCCATCGCATGCAGTCCCCCGGGCGGGTTGCGGAAGGCAGTTCCCGTCCTGGCATCTGGCCATAGGGTGTGCGGCCGGTTTGTGTCCGTGCCTACGCGTCAGTTCCTCGGTAATCTCCCGTGGGTTCGTGACGACTGCCGCATCGACGGCGCGACTGTCGAAGGTCGGTGTTCAATGTAGCAGATCTGCCGAGGCCCAACGCCAATCGCCTTTTACGGAGACCTCGGGTCTCGAGCAGTTCGAAGTATGCATGCGCGCGCTCGCCCCGAACACCGGCATGAACAACGACCGGCACAGACGACTTTTGCATCGATGCGGCATGGACACCTCGATCATCCAGGTCCGCGACGGCCGGGCCTCCCTTGCCGTGCCTTGCTCGCAAAGATCCTTGGGTGCGCCCTCGTTCCGAGCAGCACCGAACACGGCCATTCGCCACGCAGGCCGGAGCGCCGCAGGGAGCAACGGAACGTGACCCCCGAGGTCGACGAGGCCGCCTGCGGCGCTCGACGGTTGTCTTGGTAGCCTAGGACCTCGGGAGAGTCGAGAGGGGTGCGATGACCGCGCGCGTCGGCAGGCTCCAGGGAGCGGTCCACAGGAGCACGCGCGCCGCACTGCTCATTTCCGGGCTCCGGTGGCGAGCCCGGAGCTCGGTCGCGATGCTGGCCGTTGCAGTTTTCGCGACCGGTGTCGCCGCTTTCGGTCCGATCTACCTTCACAGCGCAGATCAGGTCGTGTTGACCGGCACCTTGGCACCCGCGCCCCCGGTGACAACTGGGCTCGAATTCTTTCCTACCACCGGCAACCGCACGCTGCCATGGATCGAAAGGTTCGTCCGGAGCGCACCAGAGCCTGCGGGTGGACCGAGATGGTGGGTCAAGCCACTGTTCACCGAGACGGCCGGCTTCGTGTCGGTTCCCGCGAATTTCTCCGCTCACGGGCACGCGTCTGTCTCCGCCGACCTGACGGCGACGACGTCTTGGCATCGCGGACCTGCATCGACGCGGATTCATCTCTCCCGCGTGACGCGCACCCCCTACCGAGGCACACTTCCCTTCGCTGGCACGCTCGTCGCCCGAACCGGCGAGTGCTCCCATCTGCGGATCGTGTCGGGAACCTGTGCGAGGGGACGCGGCATCATCGTGAGCACGCGAGATGCGGCGACCCTCGGAGTATCGGTCGGACACGATCTCCGCGTCGTGTTCGGCTCGAAAGGCGAGATCATCTCGCTACCCATCGTCGGCATTTACAGGCCGGGCAACCCGGCCACACCCTACTGGTGGTCATACAACTACTTCATCTACGGCTCGCCGTCCGAGCTCTATACAGGCGTGACAAATCTCGACGCCGTGTTCGCTACCCTTCACGGGCTGTCGACCTGGGTTCCGAGGGACCGCATCTATGTCCTCGGACAGGTGCCCTATCACTACGGCTCTCTGACAGTCGACTCGATCAGCGGCTTCCGCCATCGACTCGACCGTTACGAGTCGATCTCCTACCGACACTCGGGTGTTCGTGTGAGCACCCGGCTTCTCGATCTGCTCGACGTCGCCGGGTCCACTGAGCACGCAGCCGGGACGGTTGTCGACGTGGTCGACCTCGAGCTTGCGTTGCTCGGTATTTTCGTCCTGTACTTCGTCGCGAACAGGACGGCGGCCGAACGAGAGCCAGACGTGCGACTCGCGGAGCTCCGAGGTTTCCGCATGCGCAGCACGATCGCGGTTGCGCTTGCCGAGCCCGTTACGATCGTGGCCGCCGCAGTGCCACTGGGACTCCTCACCGCGTGGGTGGTCGCCCGAGCGGCTGCTTCGACGGTGTTCGGCCCGGGAGTCGGTGCCTCCGTGACGCAACTCGCCGTCCTATCCGCCCTCGCCGCCGGTCTCGTCGGCGTCGGCGCGGCGGCCCTCGGTGCACGTCGGTCCCTCGCAGGGGGGCTCAGCGCTGCTGCCGACGCCATTCCGACCCCAGACAGCCCCCGCTGGGCGCTGCTCGGCGACGCAGCCTGGATCGCTCTTGCGGGTGCCGGCTTCTTCGAGCTCGTCGTCAACGGTGACTCCGGGGGTGGTCCTTCGGGCTCGAACCCTCTCGCAGCACTGTCCCCTGGACTCCTCGCGGTCGCCCTCGGCGTGCTCTCAGCTCGGCTCCTTCCTCGTGTGCTCGGCGTCGCCCATCGAAGAACGGCGTTCTCATCGAAGGTCGCGGCGGCCCTGTCCACCCGCACGGTCGCGCGGCGAAGGGAGTACCGGACTCAGCTGGTGCTCGTGGCACTGGCCGTCGCGCTGACGACGTTCGCGGTCAGCGGATGGATCATCTCGGCTCG
>JAKATJ010000070.1:10370-11740 GCA_021828005.1 Actinomycetes bacterium | reverse complement strand
CCACGGGAACCCCGGCAGGATCGCGCCCGTTGTGGCGTTGAAGGCGTACATCTCCTGGCCGAGCGTGCCGGCCACCGCGCCCGTGACCCCTCCGATTGTGCCGATCGCGATCCCCGCGAAGACGCCGCTGGCGCCGCAATTGCGGTCTGTCGGGGGGTTGGGTCCCCGAACGAGGTCTTGGGAGCCTGTCGGGAACAGCCACTCGTACCCCCCGGCGCACGGCTCCGCGGCGTCGCCGCTCCCTACGATCACCGTGTCGAACGCTGTGCCGGGCCTCTTCACCACCGACGGGGTGGATGTCACGCGTACGCCGACGTTCCTCGGCCATCCTGGCACGGGGTCGCCGGTCGCGAGGTTGAGCGCGTAGACGTGGCCGGAGCGGTCGCCGAAGACGACGGCGGGGCCGCTTGCCAGTGTCGCGAGCGTGGGTGAGCCGAGCGCCACCTCCCCGTGAGGGCCGTCCGCAAGCTTCCTGCTCCAGACCTCCTGCAGGACGGGGGTGGCGGTCGTGGCGGCACCGTGCACCGGCGCCGTGGCCCCTGACTGCTGGGCGCCTGCGTCCAGGGATCCCCATGGCTCGGCCGTGGCGATGGACGCCGCGAGCACCAGGACCGCGACCCCGGCACCCGTCGTCAGCATGGCCGCGCCTCGGCGCGTGCTGCGCCGCCTTCCCATCGCGTCCTCCCTCGGTTCCCGTCCTGGTTCCCGCCCCTGGTTCCCGCCCTCGGTTCCCGCCCCCGGTCCCCGCCCCGGCAGGGAGTCTCGCACGGCGCGGGACCGAGGCGGGACGGCGGCGGGGCGGACCGGAGGCAAGGGCCGCCGCTGTAGCCTTTCGGACATGACCGACGCTTCCGGTACCGAGCCGGCGCGCCTCACGCAGGAGACCTACGAGCGGCTCCAGGCCGAGCTCGAGGACCTGACCACGCGCGGGCGGGTGGAGATCGCCAGGGCGATCGAGTCTGCACGCGCGCTCGGCGACCTCTCCGAGAACGGCGACTACCACGCTGCCAAGGACAGCCAGGGGAAGATGGAATCGAGGGTCCGCCAGCTCCAGGCGCTCCTCAAGCACGCCGAGATCGTGGAAGCAGGCCCGGCAGCGGACGGAACGGTCTCCGAGGGGACCGTCGTCACGCTGCGCTACGAGGGTGACGACGACACGCAGGAGTTCTTCGTCGGCTCGATCGAGGAGCGGCGCGGCGACATGCCCGTGGTGTCCCCGAGCGCCCCGCTCGGGCAGGCGCTCATTGGCAGGACTGCGGGCGACAAGATCACCTACGACGCACCCGGAGGCAAGCTGGCGGTCGAGATCGTGAAGGTCGGCGCTTGAGCGACGCGCACGGAGACCTACACGGAGCCCCGCACGGCGACGC
>JAKATJ010000070.1:6557-10270 GCA_021828005.1 Actinomycetes bacterium | reverse complement strand
CGCGGCGCGCCCGCCCTCACCTTGCTCGACAAGGTCTGGGACGCCCACGTCGTGCGCTCTGGCGAAAGCGAGCCCGACCTCCTCTACATCGACCTGCACCTCGTCCACGAGGTGACGTCTCCCCAGGCGTTCGACGGGCTCCGCCTCGCCGGGCGTCGCGTCCGCCGTCCAGATCTCACGGTCGCCACCGCCGACCACAACGTCCCGACCACCGGTTCGGCGGTGACCGACCCCGTCTCCGCGCGCCAGCTCGAGGTGCTGGACGCCAATTGCGCGGAATTCGGCATCCGGTGCTTTCCGATGGGCCACCCGAACCAGGGGATCGTGCACGTGATCGGCCCTGAGCTCGGGCTGACGCAGCCCGGGATGACGGTGGTGTGCGGCGACAGCCACACCTCGACCCATGGCGCCGTCGGCGCGCTCGCATTCGGGATCGGCACCAGCGAGGTGGAGCACGTGCTCGCCACCCAGACCCTCCCACAGGTCCGCCCGTCTGCCATGGCGATCACCGTCGAGGGGCGCGCACCCGAAGGGGTGACGGCGAAAGACCTGGCGCTCGCGGTGATCGGGCGGATCGGCACCGGCGGCGGCTTCGGTCACGTCCTGGAGTACCGGGGCGAGGCCGTCCGGGCCCTCTCGATGGAGGGCCGGATGACGCTGTGCAACATGAGCATCGAGGGCGGGGCGCGCGCTGGCATGGTCGCGCCGGACGACACGACGTTCGCCTACCTCGAGGGTCGCCCCCACGCGCCGAAAGGGCGCGAGTGGGACGAGGCGCTCCGCTGGTGGCGGTCGCTCCCCACCGACCCGGGCGCCAGCTTCGCCAAGGAGGTCCGCCTCGACGCGGCGTCGCTGGTCCCCCACGTCACCTGGGGGACCAACCCGGCGCAGGTCGCGCCCATCGACGGCGTCGTGCCTGATCCCGGGGAGCTCGCGGACTCCGCGGCTCGCGACGCGGCCGCCCGGGCGCTCTCGTACATGGACCTCGTCCCCGGGACGCCTCTCCGGGAGATCCCGGTCGACACGGTGTTCCTCGGCTCCTGCACGAACTCCCGCATCGAAGACCTCCGGGCCGCAGCCTCCGTGCTCGAGGGCCGCCGTGTCCACGGTCGAGTGCGGGCCCTCGTCGTCCCGGGCTCGCACCGGGTGAAGGCCCAGGCCGAGGCCGAGGGGCTCGACGAGGTGTTCCTCGCCGCGGGGTTCGAATGGCGTGAGCCCGGCTGCTCGATGTGCCTCGCGATGAACCCGGACAAGCTCGCTCCGGGCGAGCGCTGCGCGTCGACGTCCAACCGCAACTTCGAGGGTCGCCAGGGACGCGGAGGACGGACCCACCTGGTGTCCCCCGCGGTCGCAGCGGCCACCGCTGTGCTGGGCCACTTCGCGGCACCGTCCGACCTGCCCGAGCGCGTGGCCCGATGAAGCCGGTGACCGTGGTGAGCGGGCGGGCGGTCCCCCTGGACCGCTCCGACGTCGACACCGACCAGATCATCCCCTCGGACTGGCTGAAGCGCGTGGAGCGGACCGGGTTCGGCAGGGGGCTCTTCTCGGAGTGGCGCGACGACCGGGCGTTCGTCCTGAACGACCCTGCCTACGCGGGCGCGACGGTGCTGGTGGCCGCGTCCAACTTCGGGACCGGCTCGTCACGCGAGCACGCGGTATGGGCGCTCATGGACTACGGCTTCGAAGCCGTGGTGGCCTCCAGCTTCGGCGACATCTTCCGGACCAACTGCACGAAGCAGGGCCTCGTGCCGGTCGAGGTCGCTCCCGAGGTCGACCGCGCCATCCTCGACGCGCTCACCGCCGATCCGTCGCTGCTCGTCACCGTGGACGTCGCGCGCGGGACGGTCGAGTGCGGCGACATCCATGCGCCGTTCACGCTGGACGAGTTCACCCGCCAGCGCCTGCTGCACGGCTGGGACGACATCGGGCTCACGCTGCGCCACGAGGAGGACATCGCCGCCTTCGAGGCGGCGCGCGCCGCGTGGCTGCCGCTTGCGAGCGCTACCGAGCAGACCGCGCCGAGGACGGGGCCCGGCTCGCCGCGCTGACCACCGCCGCGAGCGAGGCGTCCAGGATCGAGGAGTCCATCCCCACCCCCCACCAGGTCTCGCCGTCGCGGCCCTCCACCTCGACGTAGGCCACCGCGGAGGCCCCGCTGCCCGCGGTCAGCGCGTGCTCGCTGTAGTCCCGCACCTCGAAGTCGATGCCGAGCTCGTCGTGGAGCCCCGCGACGAGCGCGTCGATGGGGCCGTTCCCCTCGCAGCGCACGGTGCGGTGCACGCCGTCGACGAGCAGCTGCGCGACCACGGTGGTGCGGCCGGAGCCGGTGACCACCTCGTTGCCGATCAGCCGGATTCCCGCATCGTCGGGCAGGTAGGTGCCGGCGAAGACCTCCCACAGCTCGGCAGGGCGAATCTCGGTGCCGGTGGCCTCCGTCACGGCCTGCACCCTTCGGGAGAACTCGACCTGGAGGCGCCGCGGCAGGTCGAGCCCGTGCTCGGTGTCCATGAGGTACGCGACCCCTCCCTTGCCCGACTGGCTGTTCACCCGGATGATCGCCTCGTAGGTGCGGCCCGTGTGCTTCGGGTCGATGGGCAGATAGGGCACCTCCCACAGCTCGTACTCGTCGCCGATCGCGGCCATGCCCTTCTTGATCGCGTCCTGGTGCGAGCCTGAGAACGCGGTGTACACGAGGTCGCCGGCGTAGGGATGGCGCGGGTGCACCGGCATCCGGGTCGAATGCTCGGCCACCCGGCGCACCTTCTCGATGTCGGAGAAGTCGAGCTCGGGGTCCACTCCCTGGGAGAAGAGGTTCATCGCCAGGGTGACGATGTCGACGTTCCCGGTCCGCTCTCCGTTGCCGAAGAGCGTCCCCTCCACGCGCTCGGCACCCGCCAGCACCGCGAGCTCGGCGGCCGCGACCGCGGTCCCCCTGTCGTTGTGCGGGTGGACGCTCAGCACGAGGCTGTCGCGGTCGCGGACCGTGCGGCCAAACCATTCCACGACGTCTGCGTAGACATGGGGCCCGTACATCTCGACCGTGGCGGGGAGATTGACGATCATGGGCCGTTCCGGGGTCGGCTCGATCACGTCCATCACGCGCTCGACGATCTCGATCGCGAAGTCCGGCTCGGTGCCGGTGAAGCTCTCGGGCGAGTACTCGTAGCGGATCTTCGTCTCG
Source organism: Actinomycetes bacterium (assembly GCA_021828005.1). Taxonomy (GTDB): domain Bacteria; phylum Actinomycetota; class Acidimicrobiia; order Acidimicrobiales; family RAAP-2; genus JAJYVT01. Next base: position 7,089 of record JAKATJ010000070.1, on the reverse strand, counting down.
GGAATGGTCGATTCGAGCTTCCGGCACAGGCGAGCCGCATGGAGCGCGATGTCCACGATGCCGGCCCGGTCCTGGCCGAAGACGACGCGGCGCTGCAGCTCGGACGTCGAGTTGTAGAAGTGCACGACGGCTTGCCGGGCTCCACGGAGGGACTCGAAGGTGCGCTCGATGAGCTCCTCCCTGCACTGCACGAGCACCTGGATCTCGACGTCGTCGGGGACGAGCCCCTCGCCGAGGATCATGCGCTGGAATTCGAAGTCCGTCTGCGAGGCCGACGGGAACCCGACCTCGATCTCCTTGAACCCGATCTCCACCAGCGTCTGGAAGAGAGCGAGCTTGCGCGCAGGGTCCATCGGGTCGACGAGCGCTTGGTTCCCGTCGCGCAGGTCGACGCTCACCCAGCGCGGCGCAGCGGTCGCCTGGCGGTCCGGCCACGTCCGATCGTCGAGGCGAAGCGGGACCGCCGACCGGTAGTGGTGAGAGGGCATCTGGCGGGTCGTCATGTCGGGCTCCGTCCTCCTCGTCGGCTTGG
>JAKATJ010000070.1:0-6457 GCA_021828005.1 Actinomycetes bacterium | reverse complement strand
GGCAGGACGCTCAGCGGCTCCGACGGCCTGGGTTCGCGCGCTGGGAGGTGAGCCCGCTCAGGCTGACCGCATGGATCCCCAGGATGCCGTCGCCATGCCGGAGGTGCTCGACGAGCTCGGACGGCACGGGCTCCGAGGTCGAGAGCACCATGAGCGCGCTGTGCCCGTCCGCGCTCGGCCCCACGGCCATCGACGAGATCGAGATGCCGTCGATGCCGAGCGCCATGCCGACCACGCCGATCATCCCGGGACGGTCGTCGTTGTGCACGACGAGCATGTGCTCGGCGGGGGGCAGCTCGACCGTGTGGTCGTCCACCATGACGATCCGCGGCTCGGGTCGTGCCCCGGGACCGGTGAGCGTGCCCGCCACGGCATGGCGGGCGGAGCGGAGGGTCACGAGGCTCTTGTAGAACGGCGAGGCCGACGCCGAGATCTCTTCGACAGCCAGGCCCCGGCTCTCGGCGACCTGCGGGGCGTTCACGTAGGAGACGGGCTCTTCGGCGGTCGAGCCGAAGAGACCCTTCAGCGCGCACAGGGTGAGGATGCCCGTCGCGTGCCCGGCGAGCTCCCCCCGGCACTCGACCTCGAGCCGGTCGGGCAGCCCGTCGTGCAAGCACGCGAAGAACCGCCCCAGCTCCTCGGTGAGCTGCATGAACGGCCGAACTGCGTCGGAGACCTCCGAGGCCGCGAGGTTCACTGCGAAGGGCACGAAGTCTCCAGCGAGCGCGAGCAGGACCTGCTCGGCGATCGTGACCCCGGCCTTGTCCTGCGCCTCCTCGGTGGAAGCCCCGAGATGGGGGGTCGCGACGACGTTGTCGAGCTCGAAGAGGGGCGACGCCCCGGGGGGCTCCGTCGCGAAGACGTCGAGCGCCGCGCCCGCGACGGTCCCCGATCGGAGCGCGTCGTAGAGGGCCTCCTCGTCGACGATCCCGCCCCTCGAGGTGTTCACGATCCGGATGCCGGGCTTGGCCTTGGCGAGCAGCTCCCGCCCGACGAGCCCCGTCGTCTCCGCGGTCTTCGGGGTGTGGATGGTGACGAAGTCGGACTCGCCGAACAGCTCCTCGAGCGAGCGGAGCTCGACGCCGAGGGCGCGGGCGCGTTCGGCCGAGACATAGGGGTCGTGACCGAGGATCCGCATCCCGAAGGCGGCCGCTCGCGCCGCCACGAACGATCCTGCACGCCCGAGCCCCACGATGCCGAGGACCTTGCCGTACAGCTCGACGCCCTCCCAGCGCGAGCGCTCCCAACGGCCGGCCACGAGCGCCGCGTGCGCCTGGGGGATGTTGCGCGCCTGCGCGAGGAGCAGGCCCATCGCCTGCTCGGCGACCGACAGGATGTTGGACGTCGGCGCGTTCACCACCATCACGCCCCGGGCGGTCGCGGCCTGCACGTCGACGTTGTCGAGCCCCACCCCCGCGCGGCCGACGACCACCAGGTCGGTCCCGGCTGCGAGCACCTCGGCCGAGACCTTCGTCTGTGAGCGGACCACGAGCGCGTGGGCCCCCGCGACCACGTCGAGGAGCTCCCCGGGGCTCAAACCCTCGCGCACGTCGACGTCGTGCCCGGCCTCCGAGAGGAGCTCGAGGCCGCGGTCGGCGATCTTCTCGGTGACAAGGACGCGGGCCATCGCCGATCCGTGCCGCCGCTAGCGCGCCGAGCCGAACAGGTCGGCCAGGCGGCTCACGCCTTCCGCCATCGCTTCGTCGGCGAGCGCGTAGGAGAGCCGGAGGTAGCCCGGCGCCCCGAACGCCTCGCCGGGGACGACGGCGACCTTGGCGACGTCGATGCACACCTCGGCGAGCTCTTCGCTCGTGGCGGGCCGGCGGCCCCCGATCTCCCGGCCCAGCAGGCCGTGCACGTCGGGGAAGGCGTAGAAGGCACCCATCGGCTCCTGGCAGACGACCCCGGGGATGCCGCGCAGCATCTCGACCATCGTCTTGCGGCGGCGATCGAAGGCGTCCCGCATCTCTCCCACCGCCGCGAGGTCGCCTTGCACCGCAGCGAGCGCCGCGAGCTGGGAGACGTTCGCGACGTTGGAGGTCTCGTGCGACTGCACGTTCGACGCAGCCAAGACCGTGTCGACCGGGCCGATCATCCAGCCGACCCGCCATCCGGTCATGGCATAGGTCTTGGCGACGCCGTTCACCACGATGCAGCGCTCGGCGAGCTCGGGCACGAGGACCGGCATCGAGTGGTGCTCCGCGTCGCCGTACACGAGGTGCTCGTAGATCTCGTCGGTGACGACCCACAGCCCGCGATCGGCCGCCCAGCGCCCGATCTCCAAGATCTCGTCACGCGGGTAGACGGCACCGGTCGGGTTGGACGGCGAGACGAAGAGGAGCACCTTCGTCCGGGGCGTGGTCGCGGCCTCGAGCTGCTCGGTCGTGACCCTGAACCCCTGGTCCGCGCCCGCAAGCACGGCGACCGGCACGCCGCCCGCCAGCGCGACCGACTCGGGGTACGTGGTCCAGTACGGCGCGCACACGAGCACCTCGTCGCCCGGGTCGCAGAGCACCGTGAAGGCGTTCGCCACTGCCTGCTTCCCGCCGTTGGTCACGATCACCTGTTGGGCGGACACCTCGTAGCCGGAGTCCCGGCGCGTCTTGTGCGCGATCGCCTCGCGCAGCTCGGGCAGTCCGGGGGTGGGCGTGTAGTGGTGCGCACGCGGGTCGCCGCACGCCGCGATCGCGGCCTCCACGACATGGGGCGGAGTAGGGAAGTCCGGCTCCCCCGCGCCGAAGCCGATCACCCGCTCCCCCGCCGCCTGCAGCGCCTTCGCCTTCGCGTCGACCGTCAGGGTGGCAGACGGCGTCACGCCCGCGGCGCGCGCGGAGATCCTTCGGGCTCCAGGGGGGGCGGTCACGGATGCCATGATCTCATAGTGACCCACAGCGACCCGACAGGCATCGTCATCCCCGCGTCCATGCTTCCCGGAGACGGACGGTTCGGTTCCGGGCCGTCGAAGATCCGGCCCGAGCACGTGCGCCGCCTCGCCGACACGAAGACGGCCTACCTCGGGACCAGCCACCGCCAGCAGCCCGTGAAGGCCGTCGTCGGACGGGTCCGCGAAGGCCTTCGCACGCTGTTCTCCCTGCCCGACGGCTACGAGGTGCTCCTCGGCAACGGTGGGACGACGGCGTTCTGGGACGCAGCCATCTTCGGCCTCATCGACACGCAGAGCCAGCACCTCTCCTTCGGCGAGTTCTCCTCCAAGTTCGCAGCGGCGGTGAAGGCGGCGCCGCACCTGAAGGACCCCGAGGTCATCGAGTCCCCCGCCGGCACCCGGCCGCACCCTGCCGCCGACTCGGCCGTCGACTTGTACGCCCTCACCCAAAACGAGACGTCGACGGGTGTCGCCATGGACGTCCGGCGCCCCTCGGGCGACGACGGTCCTGCCGAAGGGCTCGTCGCGGTCGACGCCACCTCCGCCGCCGGGGGGATGCGGGTCGACCCTGCCGAGTTCGACGTCTACTACTTCGCCCCCCAGAAGTGCTTCGGCGCAGACGGCGGGCTGTGGGCGGCGTGCTGCTCGCCTGCCGCCATCGCTCGCATCGAGCGGATCGCGGGAAGTGGCCGCTGGGTCCCTCCCTTCTTGGACCTGAAGATCGCGCTCGACAATTCGCGCCTCGACCAGACCTACAACACCCCGGCCCTCGTCACGCTCTCCCTGTTCGAAGCGCAGCTGGACTGGATGCTCGAGCACGGCGGTCTCGAGTGGGCGGCGTCGCGCTGCGACCGCTCCGCCGAGATCCTCTACACGTGGGCGACGCGTTCAGGCTTCGCGAGGCCCTTCGTCGAGACACCCCAGGACCGCAGCCACGTGAACGCCACGATCGACTTCGTCGACGAGATCGACGCCGGTGCCGTCGCGAAGATCCTTCGCCGCAACGGCGTCGTCGACACCGAGCCCTACCGCAAGCTCGGGCGGAACCAGTTGCGCATCGCGATGTTCCCGGCGATCGATCCCGAGGACGTGGCGGCACTCTGCGCGTGCATCACGCACGTGGTGGGGGCGATGGCGTCGTAGCCCGCCTCAGCCCGAGAACCGCGTCGTCGCCCGCCTCAGCCCGGGGAACGAGACCCACTCGGACGACACGGTCACCTGCTTCATGACGTCCTCGAGCGGCTCGACGCCGAGACCGGGGCCGGTCGGCACCAAGAGGTGGCCCGATGTGAGAACGAAGGGACGCGTGAGGTCCGTCTCGAAGTAGCGGTCCGATCCGCTCGTGTCGCCCGGGAGGCTGAACCCGGGCAAAGCCGCGAGGGCGACGTTGGCGGCCCGCCCGAGCCCCGTCTCGAGCATCCCGCCACACCACACCGGCACGCCGCTGGCCGCGCACACGTCGTGCACACGGCGCGCCTCGATGTACCCGCCGACGCGCCCTGCCTTGATGTTGACGATCGAGCACGCTCCGAGCGCGATCGCGTCGGCCGCGACGCGAGCGGACGTGATCGACTCGTCGAGGCAGACCGGCGTGCGGATCAACCGCGCGAGCTCGGCATGGCCGCCCATGTCGTCCTCCGCGAGGGGCTGCTCGATGAGCAGGAGCCCGAAGGGGTCGAGACGCGCGAGCTGGCGGGCGTCCCCGAGGGTGTAGGACGCGTTCGCGTCCACCTGGAGCAGGATCTCGTCCCCGAACCGCTCGCGCACCGCGCGCACCGGTTCGACGTCCCACCCGGGCTTGACCTTCAGCTTGATCCGAAGGTAGCCGGCCTCGAGGTACCGGGCCACCTGGTCGAGCAGCTCGGCGACGGACGCGGCGATGCCGATCGACACCCCCGAGGGGACCCTCGTGCGCTCCGCGCCGAGGTAGGAGGCGAACGACCGGCCCGCGGCCCGCAGCTCTGCGTCGAGCACGGCCATCTCCACCGCCGCCTTCGCCATCCGGTGCCCTTTCAGCGCTGCGAGGAGCGGGGCCACCATCGCACCGCCGGTGCACCGCCCTGCGGCGATCCTCGGGAGCATGAAGCGCCGGATGACCTCGTGCGCGCCGTCGACGTACTCGGAGGTGTAGACGGGCTGTGCCATCGCCACGCACTCCCCCCAGCCCTGCGCCTCGTCGGCGACCACTCGGACGACCAGTGCGTCCTTCTCTGACTGAGCCCCTGACGACGTCTCGAACGAGCTCACCAACGGGAGGTGGACCCGGAGGAGCTCGACACCCTCGATCTTCATCGCGACGGATCACCTTCAGAGGCCGACGGGCACCGGACGAGACGGGGGTCCGACGGGGATCGGATGGGAGCCCGACTACCCATCGCATACGGGCGCCGGCCGCTTCACCCGCCCGACACGTCCTCCACGCGCTCGCGCCCGAAGGAGACGAACGGCATCATCTCCCGCAGCTCCCGCCCCACCTGCTCGATCGGATGCTGCTTTCCCTCCTCGCGCAGCTTGAGGAAGTTCGGCCGGCCGGCCCGGTTCTCTTCGATCCACTCCTCGGCGAACGAGCCGTCGCGGATGTCCGAGAGCAGCCGGCGCATCTCGGCACGGACGCGCTCGTCGATGACGCGCGGCCCGCGGGTGAGGTCGCCGTACTCGGCGGTGTCCGAGATCGAGTAGCGCATGCCGGAGATCCCCTGCTCGTACATGAGGTCGACGATCAGCTTCATCTCGTGCAGGCACTCGAAGTACGCGGACTCGGGCTGGTACCCCGCCTCGACGAGGGTCTCGAACCCTGCCGTCACCAGTGCGGTCATCCCCCCGCACAGGACCGCCTGCTCGCCGAAGAGGTCGGTCTCGGTCTCCTCGGCGAACGTGGTGTCGAGCACGCCCGCGCGCGTGGCGCCGAGCGCGTGCGCATAGCTGAGGGACAGCGCGTGGGCCGACCCTGACGCGTCCTGGTGGACCGCAACCAGGCTGGGCACGCCCGCGCCCTCCGTGAAGGTGCGCCGGACGAGATGGCCCGGTCCCTTGGGCGCGACCATCGTCACGTCGATGTCGGGAGGCGGGACGATCTGGCCGAAGCGGATGTTGAAGCCGTGTGCGAACATGAGGCAGTCGCCGGCGACGAGGTGCGGCGCGATCTCGGCGTCGTAGACGGCCTTCTGATCGGTGTCGGGGAGGAGCACCATCACGACGTCCGCCTCGGACGCCGCGTCGGCGACCGAGGTCACCCGCAACCCGGCCTCCTCGGCCTTCCTGCGGCTCGTCGAGCCTTCCCGTAGCCCGACGCGGACGTCCACCCCCGAGTCGGCGAGGTTGCACGCATGGGCGTGGCCCTGCGAGCCGTAGCCCATCACGGCGACCTTCCGCGCGTGGATCAGCGCAGGGTCGGCGTCGGACTCGTAGTACAAGGTCGCCATCCGGTGTTCCTTTCTTATCTTTCTCGGTCTCGCTCGATTCTCTCTCTTCCCCGGGGGCTGGGGCACCTCGGCGCCTGGGGCTCCCTTCTCTGCCTTCTCTGCGCCTGGGGCCCTGCCTCAGCCGGCCGCAACCTGCCTCAGCCGGCCGCAA
>JAKATJ010000069.1 GCA_021828005.1 Actinomycetes bacterium | reverse complement strand
AGTCGAGCTCCTCGAAGACGTCGGCCTCGAGCTCCCGGTCGGCACGGACCGCCTCGATGATCTCCTCTCCCTCCTCGTGGGATGCGGCCTCCACGAGGTCTGCGATCTGGGCCGGGTGCAGGCGCGCAAGCTTGCGGTGCGGGATGCGGAGCCGGGCGGTGGGGACGTGTCCGACGAAGGGCTCGATGCTCGCCCAGTCCACCACCTCGGAAGGCTCCCCGCCCGATCCGAGATGACCGCGCAGGAGGCGACGGAGGACGCCCCTTCGTGACGGGTCGACGCCGATGATCTCCCAGGTGCCGTTCACGTCGCACAGGTAGATCTCGTTGGCGCGGATGAGCCGGCCGCCTGCGACGTTGATGATGTGCCTGGCCAGGAGGTCGCGCCCGAGGAGCAGCTCGCCGGGCCGGCGTTCGAAGCGCCGGAGGTCGACCCTGTTGCCCGTGAACCGCAGCTCCCGGTCCCCGATGCCGTCGATCCCGTGGGCGCCGACGAAGAGGTCGCGCCCCGCGATCCGTGCCACCGCCCCCACGACCGGCGGGTGGGGCGCGCCGAGGTGCACCACGAGATCCTCGACTCGCCCGACGCGTTCGCCCGTCGAGTCGACGAGCGGGCGCCGCACCACGCTCGAGAAGTGGACGAGGCGCACGGCCGGTGCGGTCGCGGTCACCGACCCGAACGGTAGCGCGGCGGCCCGAGGGCCTGCGACGACCCCTCGCCGGCCGGGTCGGCCGAAGCGGACCCGGCCCGCCCGTCACGACGCCGCTGCGCCGGCGCCCCGCTCGCCCTCCCATGCCCCGCCCTCGAGATCGGCCGGGGCCGGCCCCGGCGCCCGCGCGGCGCCCGCGTCCACGTGGGCGATCGCCGCGCTGTGAGCGAGCGCGTCGCCGTGCCGCAGCCACGGCCGGGCGAGCAGCATCGACGCTACGACGGTCGCGACGGCGCCGACGAGGATCGCCGCTCTGGGAGACGCCGTGTCGCTGATCCACCCCATGAGCGGAGCTCCGATCGGCGCGCTCCCGACGAACGCGATCGCATAGAGTGACATGGCTCGCCCCCGCATCGAAGGGTCGGCCGTGAGCTGCACGGTGGCGTTGGCAGTCGCGATGAACGCCAAGCTGAAGGCTCCCATCGCGAAAAGGGCGGCCAGCGTCAGTGACACCGTCGGAACGAGCCCGACGAGGACCATCATCACGCCGAACCCGAGGCCGGTCGCCCCGAGGAGCGCCGCCGAAGGCCGGCTGCGGTGCGCGACGAGCAACCCGCCGATGACGGAGCCCACGCCCATCGCGACCGTGAAGGAGCTGTAGGTGCCAGCGCCTCCGTGGAACGTGTAGATGGCGAGCAGTGGGAGGGTCGTCGTGAAGTTGAAGGCGAGCGTCCCGATGACGGCCATCGCGAGCAACGGGTCGCGCAGTCCGGGCGTACGCCACGCGTAGCTGAGCCCCTGTCGGACCTGTCCTCTGGCGCGCACGACGCGCTCGGCTCGGGAGAGGTCTGCCGTCCGCATCAAGACCAGGGCAACGATGACGGCGACGTAGGACCCGGCGTTCACGTAGAAGCACGCAGCAAACCCGGTCGTGTAGATGAGCACGCCGCCGATCGCGGGACCGATCACACGGGCGGAGTTCATGAGGACGCTGTTCAAGCTCACCGCGTTCGGCAGGAGCTCACGTCCGACCATCTCGGACACGAACGCCTGCCGCGTCGGGTTTGTGAAGATCGTCACCATCCCGAGGAGCGCAGCGAGCAGGAAGAGCTCCCAGAGCCTCACGACGTGCAGGCCCACCAGGACGCCGAGGACGAGGGCCAGCAGGCCTGCTGCCGTCTGGGTGACGACGAGCAGGCGGCGCTTGTCCACCCGGTCGGCGACGACGCCGCCCCAGGTGCCGAGCACGAGCACCGGGAGGTACTGGAGCGCGGTGGCCACACCGACGTCGAGCCCGTTGCCGTGCAGCTGGCGGGAGAGGATGAGAAGGCCGAGCGCGACCGTCTGCATCCACGTTCCGGAGACCGACACCACCTGCCCTACGAAGTAGAGCCGGAAGTTGCGCACGTGCAGGGCGCCGAACGTCCTGTTGCCGGCCTGACGCAGACGCCGGTTCATCGATCCTCGACAAGCTTTTCGAGCAGGGCAGCGAGGTCGAAGGCTCGGCATCGCTCGATCGACGTGAGCGTCGCGATCTGGCGGGCGAGGTACGCGTTCTTCAGGCTCTTGCTGCGCTCGAGCGTCGCGCGCCCCTCGGAGGTGAGCTCGACCCTGCTCACCCTGCGGTCGTCCACGTCCCCGTGCCGCGCGATCAGGCCCGCGGCCTGCATCGCACCGACCACTCGGGTCATCGTCGGCGGCTGCACCTGCTCCGCCTGCGCGAGCTCACCGAGGGTCGGCGTGCCGAGCCGGTTGATCGTCGAGAGCGCCGACTCCTGGGACGGGGAGATGCCGGTCACCGATTCCTGCCGGAGCCGTCGGTTGAGCCGGGTGACCGCGACCCGCAGTCTCGCGGGGAGCTCGTCACCGGCAGGATCCGAGGTGGACCCCGCCGGCAGTCCGCGCCCGCCGGCGCTCCTGGCGGCGCTCCTGGCGGCGCCCTTTCGCTGAGAGCCGGCCGGCCGATCGGTCACATGGCCATTCTACTTAGTTTTTCTAACTAACGTCACGGGCGTCCGGACCGCAGCAGGTCCGGAGGGCCGCTCAACCCGCCGACGCGTGCGCGGCGGCCCCGGCGATGCGTCGCCGGGCCAGCTCGACGTACCCCGAGTCGACGTCGACGCAGATGTAGCGCCTGTCGGTCTCGAGGCATGCGAGCGCGACCTGTCCAGCACCGGCGAAGGGGTCGAGCACCGCGTCGCCCCGGTAGGTGAAGAGCTCGATCAGCCTGCGAGGCAGCTCCGCCGGGAACGGAGCAGGGTGACCGACGCGTTTCGCCGACTCCGGCGGGAAGTGCCACGTGTCGAGCGTCCACTCCCGGAAATGCTCGGGGCTGATCGTGTTCTCCGAAGGCAGCCCGCGCTCCGCGCGCTCGCGGCGGGCCAGCGCACGGTCGAAACGGCCCTTCGACGCGACGACGATGCGCTCCGTCAGGTCGCGGAGCACCGGGTTCGCGGCCGAGGCGTAGCTCCCCCACGCGCACGACCCGTTGGCTCCCTTTCCTTTGACCCACACGATCTCCCCGCGCAAGAGGAAGCCCAGGTCGTCCTGGAGGATCGTGGTGACGTCCCCGCTGAGGGACCGGTACGGCTTGCGCCCGAGGTTGGCGACATTGACCGCGATACGACCGCCAGGCTCGAGCACGCGCCGGCACTCGGAGAAGACGTCGCGAAGCATTCCCAGGTACTCCAGGTAGCTGCCGGCGACGTGGCCGTCACCGAGGCTCTGCTCGTACTCCTTGCCCACGAAGTACGGAGGGGAGGTCACGACCAGCGCGACGCTCTTGTCGGGGAGGAAGGAGAGGTCCCGGCTGTCGCTCTCCCAGAGGGTGTCACCTACCGGACACGGGACCACCTCGTCGTCGCCGGACAGGACCGGGGGTGCGAAGCGGGAGTAGAACGCCGAGGAGTCGTGGCTCTCCCTCCGTCCGGCGCCGAACGCAGAGGTCCGCGTACGACCGTTGCGGGAGATCGCGCCCTTCCTCGCCGCCTCGCCGCTCACCGCGCCGACGGTACCGCGTGCCTCACGACGCGGCGGGGATCCACCGGCCGGCGGCGCGGGGCCGGGCGACGCGGGGGGGATCCACCGGCCGGCTGCGGCGCGGGACCGGGCGACACGGGGCCCGGTCAGAACCTGGGGACGTACGCGCCCTTCCCGAGGCCGGCGCTCTCGTACGGGTCGAATGTCTCTGTGACGCCCCCATTGACCTCGGTGATCCAGGGCAGCCGGTCCCGCAGGATCCGCTCGACGCCACCCTGCAACGTCGCGGAGCTGATCGCGCAGGAGCTGCACGCTCCCTGGAGCTTCACCTCCACCACGCCCGACTCGACGTCCGCCGAGATGAGGACGAGATCGCCTCCGTCTGCCTGGACGGCGGGCCGCATGAGGTCCATCACCCGTTCCAGCTGCTCGAGCCGCGTGCCGCGCTCTTGCTCGCCGAGCGCCGCTCGCTCAGCCGGGTCCGCTGGCGCCGCTGGCTCCGCTGGCGCCGCTGGCTCCGCTGCCTCCGTGTGCTGCTCAGGATCGCGCTTCTCCACGTCCACATTCTGCCGTGCGCGCCGCTCCCTCCGTGCGCCCGCGTCGGCGACCCGGTCAGCGGTCCAGGAACGGATCGGGTGGAGGCGCAGCAGGCGGCTCGTCGACAACACGGTTCTCCAGCACGCCGACCCGTGCGATCTCGATTCGGACGACGTCTCCTGACTTCAGCCATCGCTGCGGCCTGAATCCCGCCCCGACTCCTGACGGGGTCCCGGTCAAGAGCACGTCTCCTGGCTCGAGCGGGAAGGCCGTCGTCAGGTACTCGATCATCTCGCCGAACCCGAAGATCAGATCGCCGGTCGTCGCGTCCTGGCGGAGCTCGCCGTTCACCCAGGTTCGAATCTGCAGGGAACCCGCGTCGCCCACCTCGTCGGGAGTCACGATCCACGGGCCGAGGGGGCAGTGCGTGTCGAACGACTTCCCCATGGTGAACGTCGGAGAGTGGGCCTGCCAGTCCCGCACGCTCACGTCGTTCGCCACGGTGAAGCCCGCGACGACGTCGAGCCAGCTTGCCGCGGGGACCGACTTCGCCCGGCGTCTGATGACCAGGCCGAGCTCGCCCTCGTAGTCGACCTGGTCGGAGACCGCCGGGACGACGATGTCGGACGACGGCCCGGTCACCGCGGTGCGCTGCTTGTTGAACCAGAGCTGACGCACCGGGCGCTCTGCACCCATCTCCGCCACGTGCGCCGCGTAGTTCCTTCCGATGGCGAGGACCTTCGGGGGCAAGGTGACCGGCGCGAGCAGGGCCACCTGCTCGAGGCCCCATCGGCGCGCGGAGCTGGCCGCCGCCGTCGCAGCCCGCTCCCATGCCTCGTCGCCGAGGGTGAGGAGAGCGGTCATGTCAGACGGGAGCCCGATCACCGGATCGGTCAGGTCGACGAGGTCGTCGCCGTCGACGAGCCCCGTGTGCTGCCGTGTCATCGTGCCTGCAGGCGTTTCGTCAGGAGCCAGGAACGTGGCGAGTCGCATGACCTGGGACCTTACCGAGGCGCCCGCTGCCCAGCCACATCGATGGCGCATGTCCGCGCGTCGTGGACGAACCGACGCAAGGCCCGGAGGTGGTCGACCAGCTGGTCGAGCCCGTACGCGGCCTGGAGGCCGCTCGGGTTCGGCAGCACCCAGACGTCGGCTCCGCCGCAGAGCTCGGGTTGACGGCCCGCACCCGCCTGCGGCCTTCCGAAGGCGACGCGAAAGGCGCTCATCCCGAGAAACGCGACCGACCGGGGGCGCAGCCGTCTCAGCTTGCGCTCGAGGGACAGGGCTCCCCGGCGCAGCTCCTCGGGTGCGAGGTCAGCGGCCGCAGCGGTCGTGCGCTCGACGAGATTGGTGATCCCGACGCCGTAGCTCAACAAGAGTCGGTCCTCTTCGGGGTCGAGCTGCCGGTCGGTGAACCCCGCGAGATGGAGCACCTTCCAGAAGCGGTTCCCGGGGTGCGCGAAATGGTGCCCGACCGCGCCCGACCATCGACCCGGATTGATGCCGCAGAACAGCACGTCGAGCCCAGGGGCGGCCACGTCGGTGACCTTCGCCCCCCGGTCGACCGCTGCAGCGAGGTCATGCGGCGACGGCCGGCACCCTCTTCCGACACGAGCGGACGCACGGGGCCGGGAACAGTCGTCAGGCCGGGCGGCGGGCACCGTCTCGGACGGCCTGCACCATTCGACGACAACGCATGCACCAAGCGGCCGGAGCCCCCTCGTCGGCCGGATGCACGAGCGCCCCGCAGGCCGCGCAGCGCCAGATGGTGCACGACTCCAACCTTGACTGGAAGGTCATGACGCTCCTCGTGCTCCCGCGGCGCCGCCCGCTCCCCGCCGAGGCCCGGCGACCGTCGTCGGACCGCCGACGAGCTGCGGCGGACTGCCAACTATAGGTGCACTGTGCAATCGCTCGGCAGCTGGCCTTCGCGGGCGGCCCGCGGAGATGCGCGCACACCAGGGCGGGCGACTGGCGACTTGGACGTGCCAGCCGACCTGCCCGCGCCGACGCGTGGACCCGCGGAGGTGGACGGGAATCGAACCCGCCGGACGGGGGTCACCCGTCCCACCCGCTTTGAAGGCGGGGAGGCCCACCAGGCGCCTGGACACCTCCGTGCGGCAGCGTAGAGGCGCTCGGGCCGCGGGCGCACCCCTTCCCCGGACGCCCCTCCCGGACGCCCCTCCCGGACGCCCCTCCCGGACGCCCCTCCCGGACGCCCCTCCCGGACGCCCGCCGGCGGAAGGCCTGCCATGGGAAGCGCCGGCGCCACTGCAGCGACTTCCTCCTGCCCGGGCCCGCACCAAGCGGACCATCCCTTGCGGTTACGGTTTCCTGCCCGCGCTACGAGGACGCGATGATCGCCGACCGAGGAGGAGAACTGGATGTCTGTGCCGAAGGAGCCGGTCCTGCACGCGCCTTTGGAGGATCTGGAGCTGGAACTGGGGCTCGGGGAGGTGCGGCTGGGGGGGCTGCCCTCCGACATCGACGCCGGCCCGAGCTGTCGGGTCGACCCGGGCGGCGAGGGTGGGGCATACCGGCTCATCGGTGAGGTGGAGGTGGGACTCGACCCTGAGGGTGTCGCGGTCCACTGCGCAACCGGTCGGATCTACGTCGCATGCTCGAGATCGAACGCGGTGGCAGTCGTCGATCCGGTTGAGCTACGGGTCGTCGACACGATCCCCGTCGGAGGCGAGCCCATCGACATCGCCGTCGACGAGCGGACCGGGAGGGTCTTCACCGCCGACGCGCGCTCGGACCAAGTCTCGGTCATCGACGCGTACGCGGGCAGAGTGGTGGCAACGGTGCCTGTCGGCAGCTACCCCGCAGGCCTGTGCATCGACGTCGAAGGTCGGCGCCTCTACTGTGGCGACGCCGCAAGCTCCACGATGAGCGTGATCGACGTCGACGGCCTCGAACGGATCAGCGTCGTCGACGCGGAGCTCGGTGCCGGCGCCGTCGCTGTGGACCCGCAGGCGGGGCGCGTCTATTGCGTGAACTTCCTCGCGTCCTCGGTGACCGTGGTCGACCGGACGACTCTCCAAGTCGTCGGCAGTCTCCCGTTGCCGGCAGGACCCTGTGCCGTCGGCGTCCACCGGACGAGCGGCAGCATCTTCATCGCAGACTCGCTCGCCAGCACCATCTCCCGCGTCGACGGCTACACGATCGAGAAGGTCTCCGAGATGGCGGTGCCGAACGCTCCCGTGGGACTCACCGTCGGCTCGCGCGACGACCGGCTCTACGTCGGCAATCGCGGTGACGGCACCGTGAGCGTCATGGGCCTCGACGGCGCCGAATGGTCGCGGATCCCCGTCGGTGCCGCACCAGGTGGTGTCTGCGAAGACCCGCTGCATCCCGGCCGCGTACTCGTGGCCAACGCCGGGTCCGGCACGCTCATGGTGGTCCAGGACCTGCTCGACGGACCCCCGCTATCCCCGGTCGCGCGGACGCTCCACCCGATGGTCGGCAGGCACATGCCCGCGCTGCGGCTCCCGGACCTGTGGACCGAAGAGCTGCGCGACCTCGGGGAGTGGTCGGGACGCAAGTACGTCATCAACGTCTTCGCCAGCTGGTGAGGACCATGCAACGCTGAAGCGCCGGTCATCGAGGACCTGCGTCGGCGTGCAGGCCGGTCTGGCCTGGAGATCATCCTTGTGAACGTCTGGGAAGGAACGGGGGCGTTCTCCGAGGCGCGGACATTCTGCAAGCTGTGGGGCATCGAGGGTACGGTGCTGGTCGACGAAGCTGGCGAGCTGGTGAATGCGCTCGGCATCCGGGGCGTGCCCACGAACGTCCTCGTCGACACCGACGGCACGGTGACGGCGATCGGTGCGTCGACGCCGCGCGAGCTCGAGGCCGCCGTCCGTGAGCTCCTCGGCCCGGACGTACCGCTCGGAGAGGTCGCGGTCCCGTCAGACTGGCACTGGCAGACCGACGCAGAGCGGATCGAGGAGCAGCTCAGCAATCGTGGGCACCGTACGCCGGCGAGCTGATCCCGATGCAGGTCGTGCCGTCGCTCGAGCCTCCATGTCGCTCATGCCGCTACGCGCGCTCCCGTGTAGGTCGCACCGTCGCGCGCGTCAGAGCTGTCCCGAGGAGCCGAGGAAGCCATACGTGACCGAAGACCCGACGGACGCGACCGTGCGGACCAGCTCGGGCACGAACTGCGAGGCGTCGACGGTGCCGAGACCCGAAGCGAGGTTGTAGCTCGCGGACGCCCGGTAGCCGACGACCGTATGCTCTTTGCCTCCCTTCCGAAACGAGACGGTGTTGTTGCCCTTCCTCACCGGCACGACCCCGGGGTCGTGCGCCTGTTTCATCGCGTAGAGCGCCGGGTTGATGCATCCGAGACCGTGATGCGCCTCCTGGTCTGCGAGCGCGACGATCCCCGCGAACAGCGGTGCGGACTCGCTGGTGCCACAGACGTAGTACCAGCCAGGAGGTGTGGGACCCGCGAAGCTCTGGTACGTGTCGACCAGCCCGGAGCAGGCCGCGCTCATGGAGATGTCGGGAGTTCCCCGGTGGTCACCAACCACACCAGCGACGCCCTGCTGGTAGGAGGGCCTCGAGAAGATCGACGAGAGCCCCCCGCCGCTCGCATTCGGATGGGGCTCGGATGTGCCGAACACGAAATCGTTCGCGGCGCGATCGTACGAGTCGTTCCACACCACGTCGGGAGCAGTCCGCTCGCCGGAGGCGTTCAGGCTGAGCTGCGTCCCGCCGACCGCGGTGACGAGGGGATCGCTTGCAGGCCATGTGACGGTCGGCGTCAACGAGAGGTTCTTGCCTGTGGCTGTCGTGTCGTCGCTCACACCTGTGTCCCCCGTGGACGCGACGACCGTGACATGAGCCGCTGCGGCAGCGACGAAGGCGCTCCGAAGTGACTCGAGCCTCGTCAGCGAGGAGAACGTCTTCTCGTTCGCGCCGAAGCTCTGGCTGATGACTTCGCCGAGACGGTGGCGGATGACGTAGTTCTCTGCCGCCATGATCTGGGGGAACCCGATTGTCCCCTCCGTCTCCGACACCGGCGTCTCGACGAGGAGGAGGCTGGCGCCCGGTGCCGCTGCGTGCGCCCACTCGATGTCGAGGGTCGTCTCCCCTGCCCAGCCCACCATTGTTGTTGTCTTGGGGTTGTACGCGGGGATCGCGCCTGCCGGCTGGATGATCCGAAGGCTCGGGGGCGCGGGCAAGAGGAACTGGGAGTCGAACACGGCGAGGTCCCGCCGGATGGTCGGGGATCCGAAGGAGTCCACGATCACGATCGTCTCACCTCGGCCGTCGATGCCGCTTGCGAACAGGGGAAGCTCGCCGTAGGCGGTCTCGATCTGGGCAGGGTCGTAGCAGGGCAGGCGGACCGACGGTGTGCCGAGACACTGCTGCTCGGTGTGATAGGTGGTTGTCTGCGAGCGGCGCTCCCCGAGTTGCTGGGTGGGACGCCCCCCCTCCCGGCTCGCTGGTCCCGTCGTCACCGCGATCGCCATTGCTGCCGCCAGCGCGGCCGCTGACAGCAGGCTCACCAACGCGGTGCCGGGCACCCTCATGCCCTCCCTCCCTCGCCGACGGGCGGTCGGCCGCAAACCGTAACCGCCGGATCTCCTTGCCTCCGTCCACCTCACGCTCCGATCGCCTTGCTACGCGAGCCCCGCAGCGGGCTTGGCCGGTCGCCCGCGATGAGGTAGCGGGGCCCGGGACCGTCGGCGGCGGCGCGGTCCGAGGGGTTGGAGAGGGAACACTCACGGAGGGACAGACACCCGCAGCCGATGCACGACGAGAGCTCGTCCCGCAGTCGCTCCAACACGGCGATCTGCTCGTCGATGCGGGCGCGCCAGGATGCGGACAGGCGCGCCCAGTCGGCTTTGGTCGACGTGCGCGACGCTGGCAGGGTCGCGAGCGCCCCTTGGATCTCCTCCAGGCTGAGTCCCACGCGTTGGGCGACGCGCACGAAGGCGACTCGGCGAAGCACGCTGCGTGGATAGCGGCGCTGGCCACCGGCGGAACGCTTCGAGCTGAGGAGCCCCTCTGCTTCGTAGAAGCGAAGAGCCGAGGTCGTCACCCCCGTGCGTTCGGCCACCTCGCCGATGGAGAGGAGCGGTTCGCTCATCGGGCACCAGCGTACTCACGCCCCGACGCTCGCTCGACCTCAAGCGAACTTCACTTGTCGATGCCCCCCCACGAGGGTGGCTTCCATTGCGTGACGCCGAGTGTGTAACGTCGAGCGAGCATGGCGAAGTACCTGACGCGGCGCTGCATCGGTCTTCACGCGCTCGTCCTGGTCCTCGTACCGGCTTTCCTCCTGGCGGGCTGGTGGCAGTACCACGTCGCGCTGGGCGGCAACGACCTGAGCTGGGTCTACACGGTCGAATGGCCCTTCTTCGCCGTCTATGCCGTGTACGTCTGGTGGAAGCTGATCCACGACGAGAGCACCCCGTTCGACCGGCTGTGGGCGGCGAAGCAGAGGGCGGCGGCCGATGCCGAGGGGAGACCGCTCCACGAGATCCCCGGCTGGGCCACCGACAAGGCGCTGTCTCGCGAGGTGTACCGGGCGGGCCGCGACGAAGCTCGGCGTCGGTCGCTCTCCGGCCCGCAGCGCGAAGCCCTCTCCGGCCCGCAGCGCGAAGCCCTCTCCGGCCCGCAGCGCGAAGCCCTCGATGTGCATCCCCTCGCCCTCGATGTGCAGCACCTCGAAAGGCAGCGTCGACGGGCTCCCGGCATCATCCCGGCCACCCGCGACCGCGAGGACCACCTCGACGCGGCGTGCACCTCATCGGCGACGGCCCGAGACGAGGATCACGACGATCCGGCTGGACGGGTGATCGACGCCCGGGTGCTGCAGGTGAAGGTGAGCGTCGACGAGGAGCTGGAAGCGTACAACCGCTACCTCTTCCAGCTCTTGAGGAACGGTCCGGCCAAGCGGTGGGGCGCTCGACGTGGAAGGCGGTACGACGACGTGCTCGACCAGCGCCACCCACCGGTCCCGCCACCGGTCCGAGAGACGCCTGCGCTTGGACCGATGAACGGGGGGGACTGAGCGGCTCGAGCAACCGGTGCCGCGCCCGACCTCGTGCGGTGATCCGCCCGCACCGAGATCCCTGGGCCGCGACATCGACGTGCCGCGGGAGCGGCACGGTGTCTGGCCGAAGGGGGGCTCAGAGGTCAGCCGGCGGCGAGCCCGCCGACGAGTGGCCGGGCCGAGGGTACCCCGCATCTGACAGGAGCTCGTCGTCAAGACCACAGCTCCCGTCGTCACATTCGGTCGGCAGGGGTTGCGCTCGCCACCTGTCGACCGAGGCGCTCACCGTGTACGAGAAGTCCGAAACCTTCCACATCGGGCTCGTCTCCCCGCCGACGACGACGACGTTCATCTCCGCAGGTTTGTCGTACGGAGCGATGAGGGTGTCCGGGGGAAGCTTTCGCCACGTCGCGTATGGTTCGACTCCCCGGGCGGCGAGCGGACCCACGAGCATGTCGACGACGTCGTTGTCCCAGTACTCGCGTGCGGGCAGTCTGAAATGCTCGGAGAGCCACCGGCAGAACTCCGCTTTCGTCTTGAAGCCCTGATCGCTCTCGAGGTGTCGAGCGACGAGCGGGTCGAGGACGAGCGTCGCCGCAGAATACGGGCTCACGAGCGGCCGAATCTGGGTGAACATGTCCTCACCGACCGACCGATGTGAGGAGCCGACGACGTTGTTCACGACGTTCCACCCCCTGAAG
>JAKATJ010000068.1:7290-11983 GCA_021828005.1 Actinomycetes bacterium | reverse complement strand
CGATGGGGTACGCTCCAGCAACCGATTGCAGCCGAGCGCGGCCGGGAGGGGAGCGAGATGCCCGACGAAGCCATCAATAGCGCCATCGCCAACTGGGGGCCGCGCTTCACCGCCCAGGGTGTCGACCCGAACGACTTCGCGCGGGTCACCTCCCCGCTCGAGCGCTGGGAGGACTGGCTGGACGCGTGGTGCGACAACGCAGAGGTCCACGCAAGCGTCGCACTTGAGGCCGAGGGGGCGGGGCACCGGCGGACCGCCGGGGAGGAGTGGGTGCGGGCGGCGCTCAGCTACCACTTCGCGAAGTTCGTGTGGCTGCTCGACCTCGAACGTCACCGCTCCGTGTCGGACAAGACCGTCGAGGCCCATGCCAGGGGGCTCCGGCTGCTCGATCCCACGTTCGAGCGGGTGGAAGTGCCTTTCGAGGACGCGACCGTCTACGGGAACCTCCGGCGTCCACCGGGCGAGAAGCGTCCGCCCCTCGTGCTCCTCCTCCCGGGGCTCGACTCGACGAAGGAGGAGTTCTTCCACGTCGAGAACGTCTTCCTGCGCCGCGGGATGGCGACCTTCTCGATGGACGGCCCGGGCCAGGGCGAGACCGGCTACACGACCGTGATCCGCCACGACTACGAGGTGGCGGTGGCGGCGGTGCTCGACGCGCTCTCGGCGCGCGACGATCTCGACGCGGCGAGGGTCGGCGCGCTCGGCGTGAGCCTCGGGGGGTACTACGGGGTGCGCGCCGCCGCCTTCGAGCCGCGCCTGGTCGCGACGGTCGTCGCCGGCGGCCCGTACGACTACGGGGAGATCGTGCCGAAGCGCCCGCCCAACTCCCGCGCGGCCTTCATGCACCACAGCGGTGCGACGACCGAGGAGGAGACGTTCGCCAACGCACGGAAGATCTCGCTGGCGGGAGTCGCCGAGAAGGTCCGCCAGCCCTTGCTCGTGGTGTTCGGCAAGCAGGACCGGCTCGTGCCCTGGGAGCAGGCGGCGCGGGTCGCCGAGGAAGCGCCGAGCTCGACGTTGTGGATGTTCGACGACGGGAACCACGTCTGCATGAACATCACCTACCGTTGGCGACCCCAGGCGGCGGACTGGCTCGGGGAGAAGCTCGGCGCCCGTGAAGTCGGTTGACCGACCGGCGAGCCCGCGGGCCGGACGAGCCGCGGGCGCCCGGAGGACCCCCGGAGCAAGGCAGGCGAGCTTGCGCCGCGTGCAGACCCAATCACGCAGCACCAATCACGCGTCCCCAATAGACTCGAGGGTCAGGCTCGGTGAGCACGCGCAGGGAGGAGTGGCCATCCGGATGAGCGTCGTCCGTCGAGAGGCTTGGAGTTCGGGACCGACCGCACGCCCGTCCGCCGCACGCCCGGCGACCGCACGGTCGGCGGCCGGCCGGTCGACGGCCCGCGGCAAGGCCCAGAGCCCATGAGCTCGACGCCCTGGCACTCGGGCCAGCCCGTCATGGTCGAAGAGGTCGCCGGGTCCGCTCGCCCGGCGGCGTACTTCCTCGCAGAGACCCGGGACGGCCTGTACGCGCCCTACGTCGTGCGCACGCCCGACGACGACGGGCGGTTCCCCTTCGTCTTCCTCGCGTACGGGAACGGCGGCGGCGGGCTCGACTGGCTCCGCACCTGGGTGCACGCGCGCCCCTACATCGCCGAGCGGCTGCTCGACGCCGGGTACGCGTGCGGGTGGGGCCGGTACCGCACGGAGGTCGACCTCGGCTTCAACCTGGGCGGCCCGCTCGAGATCGACAGGCGCCAGGGTATGGAGGTCATGAACCGGTCGCCGCTCGAATTCGAAGACGAGCTCGCGATCTTGGAGCACGTGCGCCGCCACCCGCAGATCGACGGCGACCGCCTCGGCCATGTCGGGGTGAGCCACGCCGGCGAGATGCTCTTCAAGCTCGCCTCCCGGTACCCCGGGACCGTCAGGGCCGGGGTGGCCTGCGAGCCTGCGAACCACGAGTTCCTCGACCTGGCGCTCGATGACGAGGCTCCCATCGACCCGAAGACCGGTCTGCGCAGCATCGAAGAGCTGCAGCTGCAGGACCCCGCGTGGGTGCGATCCCGGGTCAACCTCCCCCTCGCCGACGAGCGCATCGCCCCGATCGACGTGCCGATCCTGGTGATGGGGAGGGATCACGACCACCTCCAGGGCGTGTTCCAGGTGAGCTACGAGCTTCTCGTCGCGCACGGGAAGGACGCCCAGTGGGTGTCCTGGGACCATCCGCTGCACGGCTACATCTTCCCCATCGCGGCCGACGGGGGTCCTGACGCCGTCCAGGTGCAGGCCGTCGACGCCATCGTCGCGTTCCTCGAGCGCACTCTGACCTGAGGTGCGCAGCCCTGCCCGAGGAGCTCCTCGCGTGACCGGCCCTGCAAGGGTTGGGCCACCCGCCGCCCCGCCCGCAGTCGGAGACGCGGCCTTGGACTTCACGCTCCGGCACACCTTCGACGACGACGTGAACCTGCGTGCGACGTTGCGCCGCGGACCGGTCGTGCTCGCTTTCTACGTCTTCGACTTCGGTCACGTATGAAGGGACGAGCTGTCCCAGTTGGGACGACGGAGCAAGGAGATCGAGGAGCTGGGCGCGAGCATCCTCGCGGTCGCCGTCACCGCGACGTTCTCCCAGCAGGCGTTCGCCTCCTCGCTCGGCGTGGACTTCCCGCTCCTGTCGGATTGGGACCGCGAGGCCTGCAGCGCCTACGGCGTCCGCTACGACAGCTGGAAGGGCCACAGCGGCCTCGCCAAGCGATCGATCTTCCTCGTCGACACCGACGCGGTCGTCCGCTACCGCTGGGTGACCGAGGACGCCACCGTCGTCCCCGACCTCGACGAGGTCGTGGGGGCCCTCGGCGCTGTCTGCGGCCGCGGGTGACCACGCGACCCATCGCGGTCGGCACCGGCGGCGGCCGCAGGTGACCCCCGGCGTGTTCGTGGCGGTGCTCGGGGCCGGGGTGGCGGCGGGCGCCATCAACACCGTGGTGGGCTCCGGGACGCTCATCACGTTCCCCGTCCTCCTGGCGCTGGGCATCCCGCCGCTGACGGCGAACGTGTCCAACACCATCGGCCTCGCGCCAGGTGGCATCAGCGGGGCCGTGGGCTACCGTCACCAGCTCGTGGGCCAGCGCGGCCGCGCTGCGACGCTTGCGGTCGTCGCCTTGGTGGGCGGGCTCCTCGGGGCCGTCCTGCTGCTCACGCTCCCGTCTTCGGTGTTCAAGCGTGCGCTGCCGGGGCTCATCCTCGCCGCCTGCGTGCTGGTGCTCCTCCAGCCGCTGAGCCGGCGGCTCGCCTCCAGGTGGCGGGCTGCTTCGGGGAAGGGTGGCTGGGGCTTGCGCGGCGGCACCCTGGCGGTCGCGGTCTACGGCGGCTACTTCGGCGCCGCCCAGGGCGTGATCCTCATGTCGATCCTGCCAATGGCGCTCCACGACGGGCTCCAGCGCCTCAACGCCCTGAAGAACGTGCTCGCGATGGCCGCGAACCTGGCAGCCGCGATCGTCTTCGTCGCTGCCGCGCCGGTCTCCTGGCCAGCTGCCGCGGCCGTTGCCGCCGGGTCGATCGTGGGGGGCCAAGTCGGAGCCAGGGTGGGGATGCGGCTGTCGCCCGGCGTGCTGCGCGGGGTCATCGTGGCGGTCGGCGTCGCCGCCGCGCTGCGGCTGCTCGTGTGAGCCGACCAGGGCGGGCGCTGGGCAACACGTGGGGCAAGGCGTGGGGCACGACGTGGTGTCGGCCCCGGCGCGACGCCGCGGTGCACGCGCCCGTGCGCAGCGGGACCGCGCGGCGCCGTCCCGAGGCGAGCTCCAGCCGGGTCCAGGTGCCCGCCACCCTCTGCGACACGGGAATTGGTGCTTCGGACCGCGGTCCGCTTCGTCCCCCTCGACGTTAGGCTCGGACGCCGACGATCGGCGTGGTGTCGACGTGGTGGAGCCAACGGGAGGACGAATGCGCCGACGGTCCAATGGGGGCCCGTCGCCCGTGCCCGACGGCGGGCTCGCCGCCGACACGGACAGTCCCCGGCCGTTGCTCGCCCACGACCGGGTGTTCCTGACCCTGCACCAGGGCATCGCCAGCGGGTACCTGGTCGGCGGCACCCGCTTGGTGCAGCCCCGCATCGCCGAGGCGCTGGGAGTGAGCCGAACCCCGGTGCGCGAGGCGCTGCGCCGCCTGGCAGCCGAGGGGTTCGTGAAGATGGACGTCCACGGCTGCGCCGTGGTGCACGAGCTGAGCCGAAGTGAGCTCGTCGAGGTGTACGAGCTGCGCAAGGTGCTCGAGCCGATGGCCGTCGTCCAAGCGGCCAAGGAGGCGAGCCCGGCGAGCCTCGTCGCAGCCGTGGAGCTGGTCACCGCGATGCAGCACGTCGGGAAGGCCGGCGAGTGGGTGCGGACCAACACGCGGTTTCACAGCGTGATCGAGCAGGCGTCGGGCAACCGTCGGCTGGCCAGCGTCCTGCGCCAGCTCCATGGGCTCTCGTCCCTCTACGTGTCCCACTCGCTCCTCTCGGAGCCGAGCCGCTTCGAGCGCGGGAACGCCGAGCACGCGGAGATCCTGGAGGCGGTCATCGCCAAGGACGCCGACGCCGCCGTGGACGCCGTCCTGCGCCACCTGGACGGCACCCTGCGGACGCTGCTCGAGGTGCGCGAGCTCGACGTCGACCTGCCGCCCGGCCACACCGGCCGGTGGTGGGGCCGCTGAG
>JAKATJ010000068.1:0-7190 GCA_021828005.1 Actinomycetes bacterium | reverse complement strand
GGACGGGCCGGCTGCGAGACGTGGGGGGCAAATGATTCGTCGAACAGCATTGGTCTTGGCGAGCGTCAAGTGATGATGATAAGGTGCAACGGCCACCACATCGGGCGGTACGACCCGGACGACCTTGGACGGTGACCCTCGCTGGAAGAGGACCGCAGCCCGCGTACGCGCACGGGGTCGTGTCGCCCCCACGACGAGACGACGGAGGTCCACATGGTCGAGCTCCCCGAAGAGCCATGGCACACCGATCGGTGGTTCACGAGCCCGTGGAACCATGACCCCGAGGTGGCGAGCGGCTACCGGTTCAACCCGAGCCTCCAGATCCACGACGTCACCCTGCGCGACGGCGAGCAGCAGGCGGGCGTAGTCTTCACCGCCGCCGACAAGGTGCGCATCGCCGAGGCGCTCGCAGACGCCGGCGTGCACCGCATCGAGGCCGGCCTGCCGGCGGTGTCCGACGACGACCGCCGGGCGGTCGCCGAGATCGTCGAGCTCGGCCTGCCGGCGGAGATCTACGCCTTCTCCCGGTGCACGGTCGACGACGTCAAGCTGGCGATCGACTGCGGCGTGACCGGCGTCGTCACCGAGGTGCCCTCCAGCAGGCACCTGATCGAGCTCGGCTACCAGTGGACCGTGGAGCGGGCAGTCGAGCTGTCCGTGGAGGCCACCCGCTATGCCGCCGAGCAGGGGCTCAAGGTGTCCTTCTTCCCGATCGACGCCACCCGGGCTTCGGTGGCCGACTACCTCGACCTGGTGGCCAAGGTCGCCGCTGACGGCCACCTCGACGGCCTCGGCCTCGTCGACACCTTCGGGGTGCTCACGCCGCACGCCGTCGAGCGGTTCGTGAACGTGAGCCGCGAGCGGCTCCACGTGCCGGTGGAGACCCACTTCCACATGGACTATGGCCTGGGCGTGGCGAACAGCGTGATCGCCGCCGCCGTCGGGGCCGACGTGATCCAGACGACGGTGTCGGGGTTGGGCGAGCGCGCCGGCAACACCCCGCTCGAAGAGACCGTGATGACCCTCTTGACCCTCTACAACCAGGACATCGGCGTGAGGACCGAAGCCCTCACCCCGCTCGCGCGCCTCGTGAACTCGATCGCCGGCGTCGACCAGCCGTCGAACCGCTCGGTCACCGGCAGCCGCCTGTTCGACGTCGAGTCGGGCATCATCTCGACCTGGGTCCGCAACGTCCGTGACAAGGCGCTCACCGAGGCGTTCCCTTACGTCCCCTCGCTGGTCGGCCAGGACGGTCCGCGGCTCGTGCTCGGGAAGGGGAGCGGAGCGCCCAACGTGGCCGAGGCGCTGGAGCGGCTGGGCCTCCGGGCCGACGACGCGCAGCAGGCGGAGATCCTCCAGCGGGTGAAGCGCCGGTCGCTGGAGCTCCACGGCCTGCTCGACGACAGCGACGTGAAGGTGATCGCAGAGGAGGTCATCGGCTGACCGACGGGTCGGCCGGGGCCGCAGCGGCCGCCCGGTGGACGTGCCCCGCACGTCGGGGGCGCCGGCGAGCGAGGTCTACAGTGACGTGCTCAACGTGGAAAGGATGTGACGCGATCCGATGGCTTCTTTTGGCGCCGTTGGCATGGACTGGCAGGAACGCATCAACTGGCCCCGCATGCGGGCCTATCGCCTCGAGCGCGCGCGCGCGGCGATGCGCCGGCACGAGCTCGGGGCGCTCTTGTGCATGTACGACGAGAACGTCCGCTACATCACCTCGACCCTCACGCCTGGCTGGAACCGGTTGAAGCCGGGGCTGCGCTACGCGGTCCTGGTGGAGGGGCGAGAGCCCATCCTTTTCGAGCAGGGCGACATCGGCATCCACGTGAGGAAGCATTCGCCGTGGCTCCCCCCGGAGAACGTGCGCCACTCGTTCTCCTGGATCAAGGGAGCGGCCGGACCGGCATCGGAGTCGCAGGTGACCAAGTTCACCAACGCCCTCTTGGAGGCGATGGAAGAGGCCGGCGTGAAGGACCAGCCGCTCGGCGTCGACTTCATCGACATCAACATGATCCGAGCCTTCGACCGCGCGGGGATCCACTGGACCGACGGCATGACCCCGATGGTCGAGGCTCGCTCGGTGAAGAACGTGGACGAGCAGGAGGCGATGCGCATCGTCGGCGCCATCGGCGACGCGTTGCACTACGAGTTCTCCAAGTTCATGAAGCCCGGCCTGACCGAGAACCAGGTCACGGCCTTCGGAATGAAATACCTCTACGACATCCCGGGCATGGAGGACGTGGAGGACGTGATCGTCTCCTCCGGCCCGAACGCCTGGCCCAACTGGCGCAACTTCTCCGACCGCATCATCCGTCCGGGGGAGCTCGTGATCGTGGACCTGGCCGCGCTCACCTGGAACGGCTTCAAGTCGTGCTACTACCGGACCTTCTGCGTCGGCGGGAAGCCGACCGACGAGCACCGGCGGTACTACGACACCGCCCTCAAGTGGCTGTACGACTCGATCGACGCGGTGAAGGCGGGCGCGACGACGAAGGACATCGCCTCCAAGTGGCCGTCGGCGATGGAGACGTGGGGCTACGAGGACGAGGACGAGGCGGCGGCCAACCTGTGGGGTCACGGGCTCGGCCTCGCCCAGTACGACATGCCGGTCATCTCGCGGATCTGGTCGCTCGACTACCCCCAGAGAATCGAGCCCGGCATGGTCTTCGCGCTCGAGACCCAGCACGGCAAGGTCCACGAGTTCGGCGTGCGGATCGAGGAGATGCTCATCGTCCACGAAGACCGGACCGAGCTGATCTCGTCCTTCCCGGTCCAGGAGATCACCCTTGCCGGGTGACGCCTGGGCGATCTCGCTCGCCCAGGCTTCCGCGGTGGTCGACGGCGCGCTCCGCCACGGCGAGGAGCGGGGCATGGCGCCGCTGACGGTGGTGGTCCTCGACCCCGGCGGCTACGTGGTCGCCGCCAAGCGGTCGGACGGATCGGCCATCATGCGCGTCGACGTGGCGACCGCCAAGGCGTGGGGGGCGCTGGCCATGGGCTGGCCGGCCCACGAGCACGTCGCACGTGCCGGACGGATGCCGGAGTTCTTCGCCGCACTGGGCACGTTGTCGGGAGGCCGGATGCTCCCGGTGGCCGGGGGCGTGCCCATCCGTCGCCCGTCGGGACCGGTGATCGGTGCCGTCGGCATCTCGGGGGACACCTCCGACAACGACGAGGCGTGCGCGGTGGCCGGCATCGAGGCAGCTGGGCTCTCCGCCTGGCTCGACATGCCCGACAGCTGAGCCGAGGGGACGACCGCAGAGGGGACGAGCTCCACCGACAGGACGACCGCCGGGCCCGACAAGTGGCGCTACGAACCCGGCGGCTCCTTCGGCGGGACGACGGGCAAGAGCAGCGACGACGGATGCTCGCCCCCGGTGTGCAGCGTGACCTCGCCGCCGAAGACAGCGGTCGGCCGGTCGACCGGGTCGTTGTGCGTGAAGGGCCCGACTCCCCGGTTGGCGTAGTAGAAGGTCTTGGCGAACTCCGAGAGCGGCCCCTGGTACTCGTAGTCCTTGCCCCGGACGCTCAGCACCACTCGAAAGCCCGGGGGGACGACGATGGAGGTGGGCCAGATCTCCACGTCGAGGCGGACCACCTGTCCGGGCACCAACGGCTCGACGAGGTCGTGGGTGTGGTAGGGGCGCCAGGGGAGCGACCGCTCCTCGTCGAGGCGGCGATGGGACGCGCGCAGCCATCCCTGGGCGACCGGGGTGTTGGGGTCGAGCGCCCCCTGGAAGGTGACCTCGTCGCCCTGAGGGTCGAACACCCGTACCACGACGAAGAGGTCGGCGTCGGCCGTGGACGACGAGACGTAGAGCGTGGCCGCCATCGGGCCGGTGAGCTCGGTCTCCTCCTCCATGGGGGGGAGGGAGAAGTCCACACCGTCGCCCAACGCGTCGTAGGCGAGCGACGCGGGCCCCTTCAGCTCTCTGCCCAGGCTCCTGCCGGCGGCGTCGAGGTACACGGTCGTCCACTGCGTGCGCGCGAGCGGCCACTCGGACTCGTCGCGCAGCACGAAGCGCTCGCCGGGGTGGCGGACGTTGAGGCGCACGCGCGGCCCCTGCCTCCAGCCGTTGGGCTCGCCCTTCAGGTAGTGGTCGAAGAACTGGCGCTGCAAGGTGACCCCGTAGTCGGTGTAGTAATGGGTCCAGTGCTCGAGCCCGTGGACCTCGAGCCACTTCTCCTCGGTCGACGCCTGGGTGAACCCCTCGAAGTTGCCCCTGGGGTGCAGCCCCTGGCCTCCCCAGTTGGCGGCGGACAGGAACGGGGTGGCCACCTTGGACCAGTCGGCCGAGCGCTCCTGGTACCAGGGACCGTCGAGGTCGCGGCGTCGCAGCTCGCCTGCGATGTCGACGCGGCTCGCGGCCAGCTCGGCTGCGGAGAGGTCCTCGTCGCCGGCGACGTGGCGGCCGGTGTGGGGGTTGACCGCCGAGCGGGAGCCCACCCCGTACTGCACGCTCTCGACCTGACGCTCGTACCAGTTGGCCGTGAACTCCGACAGGATCCCGCCGTGCCGGCAGCAGTCTCGGTAGAAGTCGCCGAACCCCTCCCAGGGGATCATCGCGGCCAGGTGCGCGGGTTCGAGGCCGGCCACGTGCCACTGGTTGATCGCGTAGTACGAGATGCCGCTCACCCCGACCTTCCCACTGCACCACGGCTGTGCCGCCGCCCACTCGATGCATGCCGCGAAGTCCCTCGCCTCCCGGGGCGACCACACGTCGACCACGCCGGGGGAGCGCCCCGCGCCGCGCGAATCGACCCGCACGCAGGCGTAGCCGTGGGGCACCCACTTCTCGGGGTCGGCCACCTCCCAGCTCTGGTATCGGTTGGAGGAGCCGGCGGCGACGTCGGGATGCTCGCCCACCATCTTCTCCCACTGCGGCCCGTAGCCCTCCTGGAACGAAAGGCCCTTGGCGTAGGGGCCGTAGGACACGATGGCCGGGTAGCGGCCGGCGTCGTCGGGGCGGAAGACGTCGGCCGAGAGCTCGGTCCCGTCGTCCATCGCGATGGCGACGTCCCAGTCGATCCACATGCGGCCGACCTGCTCACTCGACTTCCCCGCCGGTCCAGGCGTCGTCATCGTGCCTCCTCGTATGGGTGAAGCCGCCCCAGGTGGAGCGCCACGCCTCGCGGCGGCGTCCGGCGCCGCTCCGGCAGCGGCCGGCCGGCGCCTCCAATGCAATAGGCTATCCGAACTCGTTGCAATGATGACAGGGAGGACCGCGTGACGACCCGTCCGTACGGCGTGGGCAGCTTCTCGGTCGACTGGGAGCAGCGGTACGACTTCGATCGTCTCCGGACCGAGCGGGTGCGGCGTGCACAAGAGGCCATGGCCGAAGAGGAGCTCGACGGCCTGCTTCTGTGGAAGTCGGAGAACGTCCGCTACGTCACGTCCCTCAGGTGCCAGATCATCGCGGGCAAGAGCTCCATCCTGAACGGCGTGCTCCTCGCCCGGGAGGGACCGCCCGTGCTCCTGGCGTCCGGGGGCGAGGTCGACAGGGCGAGGTACATGCCGTGGCTCGGCGCGGTGCACGCGGTCCCCGTCATGGAGCAGCGCGAGCTCGTGGAGGGATTCGTCCGCGCGACCCTGCGGCCGCTGCTCGCCGAGCACGGGATCGCCGGCGGTCGCCTGGGGATCGACCAGGCGTCCATCGCGCTGCTCGAGCTCCTCGGGCAGCACCTGCCGGGTCTCCGCATCGCCGACGGCGACCGCCCGATGCAGCTGGCACGCATGGTGAAGACGCCCGAGGAGCTCATGCTGGTCGAAGAGGCGTGCGCGATCGGCGACAGCGTGACCCAGCGGGCGCTCGACGAGACGCGTGCCGGGCGCCGTGAGTGCGAGGTTGCCGGTGACGCGATGCAGACGCTCTACTACCTCGGCGGCGAGATGCCCCACGTGGTGACCCCGTTCGTCGCCTCGGGCGAGCACATGGCCCCGCCGCACCGGTTCGCGACCGACAAGATCCTGCGCAACCAGGACCTGTGCTTCATCGACATCGGTGCCATGTGGAACGGCTACTTCGCCGACATCGGCAGGTGCACTGTCGTCGGTCGGCCGACCGACCGGCAACGCCAGGTCTACCAGGCCGTCTACGAGGGGCTCCACGCCGGCATCGACGCGCTACGGCCGGGCAACACGACGGAGCACGTTGCGGCGGCCGTGCGCCGGGCCGTCGCCGGGTACGGGCTGGAGGAGCATCTGTTCTCGCTCTTCATCGGGCACGGGATCGGCGTCGGAGCCAACGAGCCCCCGTACATCGGCGAGACGCTGCCGGGCGCCCGACCCGCCGAGCTGCGAGCGGGGATGCTGTTCGCCGTCGAGCCGCTGGTGTGGGTCGAGGACTCCGGCGGCGTCGGCGTGCGGATCGAGGACATGGTGCTCGTCACCGAGGGAGCGCCACGGGTGCTCAGCCGGGTCGAGTACGAAGAGGCGCTCCTGGCCTGACCGCTCGAGGGCGCCGGGTGACGCTGGTCGTTCCCGGGACCCGGAGCTGGTCGCCGAGTAGGAAGCGACCGGTGTGGACGTCTTCGACCTCGAGGACTCGGTCCCCGACTCCTTGACGTCCTCGACGTCCCTGTCAGCTTCTGCTCACTCGCGCACCGGTCAAGGCGACGGTCGAGCTTCCGGGTTGGGCGAGCGCCGCTCGATGACGGCATGGACGCTCGCGGGGTCTGCCTCGCTCCACCCTGCGTCGCGGGCGCGCTCGTGCAGCTGCGCCGCCGCCTCGAACACAGGCAGCACGCAGCCGGCGCTCCGCGCGAACTCGCGGATGATCCCGATGTCCTTCAAGAAGGTGCGGACCCGCATCGTGGGCGGCTCGTACTCCTCGGCGACCATCGCCGGCCCGCGCACCTCGAGCATCCGGGAGTCCCCCGCTCCCGCCACGAGGGCCGGGAGCGCGACGGCGGGGTCGATGCCGCCGCAGCGGGCGAGGACGAGGGCCTCGGCTGCCGAGGCGTTGTGGATGGTGACGAGGTGGTTCGCCACGAGCTTCATGCGGGTCCCGTTGCCGAAGGAGCCCAGGAAGAAGACGGCCTTTCCGCACGCGGCCAAGAGCGGCTCCACGGCGGCGGCGCTGCGCTCCTCCCCGCTCAGGTAGAAGACGGCGTCACCGCGCGCCATCTGGGCGCCCGTGCCGCTGATCGGGCAGTCGAGCAGCTCGATCGAGACCCCTGCCAGCTGCGCG
>JAKATJ010000067.1:1243-12131 GCA_021828005.1 Actinomycetes bacterium | reverse complement strand
ATTAGGCACCGGTAACGTGCCGTCGTGGGCAACGACCGAGGACCCGGCCCCGCCGGGGGGACGCCTGCGCTCGGGATCGTCGGCGCCGGGCAGCTCGCCCGCATGATGGTCGAAGCGGCCAGCAGGCTCGGGGTCCGGACCGTCGTGCTGGCGGCAAGGGCCGACGACGCTGCGGTCCCGGTCGCGAGCGAGGTGGTCCTGGGCGAGGCCACGGGCGGTCGCGCCCTGGCTGACCTCGTCGCGCGCTGCGACGTCGTCACCTTCGATCACGAGCAGGTCGACCTCGAGCTGCTGCACCAGCTCGAGCGCGACGGGGCGCTGCTCCGTCCGGGTCTACAGACGCTGCGGGTCGCCGTCGACAAGGCGGAGATGCGCGCGCGGTTGGCGGCAGAAGGGTTGCCGGTCCCTCACTACGAGGTGCTCGCCGGTGACGCCCGCGGCCCCGAGCAGCTCGCCGCGGCGGTCTGCACGTTCGCCGCTCTCGAGGGCTGGCCGGTCGTGGTGAAGTCGGTGCGCGGCGGCTACGACGGGAAGGGGGTCTGGTCGGTCGACGGTGAGGCCGCCGCCCGTGCGCTGTGCGAGGAAGCGGCGAGCGCTCGGACCCCCCTCCTCGTCGAGGCGCACGTCGACATCGACGTCGAGCTCGCGGTCGTGGTCGCCCGCGGTTTGGACGGCGCGTCGGTCGCCTGGCCGCCGGTCGAGACCGCACAGGTCGGCGGCGTCTGCCGCGAGGTGCGCTATCCCGGACGCCTCGACCCGGACCTGGCGAGCCGTGCGGCGGCGCTCGCCCAGGAGGTCGCGGCGGTCGTCGACGCGACCGGCGTGCTCGCGGTCGAGCTGTTCTCCTCGGACGGGTGTCTCTGCGTGAACGAGATCGCCGCACGTCCGCACAACTCGGCGCACTGGACCATCGAGGGGGCGACGACCTCGCAATTCGAGAACCACGTCCGCGCGGTGCTCGGCTATCCGCTCGGGGACACCTCGCCTCGCGCGGCCCACGTGGCGAGCGTCAACGTCTTCGGCGCGCCGTCCGCCGAGGTGGTCCTCGGCGAAGCGCTGCTCGGCGACCGCATGTCAGCCGCACTCTCGGTCCGCGGAGCGCACGTCCATCTGTATGGCAAGACTCCGCGTCCGGGGCGCAAACTAGGCCACGTGACGGTGTGCGGCGACGAACCCGCGGACGTGCGGACGCGAGCGTGGGCCGCCGCGCAGGCCCTCGGCACGCCGATCCCTGACTCCCTCGACGTGGCCGCCTCGTGATGGCCGGCGAGCCCGCACCGGCGCTCGGACCCGGCGCTCCGGGCAGGCCGCTCGTGGCGGTCGTCATGGGCAGCTCGTCGGACCTTGCCGTGCTTCGCGGCGCGGTCGCGCTGCTCGATCGCTTCGAGGTCCCTCGAGAGGTGCGCGTCCTCTCGGCTCACCGCACGCCCGACGACATGCTCGCCTTCGGGCGCACCGCCGCGGGTCGGGGGCTCAGGGTCGTCGTCGCAGGGGCCGGCGGCGCGGCGCACCTCCCCGGGATGCTCGCCGCGGCGACGACGCTCCCGGTCGTGGGCGTGCCCGTGGCGCTCGCGCAGCTCTCGGGGCTCGACTCGCTGCTCTCGATCGTCCAGATGCCCCGCGGCGTTCCCGTCGCGACCGTCGCGGTGAACGGAGCGGAGAACGCCGCGCTCCTCGCGCTGCGGATCCTCGCCACCTCCGACACGGCCCTTGCGACTTCGCTCGAGTCGTACCGGCTCGAGCTCGCAGAGGGTGCTCGCGCCCAGGACGCCGCGCTCCTGGCAGACGGCGTGCGAGGGACGTGACGCTATGAGCGCCTCCATCGCGGAGCGGCTCGGCCATCGACCCGACGCCCGTCTCGTGATCGTGAACGCCGACGACCTCGGGCTGTGCCATGCGGCCAACGTCGGCGTCTACGACTGCCTTCGCACCGGCACCGTGACGAGCGCCACGCTCATGGTGCCCTGCCCCTGGGCGCGCGACGCCGCGGCGCGCTACCGGGGCGAGGACGTCGGCGTCCACCTCACCGTGAACGCCGAGTGGGAGCGGTACCGCTGGGGACCGATCACCCACTCCCCCTCGCTCCTCGACGGTGACGGCGGGTTCCCGCGCACGATCGAGGACTTCTGGGACCACGCCGACGTCGACGAGGTCCGCAGGGAGTGCCGCGCCCAGGTGGAGCGCGCCATCCTGTGGGGGTTCGACGTGAGCCACCTCGACGCGCACATGGACACGTTGCTCCTTCGCCCGGAGTTCTTCGACGTCTACCTCGAGCTCGCTCTCGACTTCGGCCTCCCTGTCCGCATCGCCGGCGGCCGGCACCCCACCCGACTCGGCTTCCCGGCGAGCGAGGTGGCCGAGGACGCAGGGGTGGTCTTCGTCGACCGCGTCCTGCCCGCTCGTCGCCACGGCTCGCCCGAGTCGTTCGCGTCCCGCCTGGCGGCCCTCGAGCCCGGCGTCACCGAGCTGCGCCTCCATCCCGCCGTCGACACCCCCGAGCTCCGCGCGCTCGCCGGCGACTGGGAGGCACGGGTGGACGACCACAGGCTCGTCTGCGGCGACGGGACGCTGGCCAAGGCACTGGAGGGCTCAGGGGTGGTGCTCGTCGGCTACCGCGCGTTGCGGAACCTGGTGCGGGCCGGCTGACGGGCCGGAGGCCGCACCACCTGGATCGCCGCGATCCGGACCGTCAGCGCAATCCGGAGAAGAGGTCGTCCTCCTGCGCCGGTCCGGTGTCCGCGCGGCCAGCACCCGCGGCCTCCGCAGAGTCGGCCTCCGCAGAGTCGGCCTCCGCGCCGTCGGCACCGGGACCCCTTCCGGCGGGCACGGGACCGACGCGGCTACGCACGAGGTAGTAGTCGTCGAACGGGTAGATCGTGCGGAGGACCTCGGGCGGCAACCCGAACCAGTACGGAGAGGTGGGGTCCACCTGCGTCGCGTGCGCGCGCAGCGCGTCGCTGCGCACCTCGACGAAGCCGGTGATGTCGATCGACGTGGTCGAAGGCTCGTCGCGCCGCATCCGCTCGAGCCGGTCCTCGTCCATGGGCGACTCGAGCCCGAGCTCGAGGAACTTCTCGTGCATCTCGCGCATGCGCCGGCGCGGCCACATGGTGTAGTAGAGCTTCGACGGCGCCCAGGCTGGGCCCGCCTCGGGGTAGCGCTCGGGATCCCCGGCGGCGTCGAAGGCAGCCACCGAGATCTCGTGCACGCGAAGGTGGTCGGGATGCGGGTACTCGCGTTGGTCTTCTGGGTACGTCACCATCACCTGGGGTCTCTCCCGCCGGATGATCCTGACGAGACGGCCTACCGCCTCTTCGAGAGGTGCGCTGACGAAGGCGTCCGCCCGGGTGTTGGCCTCCGAGCCCGGCATGCCCGAATCCCGGTAGCCGAGCAGGATCACGTCGTCGTAGCCGATGATCTTCGCCGACGTCTCCAGCTCCCGGCGGCGGATCTCGGGGAGACGGTCGCGCACCTCGGGCCGATCCATCGCGGGGTTCAAGATGTCGCCTTCCTCACCCCCGGTGCAGCACACGAGGACCGTGTGCACGCCTTCGGCGTGGTAGCGCGCCACGGTCCCCGCACCCTTCGACGCCTCGTCGTCGGGGTGCGCGTGCACCGTCAGCAGGCAGAGGCGGTCGGCCACGGCCCGTGAGGCTACCGGCACCCGAGGTCTGACAAGTCGTCAAGGACCGTTCCCGGGCGATGTGACGTGAGCCAATGGCGAGGTCGCGAGGCTCGGCAGCGTACCCCGCATCGGGCCGTGGGGACTTATGCTCAAAGCGTGCGCCGGCGGCCCGCCGGCGAGCCGGCCCACAGGAGGGCAGAAGCGTGCCAGGCGTGTGGCAGCGGACCAAGAACATCTTCCAAGCAAAGGCCAACAAGGTGCTCGACAGGGCGGAGGACCCTCGAGAGACCCTCGACCTCTCCTACGAGAAGCAGCTGGACAGCCTCCAGAAGGTGCGACGGAGCGTCGCGGACGTCGCGACCGCCCGCAAACGGATCGAATTGCAGGCCAGCCAGCTGCAGAAACAGGCCGACAAGCTTCAGGACCAGGCGAAGGCGGCGATCAGCATCGGCAACGAGGACCTCGCCAGGGAGGCTCTCTCACGCCGCGCGGCAGTCGGTGAGCAACTCTCCGACCTGAAGACCCAGCACGAGCAGGTCGCCCAGCAAGAGGAGAGCCTGATCGCCACCTCCCAGCGGCTGCAAACCCAGATCGAGCAGTTCCGGACGAAGAAGGAGACGCTGAAGGCCAGCTACACCGCCGCCGAAGCACAGACCAAGATCGGCGAGGCGGTGAGCGGCATCTCGACGTCGATGGGCGACGCGGGGGCCGCGATGCAACGGGCTCAGGACAAGATCGCGTCGATGCAGGCCCGCGCAGGCGCGATGGACGAGCTTCTCGCCTCCGGGGCGCTGACCGACCTCACGACCCCGGTCACAGACATCCAGGCCGAGCTGGACAAGGCCCAGGCGGGGTCCCACGTCGAGCGGGAACTTGCCGCGTTGAAGGCGCAGCTCGCCGCGGGCGAACCCGCCGGGGCGCTCCCCACCGCTGACGCGGGCGGCGGGGCGCAGGCGCCACCGGCGGTGATCGACGCGGCGGAGGAGCCCGACACCCCGAACGGCGGAGCCGCAGCGGGGGGTGACGCCACGACCGGCGGCGGAGCCGCAGCGGGGGGTGACGCCACAACCGGCGGCGGAGCCGCCACAATTGAGCAGGCCACGGCCGGAACGAACACGGCTGAACCGGCCACGGCGGACGACGTGGCCACTGGAGGAATCGAACGATGAGCACCGCAGGACGGATCCCCGCAGATCGAGGGCTCACGACCCGCATGTTCTTGACGGGGCTCTTCCTCGTCATCCTCTACGGGGTTTTCGGCGCGATCCTGTGGGAGGTCTTCAGGAGCTTCGTCGTCCTGTTCGTCGTCGTTTTCGGCCTGCTCTTCTGCCAGTACTGGTTCTCCGACAAGATCGCACTCTGGGGCATGCACGGGCGGATCGTCAGCCCCGAGCAAGCCCCGCAGCTGCACGGCGCAGTGGACCGGCTCTGCGCGCTCGCCGACATGCCCAAGCCCAAGGTTGCGATCGCCGACATCGACATGCCGAACGCCTTCGCGACCGGGCGGAGCCCGAAGGCGGCAGTCGTGTGCGCGACGTCCGGCCTTCTCCGACGGCTCGACGAGCCGGAGCTCGAGGCGGTGCTCGCCCACGAGCTCTCGCACGTGGCGCACCGCGACGTCGCCGTGATGACGATCGCGAGCTCCCTCGGCGTGCTCGCCGGGCTCATGACGCGCATGATGCTGTTCTCGGCGATGTTCAGCGGAGGAGGACGCGGACGCGGGAGCCAGGGGGCGGGCCAGATCGTGCTGATCGAGATGGCGATCATGCTGGTCTCGATCGTCGTCTACGCGATCAGCTACCTCCTCACCATGGCGCTCTCGCGCTATCGTGAGCTCGCCGCGGACCGATCCGGTGCGATCCTGATCGGCAGGCCGTCTTTGCTCGCGTCGGCGCTCGTCAAGGTGTCCGGCGAGATTGCCCGCATCCCGACCAGGGACCTGCGGAAGGCGGAGGCCTTCAACGCCTTCTTCTTCACCCCGGCGATCACCCAGCGGCCGGGGCAGCAGGCCGGGCAAGGTGGGCTGTCGCTGAGCGCGCTCTTCTCGACGCACCCCTCGCTGGAGCGCCGCCTCGCCCAGCTCTCGCAGCTCGAAGCCCAGATGGGCCAACCTCGCTGAGGCTGGGGCAGGACCGCTCCGCTCTCCCTGTGGGCCTCCTCGACACCCTCCTCGGGCGCACGAAGCCAGTCCGTCCGAACCTGGACTCGCTCTTCGCCCTCCCCTCCGCCGCGGTGACGCTCCAGACCGCCGCGGGCCTCGTGCTCTCGGGAAGGGCGGGGGTGTGCTGGATGCCGCCGGCCGGTCAGTCCGCAGCGGACGTCCAGAAGGAGATCTCCCAGCTTCTCGACATCCCCGACGACCCCACCGCGGCAGGCCAGGCCACGGCCGAGGGGACGTCGCCGGGCGCGAGCGGTGGCCCAGGCGGTGGCTCGAGCGGTGGCCCAGGCGGTGGCCCGAAAGCCGGCTTGCTCACCCAGGCCGAAGACGCCTTCGGCTACCGATGGCTGCTCCTCGACGACAGCGACGTCGAGGACTTGGTGAACCGGGTGCACCTCGTGAACTCGTTGCTCGCCGAGAACGGGTGGGGACCCCAGCTCCTCTGCTCGGTCTTCGGCGTGGTCCCCGGCGGGGGCGCGGACACGACGGCACGGCCGTTGTACCTCGTGTACCTGTTCAAGCGCGGCACCTTCTACCCCTTCGCCCCGGTAGGCAAGGAGCGCCGCGACAACGAGCTCGAGCTTCGGGTCCGGTCGCTCCTCGGCTCGGACCTCCCGGTCGAACCGGACCTCTCGCGGTGGTTCCCCTTGTGGGACCTGCCCGTACGCTGAGCACCAGCGCCCCGCGGGAATGACCGTGATCTCGCTGGGTGCCGTGCCTGACGACCGCCATATCACCCTCGAGGGCGCGGTGAACTTCCGAGACTTGGGCGGGTACCGGACCGTCGACGGCCGGTCGACCCGCTGGCGATCGCTCTTCCGCGCCGACGACGTCTCCCGCCTGAGCCGGTCAGACCGTGCGGTCGTGCGCAGCCTGGGCGTCGCGACGGTCATCGACCTGCGCTCGCGCGCCGAGGTCGAGGCCGAGCGTTTCCCCGTCGACGAGATCCCTGTCGGCTTCCACCACCTCCCGCTCATCGGCAACCTGCCGGGGTTCGCCGAGTACCTCAATGGCCCCGGGTGGTTCGCCGGGCACTACCTCGACATCGCGCGCCGGTCGGGGATCCAGATCGCGCGGGCGGTCGCCATCGTCTCGACGCCGGGGTCGTGCCCGGTGATCGTCCACTGCGCAGCGGGGAAGGACCGCACCGGCGTCCTCGTCGCGCTCCTCCTCGCGCTGCTCGGCGTCCCTGACGAGACCATCGCCCAGGACTACGCGCTCAGCGCGCAGGCGATGGACGCGCATCTCGGCCGGCTACTCGCCCGCCTCCCCGATCACGAAGAGGAGATCCGCAGCGTGGCCGCCACGATGCTGTCCGCGACACCCGCCAACATCCTCGCGCTCCTCGACGGCGTACGTGCCGAGAACGGCTCGGTCGAGGGCTACGCCGCGGCACACGGTGCGGGGGCGGGCGTCGTTGCCGCACTTCAAGAGCAGCTGCTCGAATGATCGCGCCGACCGGTCAGGCGCCCCCGCCATCCAGCGCGTCGATCTGCGCCGCGAGCGCCAGGTCGCGCTCCGTCAGCCCGCCGGCCGAGTGGGTCGACAGCCGCAGGACCACGTTCTTCCAGCGGATGTCCACGTCGGGGTGGTGGCCCGCCGCCTCCGCGACGGCGCCCACCCGGTGGACATAGGCGAGCGCGCCCGCGAAGTCCCCGCAGTCCACCTCCTTCACCAGCACGCCGCCGTCGCGGCGCCACCCCGAGCCACGCTCTGCGAGCGCCGCGTCGACCTCCGCCGGCCCGAGCACCTCTGTCACGGGTGCGTCATCTCCTCGGGCCGGACGGCCTCGTCGAACTGCTCGCCGGTCAGATAGCCGAGTGCGACCGCGGACTCACGAAGCGAGATGCCCTCCTTGTGGGCCTTCTTCGCGACGTCGGCCGCCTTGTCGTAGCCGATCACCGGGTTGAGCGCGGTGACCAGCATGAGCGACTGCTCCAAGTGGCGCGAGATCTGCACCCCGTCGGGCTCCACGCCCTCCACCGCAAACTTGCGGAACGAGACGCACGAACCCTCGAGCAATTCGATCGAGTGGAGGACGTTGTGGGCGATGAGCGGCTTGTTGACGTTGAGCTCGAAGTTGCCACGAGCGCCCGCGATGCCGACCGCGGTGTCGTTCCCGATCACCTGGATCGACACCATGATCATCGCCTCGGACTGGGTGGGGTTCACCTTGCCCGGCATGATCGACGAGCCTGGCTCGTTCGCCGGGAGCACCAGTTCGCCGAGCCCGCCGCGCGGCCCGGAGCCGAGCCAGCGCAGATCGTCGGCGATCTTGTTCAAGGAGCCCGCGAGCACTCGCAAGGCACTGCTCGCCCAGACCAGCGCGTCGTGGGCGGCGAGCGCGGCAAACTTGTTGGGGGCGGTGACGAACGGCAGCCCGGTGAGCTCGGCGATCTTCTCGGCGACGCGCACGCCGAACTCTGGATGGGTGTTGAGCCCCGTCCCCACCGCGGTGCCGCCTGCAGCGAGCTCGTAGATCCCTGGAAGCACCTGCTCGAGTCGCACAAGATCGGCGTCGAGCTGGGCAACGTACCCCGAGAACTCCTGGCCCAGGGTGAGGGGGACGGCATCCATCAGGTGCGTGCGTCCGATCTTGGTGATCCCGGCGAACGCCTTCGCCTTCTCGTCCAGCGCGTCTCTGAGCGCGCGGACCGCCGGTACCAAACGATGGAACAGCTCCTCCGCGACGGCGATGTGCATCGCCGTCGGGAACGTGTCGTTGGACGACTGCGACATGTTCACGTGGTCGTTCGGGTGCACCGGTGACTTCGAGCCGATCTGGCCGCCGTCGATCTCGATCGCGCGGTTGGCGATGACCTCGTTGGCGTTCATGTTCGTCTGGGTGCCGCTCCCCGTCTGCCAGATACGGAGAGGGAAGTGGTCGTCGAGCTTCCCGTCGCGGACCTCGTGCGCCGCGGTTGCGATCAGCTGGGCTCGGTGGGCGTCCAGCTTGCCGAGGTCGGCGTTGACGAGCGCGGCAGCCTCTTTCAGGATCCCGATCGCGCGGATCAGCGGGCGCGGCATCACGTCCCGCCCGATGGCGAAGTGGTGGAGGGACCGCTGAGTCTGCGCCCCCCAGTAGCGATCGGCGGGCACCTCGATCTTCCCCATGCTGTCGGTCTCGATCCTGGTGTCGCTCACCGTTCCTCCTTCTTCCCCCGTTTCGCCGACGTCGGCTCGTATGCGTGTCAGCTCGTTCTCGGCGCTGACGCAGGCCCGAAGCTACCGTGCGCACCCTCCGCCCCACGCCCGTCCCACGCGTCCACCCACTGACGCTGTCCCGTGGCGAGGACCTGTCTCGCCTTGGCGACGTCCTCGGCCCTCGGGCCGCCGCCCGACCCGGGAACCTCCAAGATGGCCGGCAACCCCGCAAGGGACGGATGCCCGATCAGGAAGCCGAGCGACTTCTCGCCGATCGTCCCCTCGCCGAGGTTCGCGTGGCGGTCCACCCTCGCCCCGAAGGGTGACTTCGAGTCGTTCAGGTGGAGGCAGCGCAGGGCGCCGAGCCCGACAGTCGCGTCGAGCGCGGCGACGACGTCGTCGGCCTCGGCTGGAGACCCGAAGGGGGCTCCCGACGCCCAGAGATGCTGCGTGTCCAGGCAGATGCCAAGCGCGTCGCGGGCGTCGGCTCGCTCGAGAAGGACGGCCAGCTCTTCGAAGTTGCGTCCGATCGCTCCCCCGGCGCCAGCGGTGTTCTCGAGCAGGATCGGGCACGGCTCCCCCGCCGGCGAGGTGCCGGTCCCCGAGTCCTGGGCGGCGGGCCCCCCGACGGTGTCGACTGCAGCCTCGAGGGCCGCGAGCAGGGCGCCCGCCACCTGGCCGACCACCGCGTCGAACCCTTGGCCGAGGTGGCTCCCGGCGTGCACGACGAGCCCGGAGGCTCCCATGCCTCGCGCGGCGGTGAGGTTCGCGGCGAGCGCCGCGCGCGAGCGCTCGAACATGGCCTCGTCGGGAGTCGCGAGGTTCACAAGGTACGTCGCGTGACAGTAGGTCGCAGCCACGGAAGGCCGCGCAGCCTGGGCCTCACGGTACGCGGCGAGCACATCGGGGCCGTACTGCGGAGGTTTCCACACTCTCGGGCTCTGGGTGAAGACCTGGACGACATCGGCGCCGATGGCCTCGGCGCGATCGAGCGCGCGGAGGATGCCCCCCTCCGTCCGCACGTGGGCGCCGATCAGCACCGTCCGACGGTACCTCCCGCGAGTCGGGCCGTGGTCAGCGACGCCACGGCTCGAAACACTCGGCAAGCTCGGCCACGAGGACCTGCGCGTCTTCGTTCTCCAGATGGAGCGTCCCGCCTCCCAGGCGACCCGACGGGACGCGGATGATCACCCCTCTCGCTCCCGCGGCGCGCGCCGCGTCCAGTCGGGCGCGAAGGCCGGCAAGGGATCCGGACCCCGGGCTGGGCTCGGATCCGGGCCCCAGGCTGGATCCCGCACGGGTCGGCGCCTTCCGGCTCTGTGTCGCGGCGCCCGCCCAGGCATGCGGGAGCGTCGCTCGGCACACGATGTCAGGCTCACGGCTCGCGTCGTCCCCACTCCCGAGCGACACGGTCGACTCCTCGGCGAGGTCCCGCCACAGCTCGATCTCACCAGGGTCGCCAGGGCAGACGAACGTCGCCGCGGCGGACGACGCCTGACGAAGGAGGAACCCCGGTCCGATCTCGCGTCGGGCCAACCCAGCGGCGCCGACCGGAACCTCGACGAATATCGGTGGCCCACCAGGGCGTCGCGGAGGCGGACGGTTCACCGCCCCTGCGACGTGCAGGTACTCCCCATCGAAGACCGGGACGTCGTGCCCCAGCACGCTCCGGCAGACGGCCACCGCCTCGCCCAGGTACGTGCAAGCGTCGGACGGCTCTCCGGGAACCTCCCCCTGAGCGCCGTTGGAAGGCTGCCCGAGCGCGCCGCTCCAAGCCCAGCGCAGCAACACAGCCGCACGACCATCGGAGGCCACGTCGAGCGTGGTCACGTCCCGAGCGAGCACCGCGGGATGCCGATCCACAGGGAGCATCGAGACCACGCCGAGAAGCGCGGCATCCTGGAGCGTGATCGCCGCAGCGGCGATCGTGCAGGCATCGCAGGCGAGGTCCGCGCCCCGAC
>JAKATJ010000067.1:0-1143 GCA_021828005.1 Actinomycetes bacterium | reverse complement strand
CCCGCGCCCTGACCCGGGCCGCCCGTGAACCACACCACGCCTGCACCGGCGCGGGCAGCGGCGAGGACCAGCTGCCACCACGGAGCCAGTGACGCCGGCGCTGTGGCAGGGTCCGCCGGCACGGGAGGGAGCTCGACGGCGAGCCGCAGCGACGGGTCCACCGGTGGAGCTTACGGCCGGCCCGTGCGCGGACTTACATGGATCGGATCGTGGCGCGCCGAGGTCTTCTTCTCGTCAGCACCGCTCCCACCACCCGGCTTCGCCATGGACCACTCCGCCCGCTCGAAGCCGTTCGAGCGCGCCGCACACCGTGTCCATCGGCAGGCCCGTCTGCTCGAGGATCTCCTCGAGACCCGTCCGGTCCCACGCGACCGCGCCCGCGACCTCACGTGTCGGCGAAGGGAGGCTGTCTGCCGTTTGCGCGGACAGCTGAGCCGGCGAGCGGCCTGGAGCTGCCCCGGCCAGGCTCAGCCCGAGCGCC
This sequence comes from Actinomycetes bacterium, assembly GCA_021828005.1. Classification (GTDB taxonomy): domain Bacteria; phylum Actinomycetota; class Acidimicrobiia; order Acidimicrobiales; family RAAP-2; genus JAJYVT01. Next base: position 662 of record JAKATJ010000067.1, on the reverse strand, counting down.
ACGAGGACGTCGGACAGGTCGCGCACCACAAAGCAGCCGTCTGCGAGCAGGGCATTGGTCCCGGCCGACGCGGGGCTCCGCACGGAGCCGGGCACGGCGCCCACCGGCACGCTGCGCGCCGTTGCGGCCTGCACCGTGTGGAACGAACCGCCTCGGCTGTGACACTCGACGACGACCACCACGTCGGAGAGGGCCGCGATGATCCGGTTGCGCGCCGGGAACCGCCACGCGACGTCGGCCACGCCGATCGGCGCCTCCGAGAGGACCGCGCCCGCCTCTGCCACGCGCCGCCACAATCCCGAGTGCTGGCGAGGATAGGGGGCTGCGACGCTGCCCGCGACGACTGCGACCGGCGGCGCGGCGCGGCGCGTGGGGAACGACTCCCTCACCTCGGGCCCGGACGCACTAGTCGCGAGCGACGCCCCTGCCGTGTCGACCGCCGGCGCCTCGCGACCGCTCGTCGCACGCCACGCGGCGAGCGCACCTTCGTGCGCGGCGCCGTCGATGCCGAGCGCGAGGCCCGAGACGACCACGACGCCAGCGGCGGCGAGGTCGGCGCCCAGCTGGGCCGCGACACCTAGGCCGTACCGGGTCGCCGAGCGCGTGCCCACGATCGCGACCCGCGGTGCGGTATCCACCACTCGCGGACTGCCGAGCGAGAA
>JAKATJ010000066.1 GCA_021828005.1 Actinomycetes bacterium | reverse complement strand
TCCGCCAGACGGTGCGCGAAGCGGGGCGGGCGGCTCCGGCTCACCACGATGAGACGGCGTCCCCGAAGGGGAGGCGCGGAGCGGGGCGGCTGCCACGTCGAGTACGTGGCGCCGAGCGCCGGCAGCGCGACGGCACCGGCGCTCGCCTCGCCGTCGACCGACAGCGCCACGTGCACGGCGAAGTCCCGACGACCCTCGCGGTACTCGCGCGTGCCGTCGAGCGGGTCCACGATCCACACGGCCCGTTGGCCGAGCCGGGAAGGATCGTCCGGCGACTCCTCCGAGAGGACGGCCTGGGCGGGGCACTGTGCAGCGAGGGCCCGCGCCAAGAACACGTTTGCGATCTCGTCGCCCGCGTCGCCGAGGGCCTTGCCCGTCAAGGCGCCGCTCCGGCGCAGGTCCATCAGCAGGTCACCTGCTGAGCGGGCGAGCGAATGGGCGAGGGCGTCGGCAGCCGGCACCGACGGCCCGAGCGGCCCGCTCATCCGCGCACCGTCGTCGTCCGGCCGCCTGGTCGCGCCACGGACCCAGCCTCTCACCGGCGGTGCCCGCACGCAGTAGCTTCGTCGCGATGGGCGCGCTGAGAGCGTGGACGCGCTGATGCCGGTTGCCGGTGCGACACTCGCGGTCGTGAAGGTGCTCTGGCCCGAGGGTCTCAACACCGGCTACTACCTGGATCTCAACAGCTTCTCCCGGCACACGGCCTGGGCGCACGGGTTCATGCACGACTACGCTCTGTGGCTCGGGCTCACGCTCCTCAGCGCTGTGTACGTCCTCGGGTACGCAGTCGTGTGGTGGCGCCGGGACACGCGTGCGGCCGTCCTCATGTTCTTGGGCGGTGCGGGCTCCCTCGTCGCCCTCGGGCTGAACCAGCTCGTGGGCCACGCGGCGCAGGAGGCCCGCCCCTACGACACCTTTCCGCACGCGCTGGTGCTGGTCGCGAAGGCCAACGATTACGCCTTCCCGTCGGACCACGCGGTCGTCGCCGGAGCCTTGGTCATGTCCCTCGGTCTCGTCGTTCGCCGAGCGAAGCCCGAGAGCTGGCCGTACGGCGTCCGGACGAGCCGCGGGGTCGCATCGGTGGAGCGTCCTCGTGGCGTCACGCGTGCGATGCTCACCCTCGTCGTGGTGTCGGCCGTGCTCGGCCTCTTCCTCTGCTTCGCCCGGGTCTACGTCGGCGCCCACTACCCCGGGGACGTCGTCGCGGGGCTCCTGCTCGGCATGGTCGTCGTGTCGATCGTCTCCGCAGCTCGCCCGATCGGCTACTCGGTGGCGGAAGTCGTCGAGCGCACGCCGCTCGCCGTCCTGATCCGCCGTCCGCACGCGTCCGACGAGAGTCTGGAGAACGCCGCGTAGAAGGATCGATCCGCTGCCCTCTGACGGGCTGGTGGATCGCCGCGTGGATGTGGGCGGAGTTGCATGCGCCGGCTCACCTCGGGTACGGACTGGGTGTGGCAACCGGACGCCGCGACGTGGGCGCGATGGCCGAGACCCTTGCAGAGTGGCTGTCGAGCGGTCCGGACGTGACCGAGGAGGACCGCCGGCTCGCCCGGGAGGCGCTGGACGCCCTCGGCGTCCCCGACCTCCTTCGGGAGCTCGCGATGGCCGAGCGCATCATCAGGTTCGGGAACAGCTTCCACTCGATCGCCGGGTTCTTCGCCGACGGCAGCGTCGAGCAGGGCTACCTTCGCCAGCTGGACCCGTCGGACGGGCCGGGCGAGGATCGGGCGAGCACGAGCTGAGCCGGGCCGGGCCGGCTCGGTCTCTGCGACACCGCCGCCGCACCAGCGCGGTACCGTCGGCCGTGGTGAGGGCGTTTCGGGCGGCGAGAAGGTAGCGGTGCGGCGCCGCGCGAGCGATGGCCCCTCGAGCGGGCAGGTCGAGGGGCGGGCCCGACGCGAGCGTGCAAAGGGCAGCCGTCGCGACCTCGGAGCGGTCGTTCTAGGAACGGTCGCCTGCGGGCTGCCTGTGTACCTGGTGGGGACCATGGCCATCCAGGTGCGCCACTCGCTCCGCTTCGGAGCTGCGGACTTGGGCCTGGCGATCGGCGCCTACTACCTGGGCGCGGCGATGAGCTCGGTGCCCGGTAGCTGGCTCGCCGAAGCCGTGGGCGGGGCGCGGGTGATGAGGGCGATCCTGATCGCAAGCTGCGCCGTCCAGCTCACGATCGCCTCGGCGGCCTCCTCGTGGGCCCTTCTCAGCGTGCTGCTGTTCCTCGCAGGGGCGCTGAGCGGGATCATGAACCCGGGGACCAACCTGTTCCTCGCCCGGAGAAGCGCCGTGGACCGTCAAGGGCTCGCGTTCGGCATCAAGCAGTCGGCGGTGCCGTTCGCCTCGCTCCTCGGCGGGCTCGCGGTCCCGGCCGTCGCCCTCAGCGTGGGGTGGCGGTGGGCGTTCGCCCTCGGTGGAGCGGTGGCGTTCGGGGCCTCCTGGGCGATCCCGGCGTCCCGCACCTCGCTCGCAGAACGGCGTCGCCGGCACCGTCTGCAGCCGCGAACCGAGGTTCACACGGCCGCTCTGGCCGTGCTCGCAGCCGGTCTCGGGCTGGGGCTGCTGGCGACGAGCGGGTGCCTCGCCTTCCTGGTCAGCTCCGCCGTGCACATCGGCTACCAGAAGGGGACGGCAGGGCTGGTCGTGGCGCTCGCGAGCGTCGTCGCGGTGGTCTGCCGCATCGCGAGCGGGGTCCGAGCCGACCGTCGCGGCGCGGGTCACTTCAGGGTGATCTCGACGATGATGGGGATCGGGGTCGTGGGCTTCGCGGCCCTGGCCGCAGGCGCGGCGCTCGACGACCGGCTGCTGTTCGCCGCGGGCGCGATCGTGGCCCTCGGGATCGGCTGGGGGTGGAACGGGCTGTTCAACTTCGCCGTGGTCCGCTCGCACGCCGACACCCCGGCCGTCGCGACTGGGGTCACCCAGGTCGGCGGCAGGCTCGGCGGCGTGTTCGGACCCGTGCTCATCGGGGTGGTGGTCGCCCACGGCTCGTACGCGGATGCCTGGCTCGTGGCCGCGGCGGCCGCGCTGTGCGGGGCGGTGGTGACGCTGGCCGGGGCATGGCTGCTTCGTAGGGCGGCCCGGGCCTCGGCCGCGGCGTTCAGCGCCTGAGCCGGGAGCTCGAGGGGCAGGGGCGCCTGTCCCGCGGCTCGCCAGCGACCGCTACGGCGTCTCGCACGTCACGGAATGGTCGACGCCCTCCCATCCCGAGTCGTCGTAGCGGCGGGTGAAGTTGACGACGGCTCCGGGCGGCAGCTGGGCGGCGTGCAGCCGGACTCCGTGCATGCCCAGGCCGAGAGGCCGTGAGGCGTGCTCTTCGACCCGCTGCCAGCCGTCCCAGCCCAAATGGAGCGCGAAGGGCCGCTGCTCCTCGATGATGAGCGATCGGCCCTTCGGGAGGGTGTCGAAGGGGACGTCGGACCGCCAAAACCATGTGGGAGCTTCGGGGCGCTTGCCGGCGTAGCGCTGCCAGACGCAGTCGAGCAGCTCCACCGGCCGGTGGCGTTCACGTGCGACGAGGAGCTTCAAGAACTCTGCGTGGGCCCACACGAGGGGCATCGCGCTGCCGGTCGGCTTGCCGGGCACGAGCCTCGTGGCCGGGATCGCCGGCGCATCCCACACCTGCTCGGGGAGGAGACCGCCGGGACCGGTCATGCAGGCCATCGCCTCGAGGTACGGGCGGGGGTCGTCGCCCGCGAGCAGCGCAAGGTGACCCCGCTCGCCCACGAGCAGGGGCCAGCCGCGACCGATCCCGGTGCCGTCGTAGGAGCTGCCGTCGGCGTGCTCGCCGTAGCCGTCGTCGTTGTAGCGGTGGTAGACGGGGCCGCAGGGCGTCTCGACCCGGAGCAGCGCGTCGGCGACCGCGAGGGTGTCGAGGATCCGGGCGTCGCCGGCCGAGCGGAGGCCGAGACGAGCCAGATAGGCGAAGTCCATGCCGACGAGGGCGGCCGCCGGCAGGACGACGCCGGGCGTGTTGCGCACCTCGACGCGGCCCCGGAGACCACCAGCGGAGAGCTGCGGGCCGATCCGCACGTAGTAGCCGTCGAGGCCGAGACGCTGGCACAGCTCCGTCGCCTGGACGTAGGTCCACTCCTCGATCCGCTCGTTCCAGCAGTCGGCGAGGCTCCGTGCGTACGCTCCGTCCCGGGCGCCGAGCCAGTGCTGGGCGGCCACCAGCGCGGAGACCTCGACTGCGAGGGTGAACGGGCTCGAGCCCGGGTTCTCCTCCCAGCGGTCCTGCGGGCTGACCGGCCCCTTCGACGCGACGAAGGCGGCGGCCCTCGCGACCATGCGGCCCGGTGCCGCCGCGTCGGGGAGCCCGAGCTCGCGGAGCTTCTCGGCCAACAGGATCGGGAAGGCCGCCTCGTCGAGCTGGGTCCCGCTCCAGTAGGGCCTGCCGTCGGGGAAGAAGTTCTGGTACCAACCGCCGTCCGGCCGCTGGGTCGCGGCCAGGTAGGCGAGCACCCGGCTCGCGTCCTGCACCTCGCCTGCGGCCAGCAGCCCGAAGGCGGCCTCGACCGCGTCGCGCGTCCAGACGAGGTGGTAGCCACCTGGGTCGTCGCGGGAGTCGCCCCAGGGGATCGAGAGGCTCGCCACGATGGCTCCGGGGAACGTGCAGTCCTCGTGGACGCGCAGGACCGCCGCCGAGATGGCGCCTTCGCGGGCGAGCTCGGGTGTCGACTGCGGGAGCTCGAGGCGCCTGCTCCACTCGAGCCAGCCCTCGCAGAACTGTTCGCGGATCGTGCCGTACCCCTCGGCGATGCTCGACGCGGCCAGCGTCCGGGCACCCTCCGGGGTCTCGGCGAAGCCCAGGGCCAGCACGCCGCGCGCTTGGTCCACCTCACCCATGAGGGCGACGTTGCCTGGGCCGGCGCGGTCGAAGGCGTAGGTCATCCTCCCGTTCGCGGCGAAGTCCTGCCAGCCGTCGGATGCACCGACGTAGCCCGCACTGGCGCGCGTGAAGCCGGCGTCTGCGAGGAGGCAGAGGCTCTGCGAACGGCCGTCGGCGTAGAGCCCGTCGGCGACCCAGGCGGTGTTGGCGACGCCGCTCTCCGACAAGCGTGGCGCGAGCAGGGGATAGAGGACCACGTCCTCCCCCTCGAGCTGGTACGACACAAGGAGCACGTCGCGCAGAGGGTCGGGCAGCACCTCGAGGGTCAGGCGGTAGCGGTCACCTTCGTGCACGATCTTTGGCAGTGGGACGTACGGCTCGGGAGTCGTCACGCCGTAGCGGCCGACGCGCTTGACCTCTGCCCAGAAGCCTTCTCCGGCGACGATGAAGCCCAGGTCGCGGAGCTGCGGCTGGCCCGTGGTGGGCCAGTAGACCTCGTTGACGACGCCCTGTCCGACCGTCGCCCAGAGGCGGGCCGGACCAAGGGCCCGCGTCACCGCGTCCTTCGCGCTCGAGGTCCACGTGGGCGGGATGCCGGGGCCGCCGAACGCCTCGCTCATGCCGGGCGCCTGCTCACGGCTGCGGCACGTCCTCGGTGACATGGCGCCCCGAGCTCGGGCCATCCCCTCGAGGTCCCGGGCCCGAGTGGGCTGCAAACCGGCGCCTCCTCGAGAGCACGCCCGACGCTACCAGCGCTCGCTGTAGACGTCGGCATCCAGCGGTTTCGGCCAGCAGCAGGCGGAGGCCGACGTGCCTCGCCTCTTCTTCCCATGCGCGTTCTTCCCATGCGGGAACTGTTCACGTGGGATCCCGGCGGGTGGCCGATGCTCTCCTCAGCGGGTGCATCGGGCCCTTTGATGCCGAAGGCCGTGCAGGTTCGCCGTCCCGATGGGGCGCCTTCCCAGACGGCATTGGCTCCCGAGCGGCCGGCGCAGGCTCGGTCAGCCCATGGCCACGAAGACCGGCACGACGCTCTCTTCGAGCGACGTGCCTCCATGCACGTAGCGGCCCTCGGGGCCGAGCCCCCATGACGGGTTCTCCCGGAAGCCGTGGTCCGCCACGACGACGAGCGGGACCTGGTCGGGCAGGAACGAGAGGGACGGGACGACGCGGCGCTCGAGCCCCGAGAGCACGTCCGAGAGCAGGCCTGCGAGCTCTGAGGAGGTGCGGTGGAGCCGCTCGTCGACTCCCGTCGCCACCGCGACGGACAGCGGCGACCCGTCGGTCCACAGCTGGCGCAGATCGGTCGCATGGTGGTCACGGTCGGCTCCTACGAGCATCGACGCCTCGTATCCCAGGTGCCCGAAGGGCACGATCGGCGAGCCGCCACGGACGTCCCCGGCACTGCCGGCTGGGACCGGCACCCCCGTGGCCATGGCGGTCAGCGCCTCGGCGGTGCGGGTCGGCGCCGGGACGACGGCCCATCGGCGCGTCACGACCCTCCGAGGGAGCTGGCGCCGGAGTCGGTCGGCTAGGCACTGCCCGATGTCGGCGCGCATGGCGTCGACGAGCAGGACGGCCACCCGCCCGTGCGCTTCCAACAAGGGCTGGACGACGAGTTCGCCGACTTCCCAGATGGCGAGGCACCCAGGGAATCCGGCGTCAGCCAGGCGACGAAACGCCGCGTCCGCCTCTCCGAGGAGCCGCCTGGCGGCCCCGGCCACTGCGACGATCGCGTCGGGATCTACGAGCGAGCCTGCGGCTGCCGCCACCTCGGCCTGGCTGAGGAGCCGGGGCACCGCGGCGGCGTGGTCGCCGTAGACGTCTTCGACCAGCTCGGACGCAGAGGCGCCAGGGAGACGGCGCTCGACCTCGGCCAGATGCTGACCGGCTTCGAGCACGAGTGTGAGCGCAGCCAGCTCGCCTTCTTGGAGGAGGGCGTGCGCTGCCTCGAGGCCTGCAACGTCAGGATGGCCGAGGCGGGCGACGAGCTGCCAGTCGCCGGCAAGACGCCGCAGCAGCGCGTCAACGGAGAGCCGGACCGGGTGGCGCAGGAGTGACTCGCCGGTCAGCACACCCAGGACGTCGGAGGCGCTCGCCGCCGCAAGATCGAGCACGGCGGCGATCTGGCCGCCGATGACCGTGTCAGGGCCGACGCTCCGGTCGACCTCGGCCAGGGTGGAGAGGCCGTCGGGGTCGGAGAGCATCGCCTTCGCCGCTCCGGCGAGCTGGTCGCGCTCGGCGAGCAACGCCGCCGGGAGCCACGGCGGCGGGTCCGGCTTCGCCGCCCACCAAGCCGCGAGCCAGAAGACCTCCCAGCGCCGGCTGGCAGGGAGCTGGGCAGCGAGCGACGGCCACCGCTCGCCGAGGAGGCCCATCCCCCCCTGCCCGTGCCGCCCGCTCACGCCCGCGCGACCGTCACCGGCACCGCCGGTGGAGCTGCGAGGCTCCGGTCTGCCGCCCTCGGCGTCCGCGCTGTCGATCACTTCCACGAAGCCGTTGGGCGGCAGGTCGCCGGCAGCGTCGATCCACGAATGGAGAAGCTCGACCAGACGGCGCTTTGGATAGCGTCGTCCGATGAGGTCCTCGCGGAGCGCGGCGAGATCTCTGGTGACGATCAGCTGCGTGCCCGCGAGGACGTCTTGGACGGTGCGACGGAGCTCCTCGCCGAGGAGCGAGGCGAGCTCGTTGAACGCCGCGGCGGCGTGGTCGGGGGATCGCAGATCTTCGGACCTGCCGGCGTCGGCGAGCACGAGGAAGCGCCGGAGGTCCGCTGCGAGCTCGGCGCGCCCAAGGGTCTCGAGGTCGTCGGCGGCGGTCGCGAGCCGTCCGCGCATGTCGGCGCCCGCCAGCTCCTCGAGATGCTCGGAGACCCCTTTGACGCAAGTCTGCACGAGGGCATCGAGGTCGACCACGGGGAGCGGGTCGCCGAGGCGGAAGCCGCATGAGCACAGCGGGCGCCACATGAGCTCGTGGTCCACCCGCCGGGTGCAGGGAGTGGGGACGGCGGCGGCCAGGGCGCGGTCGACCTTCACCCGGTCGTCCGGCACCGCGACCGCACCGATCGACGAAAGCGCGCTGAGGGCGCGATAGGCGGGCTCCGAACGCACCGATGCTGCGGCCTGGGGGCTGGCTGCTGAGTAGTAGCGGTCGTGGGCCTCCTGGTAGACGGCGAGGTACGCGCCGCGCAGCTCCCGCATCGCCTGGAACAGGACGTCCGTGCGGTCCTCGGAGGCGAGGCCGAGGACGTCGCCGATGAGACGGCGAACGTCCTCGCGCAGAGAGAGCAGGACCTCGTGGTCCTCGGGGATGACGAAGTCGGGGTGTGTGAGATAGCCCGCGGCCTCCTCGACTCTGCGGAGGTCGTCGCGGAAGAACCGGGCCGTCCGTGAGAGCCGCCTGGCCGCGCCGACGAACGCGTCCGGATCGTCGATCGCGGCGGCGAACGTGCGCAACCCCTCGGCCGGCCCCGTCGCTCCGCCTGCTGCCTCGACGACCGCCGCCACCGTCTCGTGGTCGTCGCGAACAGGCCCAGGGTCCGCTCCGCCGAACGCGAGCACGCTCTCCATCGCCTCGAGGCCGTCGGCCACCTGGGCCAGCTCCTCGCGGCGCGTCTCGATCCACGCCTGTGCGTAGTTCCAGGCGTTTCGCTGGGTCGCGCTGGTCCACGGGTCGAAAGGGCCCGGGCCGAAGACCGGTCCCAGACGACCCACGAGGTCGCGCACCGCCCCTTCGACGAGCTCCCCGCCCATGAGCCGATCGGTCGACGTGATGGCGAGGAACGGCTCGGCATGGCGCTTGCGGCCACGGACCATCTCGACGAGCCCGGCAGCCACGCACGCGTTCAAGACCAAGAGGGCCTCGGGGGTGGTCAGACCGAGCGGACCGTCGGCCAGCTCTGCCACGATCTCCGAGGAGCGGACGGCTCCGTCTGCGGTGAGGCGGAGCAGCTCGGCGACCGCAGGGCTTCTCCCCGGGTCCGGGGCGATCGTGGCGCCGTCCTTGCGGGATCGGGCCAGCCCGAGCGGCACCAAGTACCCGTCGACTAGCGGGCGCAGCTGCGACATCGCCGCCGCCGGCACCCGCCCGAGCGGGAGGACGTCGTGCACCAGGCGCCGCAGCAGGTGCTCGCCGACGAGCTCCCCACGGGGCGCGAGCTGCGCGTGCAGGGGGTGGATACGGGACAGCAGCGGATCGGCGATCCGAGGAAGCTGCTTCTCGAACGCGAGGCCCGCCAGTGACGGCAGATCGATTGCAGGCCGGCCTGGCCCGTCTCCGGTCGCCAACCCCACACCGTCCTCGGCGGGCGGGTACACGAGCGCGCCGTCGAAGTAGAAGCGGCGAAGCAGATCGCGCATCAGAGTGGTGTCTGCCTCTGCGGCGCGTTCGCCTGGGTCGACGAGCTCAGCGTGGCCACTGCGGCGCGCGTCTTCGAGCACTTGTCGCCGGGCGTGCACGTCGAGAAGGGTGTCCAGCTCGGGCTCGGTGGGCAGCGCAGGCACCCAGAGGACCATGCGGCCCGTCTCGGCAGCCGCGGCGGCGGCAGCCCTGGCGTCGGCGGCTTCGCCGGCAGCGAGCTCGACCTCGCCAACCAGGACGCATCCTTCGGCACCGGCGGCCCGTGCGCCGGCGACCCGTGACTGCGCGTCCTGCGGCGTGAGCTCCACGAGCCGGGTCACGTCGACGACGAGGGAGCGCAACGTGTTCTGCCACAGGAGCTCCCGGCGCGAGGCGCCGAGCTGCGCCATGGTGGCGAGCGGCAGGGACGTGGTCGATCCCAGCGTCGTGAGGGTGTCGACAAGACGCCGATCCCCCCGGCGGAGCTCGGCGCGGACCTGGGCCACCCGCCCTGCGAAGACGAGTGCCGCGTCGGCGGCTGCATCGACCTCATAGGTGGGAGGCGGGCCCGGGTGGGCGACGACGTACGCGCCGCGCTCAGCAGCCGGTCTGAGCACGGCGGCTTCCAGGTACGCCGCGTTGGCGGACGGCTCGATGTCGCTCACCACGACCCCGAGCATGGCGGCGAGCTCGGCGGCCGTCCGCGGCCGCTCCAGAGGCGAAGCGGTGAGGAGCACGAGCAGCTTCACGGCGCGCAGCGCCAGCGCTCTGTCATCGGGGTCGACCAGCTCGTCGAGGGCCCGCTCGAAGTACGGGACGACGGTGGAGGCCAGCCGCGCCGTCTCCGGTCGTTCGTGGAGCCTCCCGGCGAAGTGGTCGTACACCCGGTCGGGCGTGACGAGCACCGAGGCCGGCTCATCGAGCGAGTCCCTCACGCTCCGGCACACGAAGTCGACCACGCCGCGGTGCTGGGAGAAGAGGAACCGGAGCCCTTCGAGGAGGCGGAGGGTCTCTGGGTGCAGCGGATAGCAGCGAGCGAACCTCTCGTAGGGCACCTGGCTCGATGGGAACGCGGCGCACAGCGCCGCGTGGGCCTCCTGGACCCAGACCTCTCCGCCTGGCTTGATCCGGACGAGCCGTCCGTGCACGAGGTCTTCGATGTGGCGCATCGAGAGGGTGAGGCTGGGGCGGTAGCGGTCGCGGATCCGAGCGAGCTCCTTCTGGCTGACGTTCGCCACCTCTTCGATGCTCTCTTGGAGCGCCGCCACGACGACCACCGGGTGCGAACCGCACCATTCGCCGATGAATTGCAGGAACCTGAGGTCCTCGGTGAGCGACGGGCCCTGTTTCGCGCGGAGGAACTCGCTGAGCTCGTCGAGAAGGAGCACGACGCCGGCTCGCCCGCTTGCGCGGGCGGCGGACAGGAACCCGTCCCAGGCCGCGGCGCGGTGGTTGGAAGGTCCGGCCGGCGGCTGCCCGAGCGCGCGCCACGCCCGCTCCTCTACGACGTCTTCGAGCCTCGCCTGGGCGCGGTACTCGACGAGGGGCACGGCGACGACCAGCGAGGGCCGAACCTTGGCGGCGTCGCTACGCAGCTCGTCGGACCAGCCCGCCGCCGCAGCCGACTTCTGCGCGGCACCGAGCGGGTCGGCGGCGATCTCGCCCACGGCGGCCAGGAAGTGGGACTTGCCCGATCCGAACGGACCCACGACGAAGAAGGCGGCTCCGGTGCCCGAGTCGCCGCCCGCTGCGCCAAGGACGCTCGAGAGGCTGCCCGAGACGTCGCCGGTGAGGACGAGCTGGGCGAGACGGCCGGTGCTGCCGTCCAGCCGGACGACCGTCTCGGTGTCGGCGACCTCGACGACGTCGCCCAGGCGCGGTGCGATCACAGGTCGCGGGATGCGGCGGCCGGGGCGGGACCGGGGTCGGCGGCCACCGGCCGCGCACCGGTCGCGGTCGACGCTCTGCCGGCTCCCCCAGTACCCGTCTGCGCAGGGGTGGGGGGCCCCGGCTGGGGCAGCTTGCGCAGCACGCCGTACACCGCTCCCCGGCGGCGACCGGCGGTAGGAAGCAAGGTTTCCAGGGTGCGCCGGAGCTCGTCGAGCGCCCCACGGCCATGCTGCAGGTGGACGTAGGTACGGAAGAGGATCACGTTCTCGGGGTCCTCGAGCAGGCAAGACCCGAGGACGGCAGCGGCCTCGTCCAGCTGCCCGGCCCGGCGCAGCGCGAAGCCGTGCATCTTGCGGGCGTAGAGGTCCCCGGTCCGCTCCGCACGTTGACGCCACGCAGCTGCGGCCGCCGACTCGTCGCCCGCCTCGGAGTGCATCCGGGCCAGGACTCCGGTCAGGTGCGGGTTGTCGACCCCGGCCGTCTTGTGGAGAACCGACGCCTCCCTCTCCCTCTTCTCGGGGGGCAGGCGAAGCAGTCGCGCCTCCACCAGCTTCGCGTAGGCCCATCGGTCGTCGGGGGCGTGCTCGACGGCCTTGGCGTACAGGGCTTCGGCCTCCTCCAGGCGGCCCTCGCGGCTCTCGAGGTCGCCGAGCAGCACCCAGGCTGCCGACGAGGTCGCCTCCCGCTCCACGGCCTGGGCGGCCGCGCCTCGCGCGCCTGCCAGGTCGCCGAGCTTGAGGCGTGCCCGTCCCAGTTGGACGAGCGTCCACGTGCGGCGGTCCCCGAGGGCGATCGCGTCCTGGTAGCTGCGCGCAGCGTCCTCGTGACGTCCCACCCGCAGGGCGAGATCCCCTCGCAGACGGGCCGTGAAGGCGGTCGTCCCCGCAGCGGCCTCGGCCTGGTCGAGAGCCGCCGACGCTTCTTCGACCTTCCCCCTTCGCAGCTGCACTTCAGCCAGCTCGGCCAGGATCGCCGGGTGCGGATTGGTGCCGAGCAGCCCGTCGAGCGCGATGACCGCCCCGTCGAGGTCGCCCTGTCGTTTCAGCTCGTAGACGTGCTCGAGATCCGAGCTCGGCATCGGCGTCAGTCTACGGCGACGCGGCGCAGC
>JAKATJ010000065.1 GCA_021828005.1 Actinomycetes bacterium | reverse complement strand
CTCCTGGGCGGTCGCTGGCACCACGACGATCCCGACTGGTGCGAGGTCCATCTCTGCGACCCCGCGATGAAGCTGGCCTTCCAGCGGGTGGACGGCTACCGCGCCCCCCGATGGCCGGACGGGGACCCCCAGCAGCTCCACCTCGACATCACCGTCGCCGACCTCGGGACGGCGAGCGCCCGTGCCGTCGCCCTCGGAGCAACGGCGCTCGGCGGCCCGGTGGAAGAGGAGGGCGGCAGGTTCATGGTGCACGCCGATCCCGCCGGCCACCCGTTCTGCCTCGTCGTCGAGGACGGCCACAGCGAGGCTGGCTGAGGGGGCGCTCCTCGTCGACTTCTGGGGGCCCGGGCGCCGAACCTGGAGATCCCAGAGACGGCCGGCGACGCCGCGGCGATCGGCGTGACCGCGCTCCCGGTCAGCTGCGAGTCGTGGTGGAACTGGGGCCAGGTACCGGGCCCGTCGACGTTGCGGTCGTCGGACCCGACGACCTCGAAGTGTGCCACCACGCTGCCGCTCCGCTGGTACCCGACCAGCGTGACGCCGATCGTGCCGTTCGCATCCTTCGTGACGAGCGGCGCGTTCTGGAAGCCGGTTGTCTTGACGACTGTGGCGTCCAGCACCTGCCCGTGCTCGCCTGTCAACACGTCGAAGCCGTTGATCGTGGCGACGACGACGTCCTGGCGTCCTGTGCCGAGCTCGACGGTGACCGGAGACCCGTAGACATCGTGCTTCAGCCGGGTGTGCCACACCGTCGCGCCGGTCGCCCCGTCCAGCGCGTAGACGCCGCCGGTTCGTGTCGTGGCAAGCACCTGCAGCTGCCCGTTGCCGAGCACGTCGGCGAGCGCGGGGCTCTCGGTGCCGGTTGTCCCCGCGAGCTTGCGCGCCCAGACTTCGTGGCAGCCGGCGTCGACGGCGATCACCTCGTCGTTCTGCGAGGCTGCCGGGAATGTCGGTCCGGTGCCCGCCACGATACCGGTCGCTCCGCGGGCGAGGAACTTCCCGACGGCGGGCGAGGAGTTGACGGACTCGTCGGTTGTGTCCTCGCAGAGGAGCTTCCCGCGAGCACTCAGCACCCGGATGTGGCCCCCCTGCGTGTACCGCCTCCCGAAGGCAAGGCCTGCGCTCTGCGCACCACCCTCGACGATCTGGTTCGCGCCGTTCCCTTCGACGTCAGCGATTGCGGGCGTGGCGAAATTCGAGTCCGCCTGGAACCAGGGGAACCCCGGCAACACCTGGTGCGTCGTAGCGTCGAAGGCCAGGGTCTCCTGGCCGAGCGTCCCCGCGACGGCGGCGGTGACCCCGTCGAGCGTGCCGACCGCGATCCCCGAGAGGACGCCATCGGCGCCGCAGGCACGATCGGCCCGAGGATTCGGCGCGCGGAGAAGGCCCTCGGCCCCTGTCGGACGCAGCCACTCGTACCCGCCCGCGCAGGGCTCGGAGGCGTTGCCGGCGCCGACGAGCACCTCGTCGTCGCGCGAGCCCGGGATCATCACCGCCGACGGGGTCGATGTCACCGGCGCGCCGACGTACTTCGGCCAGCCCGGCACCGGGGCGCCGGTCCCGAGGTTCAGCGCGTAGACACGCCCCGAGCGGTCGCCGAACACGGCTGCCGGCGCGCCCCCCAGCGTGGCGAGCGAGGGCGACCCGAGCGCCACCCCTCCGTGCGGTCCATCCCTCAGCTTCACGCGCCAGACCTCGTGCAGGATGAGGGCTCTCGACGCTGGCGCCGGCGCGTCGCGCGTCCGCGCTGCCGCGTCGGCCCGGTGCGCCACCGCAGCGGTCGACCCCACCAGCTCGGCGGGGCTGGCGGAGGTGAGCACGGCCAGCGCCGACAGGCCGGCGCCTGCCAGCTGCCGCAGCCGGATCCTCCGGCGCCCGTTCCCCACAGCCCCTCCCCCCTTGACCTCCTCCGGAGGGTCGCGACCTGCCGGGGCAGTCTGGCACGCCGCCGGCCGTCGGCGGCGCCAGGACCTCCCGACCTTTCCCCGGGTGTGAGCCCGAGCCGGACCGGACCTCGCGCCCCGACTCGGTAATGTTGCCGGGGCCGATGTGCACCCCGAGCCCCCCTGTGCCACCATGCCGTCCTCCCCGCTCCCGCAAGGCGCGCTGAGGTGGCGACGGCGCTCCTCTATCTCCGCGACGCGTACCTGCGCGACGTCTCTGCGACCGTGACGGCCGTGGACGCGGGCCGTGTGGCGCTCGACCGCACCGTCTTCTACCCGACGGGCGGGGGCCAGCCGCACGATACCGGAACCCTTGGCAGTGCGCGCGTGGTCGACGTCCGAAAGGAAGGCGACGAGGTCTGGCACGTGGTCGAGGGGCCGGTGCCCGACGTCGGCGCGACGGTGGAAGGCCACCTCGACTGGGACCGCCGGCACGCGCTCATGAGGACGCACACCGCGCTGCACGTCCTGTGCGGGGTCATCTGGCAGAGGTGGGGGAAGGCGGTGACGGGCGGCAACATGGAGCCGCTCAGCGCCCGCATGGACTTCGAGTTCGATCCCCTGCCCGACGGATTCGGCGCGACGATCGAGTCCGCCGTGAACGAGGAGCTCGCCGCCGCGCGGCCGATCCAGGTCCTGTTCATGCCGCGCGAGGCCGCTCTGGAA
Source organism: Actinomycetes bacterium (assembly GCA_021828005.1). GTDB lineage: Bacteria > Actinomycetota > Acidimicrobiia > Acidimicrobiales > RAAP-2 > JAJYVT01. The sequence goes on along the minus strand of JAKATJ010000065.1, from coordinate 9,670 downwards.
GACGAAGATCTGATCCGGACCAAGGTCAACCTGGTCCCTGCCTCGGTCACCGAGCTCCGGGTCGTCGACATCGTCGGCCTCGACAAGCAGGCGGACGGCGGCACGCACGTGCGCCGCACGGACGAGGTCGGACGGATCCGCGTGGTGAAAACCGAATCGAAGGGAAAGACCAACAAGCGCGTCCGCCTCGAGGTGCACGACTGATGGCGCGGCCCCTGGCGCAGGGCGCTCCCCACAAGCTCGCAGGCGCGATTCCGCCCTCGCGGGTGATCGTCACCGCCGGCCACGTCGACCACGGGAAGTCGACCCTCGTCGAGTGGCTTACGGGCACGCACCCCGACCGGCTGGAGGAGGAGCGGCGCCGGGGCCTCACCATCGACCTCGGGTTCGCCTCGACGGTGCTGCCTTCGGGGATCGAGGTCGGCGTCATCGACGTGCCGGGGCATGTCCGTTTCCTGAAGAACATGGTCGCCGGAGTGGGAGCGGTCGACGCCTGCCTCTTCGTGATCGCCGCCACGGAGGGGTGGAAGCCGCAGACCGAGGACCACCTGCGCATTCTCGACGTCGTCGGCGTGCGTCATGGCGTCGTGGCGCTCACGCACTCGGCATCGGTCGACGGAGAGCGTCTCGACGAGGCGCGTCGTGAGGTTGCGTCGCGAGCTGCGGGCACGTTCCTCGAGGATGCCCCGGTCGTCGCCGTGGACGTGCCCGCACGACTCGGCCTCGACGGCCCTGGCGGCTTGCGCGCGACCCTCGACGCCATGGTCGCCGCAGTCCCGCCGGCACCCGACCGGGGTCGCCCGCGGCTGTGGATCGACCGTTGCTTCGCGATTCGCGGTGCGGGCGCCGTCGTCACGGGCACGCTCGCGGGCGGACCGGTCGCCGTCGGCGACCACCTGGACATCGTCTCGTCCGCCTCGTCCGGCCCCGTGCCGGTCCGCGTCCGCGGGCTCGAGAGCTACGGCAGGCGCCTCCCGTCCGCCGAGCCGGGGCGACGCCTCGCGGTGAACCTCTCCGGCGTCGACCGGCGCAGCGCGGCGCGCGGCGCGGCGCTGCTCCGGGCGCGTCAGTGGCACCGCTGCAGCGTCGCAGACGCCGACCTCTCGACGCGCCCGGGCCTCGACCACCCGGTGTCCTCGCGGGGTGCGTACCTCGCGCACCTCGGAACCGGGGAGCAGGCCGTCCGGTTGCGGGTCGTCGGGAAGGACGGCGAGATCCCCGCAGGGTCCAGCGGCAAGGTGCGCCTGTGGCTCACGGTCCCGCTTCCACTCGCGCCAGGCGATCGCTTCGTGCTCCGCGACGCCGGCCGCAAGCAGGTGGTCGGCGGGGGCATGCTCCTCGACGTCGCCCCCGTCCTCCCTGCATCGAAGGCCAGCCCGAGCATCTCCGCCACCCGCGTCGTCGCGGAGCGGGGCTGGGTCGAGGCCGATGAGCTGGAGCGGCTGACGGGCACCCCTGCGACCGCGACCTTGGGCCGGTGGGTCGTGGACCCGGCCGTGCTCGAGCGAGCGCGGTCGGTGCTCCTCGAACGGGTCCGCGCCGCCGGCCCCTCGGGGCTCGACCTGTCGATCCTGGACGAACGGGAGCGGGCCGTCGCCTCGACGATCGGCGACCTCATGGTCTCGCACGGCATCGCACGTCTGGGCCGCGAGCCCGAGATCCCGGACGCGGGCCCGGCGGCGGCGACCCGGCGCGGCGGGAGCGCAGACGTCGAGGAGGACGCCACCCCCGATCACGACGAGCGTGCGACAGCTGACGCCGACCTGGTCGACCACCCCTACCTTGCGGCGCTCTGCGCGACGCCGTTCGATCCGCCCCCGCCGACCGGCGTCGCGCGCAACGACCTGCGCCGCCTCGTCCGCAGCGGTCTCGTCGTCGAGACGAACGGCTTGTGGTTCGCGGCGAGCGCAGTCGAAGACGCCGTACGGCGCATCTCGGCTCTGCTCCAGCAGAACCCGAACGGCGTGCGGGTGTCCGACGTCCGTGACGCGCTGGGCGCTTCTCGACGCACCGTCCTTCCGCTCCTCTCGCACCTCGACGCGACCGGGATGACGCGGCGCGACGGCGACCTGCGCACCGCCGGTCCGAAGCTGCAACCGGCCCCCGGCGGTGCGGCGGTCAGGAGCTCATCGTGACCGAGCCCGACGTCCGGCACGCGACCGAGGTCGCCGTCGACCTGACCGAGTGGACCACCTGCGGGGGGTGCGCTGCGAAATGGGGCGCGGGACCCCTCGACACGCTGCTCGCCCGCCTCGCGTCGCAGCCGACCCACGGCTCCCTCCTCGTCGGGCTGGACGCGTTCGACGACGCGGCGGTGCTCGCGCTCGGTGGCGACCTCGCGCTCGTGTCCACGACCGACTTCTTCCCGCCGATGGTCGCCGACCCTGCCGACTACGGCGCGATCGCGGCGGCCAACGCGTGCAGCGACGTGTTCGCCATGGGCGGGCGCGTCGTGCTCGCGCTGAACATCGCCGCCTTTCCCGAGAACCTGCCCCACACCGTGATCGACGCGATCATGTCCGCCGCAGCCGACGTAGTCGCCGAAGCAGGGGGCGTCGTGGCCGGTGGCCACACGATCCGGTCCGCCGAGCCGATCTTCGGGCTCGCCGTCCAGGGTCTCGTGCACCCGGACCGCATCCTGACGAAACGAGCCGCCCGACTGGGCCAGGTGGTGGTCCTGTCCAAGCCGCTCGGGACGGGCATCGTCCTTCAGGGCGGCGGCAACGAGGAACGGCGAGCGACCATCGCCGTCATGCGGACGCTCAACCGAGCGGCTTCGGAAACCCTCCAAGACCTCGGCGCCGCGGTCGGTGCGGTGACGGACGTCACGGGCTACGGGCTCTGCGGGCACGGCTGGGAGGTCGCCGAGCGGTCCGGCGTCTCGCTGGTGCTCGACGCGGCAGCCCTCCCCCTGTATCCCGGCGCCCTGGACACCGCGAGCCGTGGCGTGCGCACCGGAGGCGACCAGCGGAACCGCGACCACCTCGCGGGCCGGGTCGAGTCATCGACCACACCGGCGCGCGAGGCGATCGCCTTCGATCCGCAGACCTCCGGCGGGCTCCTGGCGACGGTGGACGCAGGTGCGGTCCCCGGGCTCGCCCGGACCGGGTTCGTCCCCATCGGAGAGGTCGGCGAAGGCCCCGCCCGCGTGGTGCTGCGGTGACCGGGCGGGACGGGTCGCAGCAGATCCGCGCCGACGCGCCCGCGTCGACGCGCCCACCCTCCGTCGACGTTCTCGCGCGCTCGTTGGCGGGGACCGGCCTTCCCCACGCCGTGCTCGTGGACGCGGCGCGTGTCGCGATCGCGACCGGCGACTTCTCCGCCGCCGGCCCAGGCGCAGAGCGGTTCGCCACGACGCTCCTGCGCCCGGTAGTCAATGCGACGGGAGTGCTCCTCCACACGAACCTCGGCCGCGCTCCGGTCGCGCTGGCGCGCCGGGGAGAACCTGCTCGGTTTGCGAACGTGGAGCTCGACCTCGAGACGGGGCGGAGGGGGTCGAGGAGCGACCACGCCGCCCGGTTGCTCGCGCTCGCCGCCGGCGCCGAGGCCGCGCTGGTCGTGAACAACGGCGCGTCGGCCGTGCTGCTCGCGCTGAGCGCCCTCGGCGCGGGCACCCGCGTCCCCGTGAGCCGCGGCGAGCTGGTCGAGATCGGTGGCGGCTTCCGGATCCCCGACGTGCTCGCTGCGTCCGGCGCGCTGCTCGCCGAGGTGGGCACGACGAACCGCACCCGACTCTCCGATTACCGCAAGATCGTCGACGACCCAGAGGGCCCGGTCGGTCTCGTCCTGAAGGTCCACCGCTCGAACTACCAGATGGTCGGGTTCACCGAGGAGGTCGCCATCCGCGAGCTCGCGACGCTCGGGCCACCGGTCGTCTTCGACATCGGCTCGGGTCTCCTCGACGAGACGACCCCGTGGCTCCGGGGGGGACCGCCGGCGTGGCTCCGGGGTGAGCCTGCGGCGCGTCAGGCGCTCGAGCAGGGCGCCTCGCTCGTGACCTTCTCCGGTGACAAGCTCCTCGGCGGGCCGCAGGCAGGCGTGATCGCAGGCCGCCGGGACCTGGTCCAGGCGTGCGCGCGCCATCCCCTCGCCCGAGCGCTGCGACCCGGGGGCCTCGTCCTCGAGGCCCTCCAGGACACCGCGCTCGCCTACCTCCGGCGCGATGCAGACGCGATCGCCTTCTGGCGGATGGCGCAGGTGGGCGTCGACGAGCTCGTCCGGCGGGCCGAGCAGCTCGGGGTGGGCGAGGTGGTCCGGTGCCGTTCGGTCCCGGGTGGTGGGGCCCTGCCGGGGCTCGAGATCGACTCTGCCGGGGTGGCCCTTCCCGGAGACCGCCTCGCCATGCTTCGGCGCGCAGAGGTGCCCGTCCTCGCTCGCGTCCACGACGGCCGGACCGTTCTCGACCTTCGCACGGTCGACCCGGCCGACGACGCGCTGGTCGCAGGCGCCGCGGCGGTGGCGCTCTCGGTCGACGGCTGATGTGGCGGCCCCGACGCGTAGGGCCCGTCAGCGTGGCCTGTTCCGCAGCGCGCGTCGCAGCACCGCCGAATAGGCCTCGACACCCTCCCGGCTGAGCCTCGCCTCCGGACCGCTCGCGATCGCGACGCGCTCGGGGACGATCCCCCAGATCGGGACCTGCTCGGACTCCCACCACGCCACGGTCTGCGAGAGATCGTTCGTGCCGAGCCGAGCGGCGCAGACCACGATCCCGCAGGGAACCTTCGACGGCACGAGCTCGAGCGTCGCGACGACCCGGGAGTACTCGACGCCCCCGGCGCGGGTGGGGATGACGACCGCGTCCGCACGTTCGACCGCCGCGCGGGTGATCCGCTCGTCGCCGGGCGGCGTGTCCACGACCGCGAGGCCCTGATGCCGCTCCATCGCCCGAGCGACCGTCCGCTCCGAGGGAGCCTCCTCCAGCTCCACCCCCTCGATCGGGCGGGCGTCGAGCCATTCGGCGGACGAGGCCTGCCGGTCGGCGTCGATGAGCAGCACCGGCTCCAGGCCGCGCTCGACGGCGGATGCGGCGACATACACGGCGGTGGTGGTCTTCCCGACCCCGCCCTTCACGTTGCTCACGACGATGTTCATGGGCGCACCTGCGAGCTTTGGCCGGCCGGAGCATGCCGCACCGCTGGCCCGCTGTCCAGCCCGCGACCGGCGCCACGTGCGCCCGAGCGGCTCGCCCGAGCGCCCGTCCGGGTCCTCGCGTTCCAGCCGCTCGGGCGGACCTCCGGGCACGGGTAGCGTCTCCCGGATGCGATTCAGCGTCTGGCCGTCAACCGCCCAGTCCTGGGAGGACTTCCACGACGTCGCAGCTCACGCCCAGCAGACCGGTTGGGGGGGTGTCTGGGCGGCCGACCACTTCATGCCCTCGACACCAACCGTCGACCGGCGCCCGATGCTCGAATGCTTCACCGTCCTGTCGGCGCTCGCAGTGAGCGTCCCCCGGCTTCGCATCGGCTCGCTCGTCGCGGGCAACACGTACCGGCACCCGGCCGTGCTCGCCAACATGGTGGCGACGCTCGACCGCGTGAGCGGCGGCCGCGCCGTCCTCGGCTTGGGGGCGGGTTGGCAACAGAACGAGCACACCGCCTACGGCATCGACCTCTACGACATCCCGAGCCGGCTTGCACGCCTGGACGAGGCGTGCGCGGTCGTCCGCCACCTCCTCGACGACGAGAGGAGCGACTTCAGCGGCCGCTTCTACTCGCTTGCCGACGCTCCCATGGAGCCGAAGCCGCTTCAGCAGCACCTTCCGCTTCTTATCGGCGGCGGGGGCGAGAGGGTGACGCTGCGCATCGCCGCGCGCTGGGCAGACGAGTGGAACACCTGGGGCCATCCGGACGTGCTGGCCGCCAAGGGCGTTGTCCTCGAGCGCCATTGCGAGGCGATCGGGCGCGACCCGGCCGAGATCGCCCGCTCCGCTCAGGTGCTCGTGGACCTCGACGGCGTCGCGAAGACCTACGACCTGCCCAACCGCAGGGGGTACCCGACGGTGTCGGGGACCCCGACCGAGCTGCAGGACGTGCTCGGCGCGTACCTACACGCGGGCGTGGACGAATTCGTGGTGCCGGACTGGAACCTCGGCACCGGCAACGCGCGCCGCGACGCGCTCGACCGGTTCATGGAGGAGGTCGCCGCCCCGTTCCGCACAGAATGAGCCGCCGGCAGCCTTACTGGGCCCGGCGCCGGTCTTCACATCGAAGACGTTCCCCGTGGCGCCAGGTCCGTACCTGCCACACTGGGGGTGTGACCGCGGCGCGGGGAGGCGAGACGGATCCGGACCACGTCGACATGCTCGCGAGCAAGCGCACGATGCGTGCCAGGATCCTCGCGGCGCGTGCGGCGCGCTCCGAGCAGGACCGCAAGCGTGCCGGGGCGGCGCTGTTCCGTGTCGTCGCCGACAACGCCGCCGTCGCGAATGCACGTTGCATCGCTGCCTATGCCTCACGAGGAGATGAGCCGCCCACCCGGTGTCTGCTGGAGACCCTGTCTGCCCGCGGCGCACGCATCCTGCTCCCGATCGTCGGCGGCGAGCGCAGGCTGGCGCAGGGCTGGGCCGCGTACGCGGGAGCAGCCGACCTGGTCGAGCCCTCCCCCGGAAGGCCGCTCGAGCCTTCGGGCCCCGATCTCGGTCCGGCGGAGATCGCCACCGCCGACGTCGTGCTGCTCCCGGCGCTCGCCGTCGACACGGCGGGCACCCGTCTCGGCTACGGGGCGGGCTGGTACGACCGTGCGCTCGCCTACGTCCGGCCCGAGGTTCCGCTGATCGCGCTCGTCTACGAGGACGAGGTCTTGGACGCCGGGCGGAGCCCGCTGCCGCGCGGTCCGCTCGACCGGGCCGTAAAGGGGGCCGCAACGCCGCAGGGCTGGATCCTCTTCGAGACGCATTCAACCAGGGATCCCGGCGGTGCACCCGCGTGTCGGTCGTCTGAGCGACATCGAGGCGACCGAGGAGAGGAGGAACGGGACGGATGAGGCTCGACGGCAAGGTGGTGGTCGTCACGGGTGGCGCCCGGGGGATCGGCCGGGGATCGTGGAACGCGTCGTCGAGGAAGGAGCGGCCGTGGTCATCGGCGACCTCCTCGAGGTCGAGGGCGCCGAGACGGTTGCACGGATCGAGCGCGCTGGCGGTCACGCGAGCTTCCGCCGCACCGACGTGACCGTGCCGAGCGACCTCGACGCGCTCGTCGCGCTCGCCGAGTCGACCTACGGCAAGCTCGACGTGGTCGTCCCGAACGCAGGGATCGCGGTCGCAGGCGACGCCGAGCAGGAACAGGACTTCGTCGACCGGTGGACCCCTCAGGTACCGGCGGGCTTCCTCGGGACTCCGTGGGACGTCGCGAACGTCGTGGTCTTCCTCGCGAGCGACGAAGCTCGCTGGGTCACCGGTTCGGTGTACCCGGTGGACGGCGGCTTCGCCGGCTGACCGCAGCCGGCTGGGGTCGGTCGGGGTCGGTGGCCCCTCCGCCAACCTCCCGCGCGCACGCGAGCAGGGCGACGCTGGTATATCTTCACAACTATGAAGGTTTTGAGACACGACTCCTCCGTCGCCGCCGGGCCAGCTCGCACCCTCGTGGGTGCGGGGGTCCGTGGCCGAGCCGCGACGGCCCGCAGAGGACTGATCAGCGCAAGCGACGCCGACGACCTCGCTGCCTGCTTCCGCCTGCTGGGCGACCCGAAGCGCGTCCGCATCCTCTATGCGCTGCTCGGGGCCGGAGAGCTCTGCGTCTGTGACATCGCCGCCACGGCGGAGGTGTCCGAGACGACCGTGTCCCACGCCATGCGTCTTCTGCGCACTGCAGGGATCGTCCGGAACCGCAGAGACGGCCGGACCGTCTACTACCGGCTCGACGACGCCCACGTTCGACTGCTCCTCGACGTCTCGAAAGAGCACGTGGTGCACGAGGGGCACGAGGGGGCGGTCGAGCGGTGACCGACGATGCGGATGCGCGGCGGCTCCAAGAGGGCCGCACGCTCCCCGATCGATCGCGCTCCTACGGGATCGCACCCGACGCCGACGTCCGACACCTGGCCGTGGCGCTCTGCCTCATCGCCGCGTTCATGGTGGGAGAGCTCGTTGCCGCCATCGCCAGCGGCTCGCTCGCACTGTTCGCCGACGCGGGCCACATGCTGACCGACGTGGGCGCCCTGGCGGCGGCGGTGTGGGCCGCCCGGCTGGCCGCCCGACCAGCGAGAGGAGCGTGGACCTTCGGTCTCAAGCGTGCCGAGATCCTGTCCGCCACCGGGAACGGCGTCCTCCTCGTGGTGGTGGCGGTCGTGATCTCGATCGAGGCCATCCGCCGTCTGATCGCCCCACCTACGGTCGACGGCACCGTCGTCCTCGCCGTCGCCCTGGCCGGCGTGCTCGTGAACGTCGCCGCGACCTTGGTCCTCAACCGGGCGAACCGCCGGTCGCTCAACGTCCGGGGAGCCTTCGCCCACGTCGCGACCGACCTCTACGCCTTCCTCGGCACCGCCGCCGCCGGGCTCGTCATCATGCTGACCGGCTGGGACCGCGCCGACGCCGTCGCATCCCTCGTGGTGGCCGGGCTCATGCTCGTCACCGCTCGAAGTCTCCTCGCCCAGAGTGGGCGCATCCTGCTCGAGGCAGCGCCGGAAGACATGTCGCTCGACGAGGTGCGCGCCCACCTCGCGGCTGTCGACCACGTCGTCGGCGTGCACGACCTGCACGCCTGGACGGTCACCTCGGGAATGCCGACCTTGAGCGCGCACGTGGTGGTCGAGGACCACTGCTTCGCCTCGGGGCACGCCCCACAGATTCTCGACGCACTCCAGAGCTGCCTGGGGCGCCACTTCGACGTCCAGCACGCCACCTTCCAACTCGAGCCCGCCAGTCACGTTGCCCACGAGTCGAGCCAGCACCGGTGAGCGCTGCCCGCTCGGTCAACCTCTGGGCCGGCCGATCAGAGGGCGGCCAGCACCGCCTCTGCCGAGCTGACCTCCACCCCTGGACCCTGCTCGACGAAGATCGACCTCACCACGCCGTCCTCGAGGATCGCCGCGTAGCGTCGGGACCTCTTCCCGAGACCGATGCCGCTCCCGTCCATCTCCAGGTCGACCGCCCGGGTGAACTCCCCGTTCCCGTCGGACAGCATGACAACGTGGTCCTCGGCGCCCCTGGCTCTCCCCCAGGCGCCCATCACGAACGGATCGTTCACGGACAGGCACGCGATCGTGTCGACACCCTTGGCTCGTATCTCGTCAGCACGGAGCACGAAACCCGGCAGGTGATGGTCCGAGCACGTCGGGGTGAACGCACCGGGGACGGCGAACAGCACGACCTTTCCCGTGCCGAGAACTTCGGCAGAGCTGATCGCCTTTGGCCCGTCCTTCGTCATCCGCCAGAGCTGGGTATCGGGGATCTCGTCGCCGGCTTGGATCGTCATGAGCTGCTCCTCCTGCTCGTTGTCGAGGGGGTTCGACTGCGCAATGTTGTTCAATCGCTCACGTGCTGCGGCCACCCATGCGCTGTCCTCGGGGCTCCAGAACACGGTGATCGGGTAAGCGGGGGCGTTCATTGGTCGTCCTCGATTCTGAGATCGTACTGCCGAACGAGCGCGACGAGCTGACGGAGCTGGTAGGGCTTGGCCTGACCGCTGCGATCCTGCAGGTTGAGCTGTTCGGTGATACCCGCCCGTCCGTA
>JAKATJ010000064.1:11063-12289 GCA_021828005.1 Actinomycetes bacterium | reverse complement strand
CGGTGCGCGACCTGGAGCTGCAGGGACGCCTGCTCGAGATCCTCGACCTCGTGTTCGCCGACGACGTGAACGTCTGGGAGCTCCATGCCTCGGGCAGGTGGGAGAGGCTCCGACCGGTGAAGGGCGTGGACTCCCAACAGCGGCTGAAGGACCTGGCGGTCGAGCGCGCGCGACGTCGGCGCGACCTCGACTCCCGCCTGGACGGGTAGCGACCCGGGACCGGCCGGGCCCCCTCGTCCCCACTCCTCGGCCGCCGGTCACTGCTTGTCGGCCGCGACCTTCCCGGCTGCGCTGGCGTCGGCGCGTCTTCCGGCCGCCGCGCGCGCCCGGCGGAAGGGCACGCGCAGCCTGCCGCGGAACCTCCGGTTCCCCCCGGACTTGAGCGACAGGTAGGCGGCCCCACCTGCGGGGATGGGAAGCCAGAAGTTCACGAGGCGGTAGGAGAGGACGCCGAGCGTGGCGATCGTCTTGGGGACGCCGAAGCCGACGAAGGTGGGGATGAGGACGCCTTCGACGACGCCGAGGCCGCTCGGCGTGATGGGGATGACCGCGAGGATGTTGGCGAGGCCGTAGGCGACGAGGAGGTCGATGGGTGAGACGACGTGGTGGAAGGCGAAGATGAACACCCACAGCGATGACGCGTCGAACAGCCAGTTGGCGGCAGCCCAGACCGTGGCGTGACGGACGAGCGCCCGGTCGCGCAGCAGGATCTGGAGACGGTCCGCGATCGTCTGGAGGAGCGACGTCAACTTGTCGGCGTTGACCAACGGCACCTTGTCGGCCCAGCTGTGGAGCCGGTCGAGCCCCTGGCGCTGTCCCCGGGTGAGGAGCAGGACGGTCCCGGCGAACAGCGCGAAGAGGATGATGCCGGCGATCGCGGCGAACCCGTAGAGCGGGTTGTAGCCGGTGAGCGGGATCGAGATGAGGAGCGCGAGCCAGAAGATGGCGTTGAGCACCACCGCCGACCCCACGCCCTGGGTCGCGAGCCCGAAGGCCACGGTGCCGCTCGGGACGCCGAGCTCGGTGAGGAGCCGGTAGCCGACGGCGGTCCCAGGTGCCGTGCCGCCAGGCAGCACGTGGCTCACGGCGAGGCTCGACATGTTCACGCGGAAGAGCACGGATCGCCGCGGTGGTCCCGGCGAGAAGACCGTGTGGCTCAGCTCGGCGTAGGCGACCAGCGACAGGACCTCGAGTGCGGCGCCGATCACCAGGCCCACGATGTTCAC
>JAKATJ010000064.1:2411-10963 GCA_021828005.1 Actinomycetes bacterium | reverse complement strand
CGGCCCGCAGCCGGCGCGACCAGCTGCCGTCCTAAGCTCGCACGCCGTGCGGATCCTGGTCGTTGTCCCTACCTACAACGAGGCGGCCAACATCGAGGCGCTCCTGCGCGCGGTGCACGCCGCGCTGCCGGACGCGGGGATCTTGGTGGTCGACGACGGCAGCCCCGACGGCACCGCCGAGCTGGCCGAGAAGGCCGCCGTCGAGATCGACGACGTCCACGTCCTGCGGCGCACGGAGAAGTCCGGCCTCGGGAGCGCCTACCGAACCGGCTTTCGCTGGGGATTGGCTGCCGGCTACGACGCCTGCGTCGAGATGGACGCTGACTTCTCCCACGACCCTGGCGCGCTCCCCGGGCTCGTCGCCCCGCTCGAGGACGGCTACGAGCTGGTCGTCGGTTCCCGGTACGTGCCGGGCGGGTCGATCCCGAACTGGTCATGGTCCCGGCACCTGTTGTCGTGGGGCGGCAACCGCTACGCCGACGCCGTACTCGGCCTCGGGGTGAGGGACTCGACGGCAGGGTTCCGGGCGTACGCCGCGTCCGTGCTCGAGCGGCTGGACCTCGACGGGATCCGGGCCGAAGGGTACGGGTTCCAGATCGAGATGACCTACCGGGCGAAGCAGGCAGGTGCGCCCATCACCGAGGTGCCGATCAGCTTCGTCGACCGCGTCGCAGGCGAGTCCAAGATGTCCTCGGCCATCGTCGTGGAAGCGCTCCTTCTGGTCGCGTGGTGGGGGCTCGGACGTGTGGTGCGGCGCGTGACGAGCGGCTGGCTCGGTGGCGGCATGCGCCCCGGACGGGGGGCGTCTGCGATCATGGAGCGGTGAGCCCGGAAGGGGAGCGGATCCTCGTCGTCGACGACGAGCCCTTCATCGCGGACCTCCTCGCGGCCGCGCTCCGGTTCGAAGGTTTCCAGGTCGAGGTCGCGGGGTCCGGGAGGGAGGCCCTGCAGGTCGCGACCCCCGGTCGCTACGACCTCGTGATGCTCGACGTCATGATGCCGGACCTCGAGGGGACCGAGGTCTGCCGCCGCCTCCGGGAGAGCGGCGTGGCGGTGCCGGTGGTCTTCCTCACGGCGCGCGACAGCACCGAGGACAAGGTGTACGGCCTCGGGATGGCCGACGACTACGTCACGAAGCCGTTCAGCCTCGAAGAGCTGGTCGCGCGCGTGCGGGCGGTCCTGCGGCGAGCCGGCTACGAGAGCCCCGACGCAGCGGAGCTGCGCTACGCCGATCTCGTGATGAGCGTCGACACCCACGAGGTGTGGCGCGACGGCCGCTCGATCGAGCTCACGGCGACCGAGTTCCGGGTCCTCCAGTACCTGCTCGAGCACCCCCGCCGGGTCGTGCCGAAGTCCGAGATCCTCGACCATGTGTGGGACTACTCCTTCGAGGGAGATGCGAGCATCGTCGAGACCTACATCAGCTACATCCGCAAGAAGCTCGACGAGAGCGGGGGTCCTCCGCTGATCCACACGGTGCGCGGCGTGGGGTACTCCCTGCGCGTGCCCAAGGAGTAGGGGCGGCGTGCGCCTCCGTCGCAGGCTCATGGTCGCGATGGCGGCCCTGCTCGTCGTCGGGTTGGCGATCTGCGACGTCGTGACGTACACGTCGCTGCGGTCCTTCCTCTACGGACGGCTCGACTCGCAGCTGGTCGGGGCCCGCGACAGCGCGGTCCGCCACCTGGCAGACAGCTCCCACCACCTGGCGACAGGCACACCAGCGCTGCTCGTCCGCCGGATCAACCCGGACGTCTTCGTGATCGTCCTCAGCCCCGCCGGCACCGTGCTCGTGACACGCCCGTCACGGACATCGCCCGATGCCGCGTCCCGCCCGGTGCTCCCCCGCTCGGTGCGCCTCTCCAGGGAGCTCAGCCCGAGCGCCGGCCCGTACCGGCCGAACCCTTCCAACTTCACACTCGCGGCGCCGGACGGGACCGTCTACCGGGCGTCCGCGACGCGTGTCCCGCAGGGCACCGTGATCGTCGCCGTCTCCCTCGCGCAGACCGACGCGACGCTCACATCGCTCATCCGCATCGAGGTCGGGGTCTCCGCGGCGGTCCTCCTCGCGCTCTGCGTTCTCGGGTTGTGGACGGTGCGGCGCGGGTTGCGCCCGCTGGACGACATGGCGAAGTCGGCGGGGGAGATCGCCTCCGGTGGCGACCTCGGTCGCCGGATCGAGCCGTCGGACACCGAGACGGAGGTCGGCCGGCTCGGCGCCGCGCTGAACACGATGCTCGCGCGCATCGAGGGCGCGTTCGCAGAGAAGTCCGAGTCCGAGGCGAGGCTCCGGCAGTTCGTCGCCGACGCGTCCCACGAGCTGCGCACTCCGCTCACGTCGATCCGGGGGTACGCGGAGCTGCTGCGAAAGGGGGCGTTCGTCGACGACGAGGACCGCACGAGGGCGCTGCAGAGAGTCGAGCGGGAGGCGGGCCGGATGAGCGGGCTCGTGGACGACCTGCTCCTGCTCGCGCGCCTCGACCAGGGGCGGCCGCTCGAGCGGGCACCCGTGGACCTGCGGCGCATCTGCCGCGACGCGGTCGACGACGCGCAGCTGACCGACCCCGACCGCTCGGTGCAGCTCGTGGCGCCGTCCCCGGTGACCGTCGCAGGGGACCGGGACCGCCTCGCCCAGGTGGCGCACAACCTCGTGCAGAACGCGCTCGTGCACACCACGCCGGGAACGCCGGTGCAGGTGGAGGTGCTCGCAGAGGGCGACATGGGGGTCCTGCGCGTGGTCGACGAGGGTCCCGGCGTCGCACCCTCCCGGCGCGATCGGGTCTTCGACCGCTTCTACAGAGGCGATGCCGCCCGCACCGGAGCGGGCACCGGGCTCGGGCTCTCGATCGTCCGCGCAACCGCGGAGGCGTTGGGCGGGCGGGCGTGGGTGCAGCCTCGCAGAGACCGCGAGGGCTCCGTCTTCGGCGTCGAGGTCCCGCTGGAGCCCCGCTTCCACGTCCGACCTGCGCCCACCGTCTCTCAGGCCCCGGCCCCCTCCGGCCCCCGGCCCCCGGCCCCCGGAGCCGGAGCTTCTGGAGCCGGAGCCCCTGGAGCCGAGGCCCCCGCAGCATCGTGTGCCGGTCCGGCCGGTGGCGGACGCGACGGGCCGGCAGGGGCCGGGCACGGGCCGGAACCCGCGCTCAGAGCAACCTCGAGGCACCGGGCCACAGCGCATCGAGGACGGGACGAAGCTTGACGGTCGTCTCGGCCAGCTCGGCCCGGGGATCCGACTCCGCCACGACGCCAGCGCCTGCCCTGACCAGCGCTCGCCGGCCGTCCAGCTCCACGGACCGGATGCTGAGCACCCACTCCCCGTCGCCGGCGCCGTCGGTCCACCCGACCGCACCCGCCCAGTAGCCGCGCGGCGCAGGCTCGAGCGCCGAGATCCGTTCGAGTGCCGCCGCCCGCGCGACCCCTCCCACCGCAGGGGTGGGGTGCAAGAGCGCGAGGAGCTCGAGCGCGGTGTCGCTGTCAGACGGGGCTGTCGTCAATGTGCCTCGGATGAGGGTCCCCAGCCGCGCGTCGGACCTCAGACGCACCACGGTCGGCTCCGCCGGCACGGTCAGCCCGACGCAACGGCGCTCGAGCGCGTGAACGATCTCTTCCACGACCAGTCGGTGCTCGGCACGGTCCTTCTCGGAGTCGAAGAGCCGTTCGGCGTCGTCGTCGGGCTCTGAGAGCGGCACGGTCCCAGCGAAGGCGTGGGAGGTGACCCTTCGCCCGCGCCGGCTGACTACGAGCTCGGGAGATGCCCCGACCAGCCTCCCGGTGTGCGTCGGCACCGAGAAGGGCGAGAAGACCCGGTCACCGCCCCACAGGGCCCCGAGCAACAGCGACGGCACCGCCGGGGCGGGGAGCTGGACCTCCACCATGCGCGCAAGGACGACCTTCATGAGCCGTCCCCCGCGGATGTCCGAGACCGCGAGCGCGACGGCCTCCGCGTACTCGTCGGGGGAAGGGACCTGGCGGAGCCGGACCGCGTCGGGCGCGGTTCGGAGGTCCGCCCCGCCGGCCGCGCGTGCGGCGTCGGCCGTGTCCGCCCCGCCGGTCGCGCGGGCCGCGCGCGACGCTCGTCCGGTGCCCCTCGGGTCACGCGGTCGGACCTCGACCAACCAGGTGCGGCCGCCGGCGTCCCGGCACCACGTCTCCGCCGGGACGACGAGGAGCGCGGGCGCCCTGCGGTCGAACGCGAAAGCCCCGAGCGCGATCGGGCCGGGCGCGCTCGGGGCGCCGTCGGCCGCCTCTTCGGTCTGGTGCTCGACCGCGGCGAGCCAGGCGCGCACAGCGGCAAGGCCGTGTGCGTCCTCGAGCCCCCTCGGGAGCGAGAACGCGGCCGCGACTCCCGTCGCTGCGAGGAGCCTCTCCCTCCCGGCGACGAGGGCACCGTGGTCGGCGGCCCGCGCGAGCCGTTCCACCGCCCCCGCCGACCAGATCGAGGGGTCGACGGCCCTCGAGGTCGCCACGAGCTCGGCGGCGTCCGGGAGCCCCGGTGCGTCCACCGCCGCGGGCCGCGGGAGGGTGGCGCTCACTGGGCGGCGGGCTCGCCGGCGCGCGTGCCGGTCAGGATCTGGCTGAGCCCTCCCTGGAGGAGCTGGCGACCGACGGCGGCGAAGCCCGACCGCCGGAGCAGCGCACGGAGCTCTCCGTCCTCGGGCAGGTACGCGATGGAGTCGGGGAGCCACCGGTATGCGTCGGCGTCGGAGAGCGCTGCGCCGATTGCGGGCACGACGTGGCGGAACCAGAGCGCGTGGCCCGCACGCACGAGCCGGCAAGACGGGGTAGCCACCTCGAGGAGCGCGACGCGTCCGCCGGGTCGCAGGACGCGGGCGACCTCCGCGAGCGACGCGCCGAGGTCGGTGAAGTTGCGAAGCGCGTAGGCGCAGAGCACCCCGTCGAACGACGCGGTCGCGAACGGCAACGTTGCCGCGTCGCCGAGCGCGGCGGGGAGCCGGTCGGCGCGCCGCGCGAGCATCCCCGCGCTCAGGTCGGCCCCCACCACGCGGTAGCCGCGGCGCTGTGCGATGTCGCCGAGCGCACCCGTCCCGCAGGCCAGGTCGAGCACCAGCGACCCCGGAGCGAGCGCGAGCGCACGGACCGTGCGTTGCCGCCAGTGCTGATCCATGCCGAGGGAGATGATCCTGTTGACGCGGTCGTAACGCGGCGCGATCGCGTCGAACATCGCCCGGACGAGGACGGTCTTCTCCCTCCCTGAAGGAAGCTTCGCCGTGGTCACGCCCGGTAGTAGCGGACGACCACCTGCGCGGCGCAGCACGGTTTCGATGCACCACGGACCTCGACCGTGACATCGAGGGCGGCCTGGACGCCGCCGTCGACCGGCTCGGCGGACGCGATGCTCGCTCCGACCCGGACCTCCGAGCCGACCGGCACGGGGGCCGGGAACCTCACCTTGTTGCACCCGTAGTTCACCGCGAGCGCGACGTTCTCGACGTGCACGACCTGTGCGAGGAGGAACGGCACGAGCGAGAGCGTCAGGTAGCCGTGGGCGATCGTCGTCTTGAACGGCCCTTTCGCTGCGCGCTCGGGGTCGACGTGGATCCACTGGTGGTCCCCCGTCGCGTCGGCGAAGCGGTCGATGCGCTCCTGGTCGACCGTCAGCCAGTCGCTGTAGCCCAGGTGGTGGCCGACAAGGCTGTGGACCTCGTCGACGCCGCCGATGGTCGTGGTCAATGGTGCTCCTCGCCCGCCGCCGCTAGCCCCGCCGCGGCCTACTTGAACCAGATGCGCTCGTAGTGCCGGCTGTCCGGATGGAGAAGCAGCGCGACGAGGACGCCCGCGAACAGCAAGTTCAGGATCCCGCCGAACCCGCCGCCGGCGATCATGAGGCCCAGGATGACGAGCAGGTAGGCGCCCGCGAGAGCGACTGCCGCCCAGTACGCGAGGCGCTTCTCGTTGGCGATGCCGAAGGCAGCGGCCGCGAGCAGGATGAAGAGGAAGAGGATGGGCGACTCGCCCAACGCGATGGTGAAGATGAGCGCCAGCGCTGCGTTCAGGTAGGAGAAGATGACGGCACCCTGGAGCGTCTGGGGCTGGCTCTGGTCGATCCATCGAGGTGGCACTCGACCATTCTGCCAGTCCCCGTCCTCCGGCGGTACATCGGTACGCTGAGGCCCGTGACGACCACCGCCCGACGCCGTTCTCGCCGCCGGTCCCCGTACAACGCCCACGGCGAGCGTCATCACCGGAACGTGAAGTCCGGTGGCGCCAGGGCGGCGATCTTCGGGATCAGCGACGGGCTGGTGACCAACGTGTCGCTCATCCTCGGCGTGGCCGGCGCGCACCCCGGCGGCGGGATCGTCCGGCTGTCCGGGCTCGCCGGTCTGGTCGCGGGTGCCTTCTCGATGGCGGCTGGGGAGCTCGTGTCCATGCAAGCCCAGCGGGAGCTCTTCGAGCGAGAGCTCGCAGTGGAACGCGACGCGCTCGCGCAGAGCCCGGCCGCCGAGCAGCGGGAGCTCGTCGCGATCTACGAACGCCGGGGCCTCACGCCGCCCTTCGCCAGGGAGCTCGCCGAGCTCTTGATGCGCGACCCGAAGACCGCGCTGGAGACGCATGCCCGCGAGGAGCTCGGCATCGACCCGACATCGCTCGGCTCGCCGGTCGTCGCGGCCGTGAGCTCGTTCGCGACGTTCGCGCTGGGCGCGCTCTTGCCGCTGATCCCCTGGCTCCTCGCGCACGGCAACGGCGCGCTCCTCGCCTCCGTGGCGATCGGTGCGGCAGCGGCGGTCGGTGTCGGGGTGATGCTCGGGGTCCTCACGGGAAGGTCGGTGGTGAAGAGCGCGGCGCGCCAGCTCGCTGTCGCAGCCGTGGCGGCCGCGGTGACCTACGGCATCGGCCGCGTGGTCGGCGCGTCCGGCTGAGCACCCGCGGGCACCGTCCCTTCGAACTCCACCTCCCGGTGGTCCTCGGTGAAGCCGAGCGAGCGGTAGAGAACCAGGGCCGGCGTGTTGGTGGCCTCGACGTAGAGCATCGCGGTGGGCACCGCGCGGGTGGCGAGATGGCCGAGCCCCGCGCGGGCGAGCGCGCGCCCGAGCCCCCTGCCCTGGAAGTCCGGGTCGACGCCGATCACGTAGATCTCTCCGAGCACGGGGCTGCGGTGCACCTTGGTCCAGCAGAAGCCCGCGAGGCGGTCGCCCGAGTCGTGCAGCAGGAACCCGGTCGGGTCGAACCAGGGTTCCCGCTCACGGCGCCGGAGGTCTGCGAGCGTCCAGGACCCCTGCTCGGGGTGGCCGGCGAAGGCGCGCGCGTTCACCTCCAACCATGCGTCCTCGTCGCGACCGGGACGGAACGGCCGGACCTGGAGCGGCGGCGAGGTGGCGTCGTGCACGGCCTCGGGGGGGAGTGCCGCGCGCAGCTGAAGCAGCTCGCGGCTGAGCCGGAGACCGCGGGAGACGAAGAGCGCTGCCAGTCTGCTGGTGTCCGTCCGGAGCCACGCGTCGACGGTTCCGCCGCCGCGTGCCGCGACCTCGGCGAGCGCAGCGTCGAGCAGCGTGGCGCGCACGCCCCCCTGATCGTCGCGCCGGTCGGGGCGGACCGCGCTCTCGATCACCCAGGCACCGGTGAGCTTTCTGAGGGAGGAGACGCCTGCGAGCTCGCCCGAGGTGCCGGCACGAGCAAGGAGCACGAGCGCGTCGGGAGGCGGGTCCTCGCCGACGACGAAGCGAGCGTCGTCGCTCAGCTCGAGGAACCCGTCGGCCCGCTGCGCCTCGTCGAGGAGGGCCTGGACTTCCGCGCGCCCGCTCGGGTCGAGCGAGCGGACCGCGTCGACGCGGACCAGGGGAGCCGGGGCGACCACGGAGGCAGGCTACCGGTGGCGCCGCGTCGGGACGTGCGTCGCTACGCTCGCCAGGCGATGGTGGTGCCGCGCACGGTGAGGGCTCGAGCGGCGATCGTGACGGCTCGTCTCGCCGCTGAGTACCCCGGCACCGCGGAGGAGCTCTGCGCGCTGCGCCACGAGAACGCGTTCCAGCTGCTCGTCGCGACCATCCTCTCGGCCCAGACGACCGATGTCAGGGTCAACCTGGTGACGCCCACGCTGTTCGCGGCGTTCCCGGACGCCGTGTCGCTGGCGCGCGCGGACCCCGAGAGGCTCGAAGAGCTGATCCGCTCGACCGGGTTCTTCCGCGCGAAGGCGAAGAGCCTGATCGGGATGTCGCAGGCGCTCGTGGAGCGCTTCGGTGGCGAGGTGCCCTCGGCGATGGAGGACCTCGTCACCCTGCCCGGTGTCGGCCGCAAGACGGCGAACGTGGTACTGAGCGTCGCCTTCGGCAAGCCCGGTTTCGCCGTCGATACGCACGTCGGGCGGCTCTCGCGCCGTCTCGGGCTGACGACGTCCTCGGATCCCGATGTGGTGGAGCGCGACGTCGACGCGCTCGTCCCTCCCGGGGAGCAGGGGACGCTCAGTCTGCGGCTCATCCTCCACGGGCGTGCCGTCTGCACGGCGCGTACCGTGCGTTGCGGGACATGTGTGCTCGCCGACGTGTGCCCGTCGGCGTTCCTGCCGGCCTGACGGGCGGGGTGCGCCCCCGGAGCCCGCAGCG
>JAKATJ010000064.1:0-2311 GCA_021828005.1 Actinomycetes bacterium | reverse complement strand
GGGCTCCGTCGTGGCCCGGGGTGGAGCTTCGGTGACAATGCGGTGACAGTCCGGTGGCAACAAGATGGCAAGATGGTGGCAACGAGGTGGCACGCGGCGCACGCAGAGCTGCGAGAAAAGTTGTGGGGCGCAATTGCGCGAGGGGGAACTCGTTGTAAGATGAAGGTGGAACCGGTCCCCGCCACCTGGTTCCAGATGAGCGATGCGCCGGGATCCGCCGCCTGGCCCCGCTCCGACGACGGCGCCCTAGGGGCGCCGTCGTCGCACATTCGGGGTTGTCGTGGGCCGCGCCCGGCGTGACCGCTCCCACGGCCCGGTGGGGGCCCTCCGGCGACGCGGGCCAGCGTCGGTCGCGGAGCCCTGGAAGGGGACCGGTGGCACCTACGATGCTACCCTTGCGCTCATGGTGACGAAACGGTCGGTCTCGCTGTCGGACGACGTCGCGAAGGCGGTGGAGGCTGCCTCCAAGGAGGACGGTGTGTCGTTCAGCGCGTGGCTCTCGGGAGCTGCGGAACGTCAGCTCCGGGTGCGCCAGGGGTTGCGCGGCGTCGCGGCGTGGGAGTCGGAGTCCGGGGCGCTCACCGCGGAGGAGATCGCGGCGGGCGAGGCCCTCCTCGGGCGTCTCCTCTCGGGGGTGTCCGGCATGGCGTCACGGGTCCGTCGCCGACCATGAGCGCGCGCGACGGCGTCGTGTACGGGGTGGGCGCGCTGCGAGCGGCGGCCCACGGCGACCGGATGATGTGGGCGCTGCACCGAGCGGCGCTCACCTACGGCGTCGTCCCCGTCGTCACGGTGGGCGCGGTCGCCGAGGCATACCGCACGCTGGCACGAGGGGACCGGCTGGACGCGTTGCTGGCCGGTGCCGAGGTCGAGCCCCTCGGCCGTGAGGGCGCGCAACGAACCGGGGAGCTCGCGTCGCGCGCCGGCACCGCCGACCTCGTGGCCGTGTCGACCGCAGAGACCGCCGCGCGTCGCAACGCGGCGATCGTCAACACGCGCCAGGCGGCGCTGCGCGCCGCCACCGCGCTGCTCGGGCACGACCTCGTCCAGTACGGGGTTTGAGCGGCCCGTGCGTCGCCCCGCGTGGTGATCAGGCGTGGGAGCTGCGATTGTCCGAGGATGCCCTGCCCAAGCGCCGTAGCGCTGCGCGCAGGTCTCGCTCGACCGCGAAGAGCTCCGCGGCGAGCTCCGCGTCGCGGCCGCCCCGGCAGCGCTCCGCAAGAGCGGTCACGCGCTGAGTCAGCTCGGTCAGCGTCGACGCGATGGACGAGAGCTCGGCACGCGTTGTGGCCATGCAGGCATGATGCCCCGACTTCGCCTCGCGCTGCCGGCTGCCCGCGTGCCGTCCCGTGCCCGCGGGCGCTCCGGAGGTGTCGGGCCGCGCCGGTAGCATCGGGCTCTTGCGAGGAGACGGGACGATGCTGACCAGGATCGACGTGCGCGGCCGCCGGGGGAAGGCGTTGGCCGACGCGCTGCCGCGTCCCGAGGAGCCCGGGCGCGCCGAGCGGGACGTCGTCGCGGGGATCATCGACCGGGTGCAAAAGGACGGCGACCGCGCGCTGCTCTCGTTGACCGAGGAGCTCGACGGCGTCGTGCTGGAGCGGATCGCGGTGGCGGACTCGGAGCTCCACGAGGCGCTGGCGCGGATCCCCGAGGACCTCCGTCAGGCGCTCCTCGTCGCGCACCGGAACATCGCCGCGTACCACGCCCACGAGATGGCGGCGGTCCCCGACTTCGTCGCGCACGGCGTGCGCGTCCGCCACCTCGTCCGTCCGGTGGACCGGGTGGGGTGCTACGCGCCCGGCGGCCGCGCGCGCTACCCGTCGACGGTGCTCATGTGCGCGGTGCCCGCGAAGGTGGCAGGCGTCGAGCAGGTCGTGCTCTGCGTCCCGCCCGGCCGCGACGGCAGGATCGACGACGCCACGCTCGCCGCGGCGACGCTCGCCGGGGTCGACGAGGTGTACGCGATCGGGGGCGCGCAGGCGATCGCAGCCATGGCCCACGGGACCGAGTCGGTGCGCCGCGTCGACGTCGTCGTGGGTCCGGGCAACCGCTACGTCGCGGAGGCCAAGCGTCAGGTGAGCGGCCTCGTCGGGGTGGCCTCCGCCTTCGCCGGGCCGTCTGAGGTGGTCGTGGTCGCCTCGCCCGACACGCCGGCGGAATTCGCGGCGATCGACCTCGCGGTGCAGGCCGAGCACGGCCCCGACGGGCTCGCGTGGCTGGTCACGTGGTCCGAGGAGAAGGCCGAGGAGGTGGAGGAGGCGCTCGGGCGTGTCGTCGCCTCCTCGCCGCGCCGAGACGACCTCTCCGC
>JAKATJ010000002.1:62873-68982 GCA_021828005.1 Actinomycetes bacterium | reverse complement strand
CCTCGACACCGGGGGACACCTCGACATCGGGGGACACCTCGCAGGCGGTGACCGCCCTGGACGGATAGGGTCCGGAACTCGGCCCGGATCGCGGCTCTCGACGGCCGAGCTTTCTCCCGTGACCCGCGACGGGGTCGACGACGAGTCGAACCGTCCTCACCCCCCCTCGGCCGGCGGAGCCGTGCGAGGTCCGCGCCGAGCGAGGCGCTCTCATCGTTCTCTCATCCTTCGTACGTAGCCTGGACAGCATGCGGGTGCTGGTGGTGGAGGACGAGATCAAGATGGCCTCTCTGCTGAGGCGCGGCCTGGAGGAGGAGGGCCATGCCGTCGACGTGGCCAACGACGGCGCCGAGGGTCTGTGGATGGCCCAGGAGAACCCCTACGCCGTCGTCGTGCTCGACGTCATGCTCCCGCGCATCGACGGGTTCGAGGTGTGCCGCAGGCTCCGGGAAGCAGGCATCTGGGCGCCGGTGCTGATGCTCACGGCCCGGGACGCCGTCGGCGACCGGGTCGCGGGCCTCGACGCCGGTGCCGACGACTACCTGGTGAAACCGTTCAGCCTTCTCGAGCTCGCGGCGAGAATCCGTGCGCTCGTCCGGCGGGACGACCGGGCACGTCCTGCCGTGCTCGCGAACGGGGACCTCCGCCTCGACCCCGCGACCAAGCAGGTCGTCCGCGATAGCCACGAGATCGTGCTCTCCCCCAAGGAATTCTCCCTCCTCGAACTCTTCCTCCGTCACCCGGGCACTGTGCTGACCCGGACGCAGATCATCGACGCGGTGTGGGACTTCGCCTACGACGGGACGTCGAACGTCGTCGATCAGTACGTCACGTACCTGCGGAAGAAGGTCGACAAGCCGTTCGGGAGGCACGACATCGAGACGGTACGGGGAATGGGCTACCGCCTCCGCCAGGCAGTGCCAGCCTGACGTGCCGATCCGGATCCGCCTGATGCTCGCGTTCGGGGCGGCCGTAGCCCTGCTGGTCGCCGCCGGCGGGTGGCTCTTCGTGGTGGGCCAGTCCCGCTCAATGCTCGGGTCGATCGATGCGCAGCTCTCGACGGCGGCCGGCATCGCGGACCGTTACACCACCTCGGTGAGCGGGAGATCGTCGTCACCGGGCTCGCTCCCCGGCGAGTACCTCCTCCAGATCCTGGGGCCCGGTGGGCAGGTGACGGCGTCGGGGCAGGACGCAGGTACCACCCCGCTCGTGCCCAGCGCCATGTTCGGCCGCGCCGCCTCGCGGCGGATCGCCTTCACGCGCTCCGCGGAGGACGAGCCCGTCCGGGTCGTCGCGGAGCCCTACGTGGGCCACCCGGGCTACGTCGCGGCGGCCGCCGTCTCGCTGGACGCGTACCGCAGCAGCGTGGGGACCTTGGAGCGGAGCGTGATCGCAGGCGGCATCGCCGTCCTGGTCGTCGCGGTGTCCGGGTCCTACCTGCTCGCGCGGCGCGCGCTGGCTCCTGTCGAACGCATGCGCCGCGAGGTCGCGGCGCTCGTCGGAGATGGCGGCGAGCGCGCCATCCGCGTCCCGTCCACCCGCGACGAGCTGGCCACCCTCGCTCGCACGATGAACGACCTCCTGGGCCGCCTGCACGCGTCTCTCGAGCGGCAGCGGGCCTTCGTCGCCGACGCGAGCCACGAGCTCCGCACTCCCCTTTCGGTGCTCGGCGCGGAGCTGGAGCTGGCCAGCCGCCCCGGCCGGACGAAAGAGGAGCTCAGCGACGCCGTCGCGAGCGCAGCCGAGGAGACCGCCAGGCTCATGCGCCTCGCGGAAGACCTGCTGCTGCTCGCCAGGAGCGACAGCGACCGCCTGGAGCTGCGCCTCGACCGGGTCGACGTCGGACAGATCCTCGAGCGAGGGGCCCGGGCGGCTGAACGGCGCGCCCGGTCAGCGGGCGTCCAGATCGTGCTGTCGGCGCGGGAGGGCTGCTGGGCGTCCCTCGACGCGGTCCGTCTGCGCGAGGCGCTCGACAATCTCCTCGACAACGCGCTCCGGTTCGCACCGCCCGGCACCACCGTCGAGGTCCGCGGGACCGAGCGCGAGGGCCTGCTCTCGGTGGAGGTCCTCGATCGGGGACCGGGCTTCCCCGGCGAGTACCTGCCGCATGCGTTCGAGCGATTCCGGCGCCCCACGTCCGACCGCAGCAGGTCGGACGGAGGGTCGGGACTGGGGCTGGCGATCGTCGAGGCGATCGCCAGGGCGCACGGGGGAGCGGCGACGGCCAGGAACCGCGACGGCGGCGGGGCGGCCGTCCGGCTGGAGATCCCGACGACAAGCTCGGCGTTGGCGCCCGACGACCTCAGCGAAGCTCGTCGGGCTGATGCAGCGTGGCGATCGGCCACTGGGCGATCAGCGAGTAGCGGTCTCCCCGGATGAGGCTCTTTCGCCACTCGACGGGGTCCTCTCCGGCGCGGGCGAGCCGTTCGATCGAGAAGGCCGCCGTCTTGGGTGGCAGGCGCAGCAGCTTGCGCTCGGTGACCTCGGGGATCACGGGCCGGATGCGCTCCCAGCCCCCCGTGATGCGCAAGGAGCAGTGGGTGGCGAGCAGGTCGTAAAGGCCCCCGGAGGACAGATCGGCGCCGAGGAGCGCTCCAGCCTGGTGCGCGGGCAGCCACGACCTGTCCCAGGCGATGGGCTCGCCCCCCGCGATGCGGCGCCGCTCGACGAACAGAACCTCCGCGCCGGCGTTCACCAGGAGCTGTGCGGCAACCTCCGCCGAGGCAGGGCGTCGCTCGGCCGCGAGCACCTCGCTCCGCTCTTCGATGCCGCTGGCTCGCACCGTCGAGGCCAGGCTGTAAAGGGAGTGCAGGGGCTGCTCGAGTACCGGCTGGGTGACGGAGCTGCCACGGCCTCGTTGCCGCACCACCAGCCCGTCGGCGGTGAGGCGGCGGACTGCCTCTCTCGCCGTTTGCCGGCTGACCTCGTACTCGCGCGTGAGCTCCTCGTCGGTCGGGAAGCGCTCCTCGAACTCCCCGCTCAGCAGACGGCGGCGAAGGTCGTCGACGATCTGTGCCCAAAGGGGCAGGGGGCTCGACCGGTCGAGCGCGGTCGCCATCGGTCACACCCCGGCGAGGAAGAACGAGCCGATGAGGACGGCAAGCACGAAGAGCGTGACGAGTGCCATCGGAGGGTCCTTCTCGTAGACGAACGACAGCACGCCGACAGCCACCCGGAGCACGGGCGTGAGGATCAGGATCAGCACACCGAGCACGATGATCCCCCGTCCTTGCCCGCGGGCGATCGACCGCCCGAGCGAGGAGAACGAGTGCGGGAACGGCGTCGACCTCGACGTGAGCCGATGATAGGAGAAGTGCCCGCTCACTGGCAGGTAAGCGCCGTGGTGGGCGAACATGAGACCGAGACCGGTGGCGATGACGAGCACGCTCACGACCACGCCGGTGCGCAGCACGAGGCTGATCGCCACCTCCACCTTGCGGACCTTCTCCTTCATCACTGCCGCTTCCTCGGGGCTGAGCACGCGGCCCCCCGAGCGCCCGAGTGCCTCGACGGGCGGCTGGTCGTAGGGGGGCCGCTCTGAAGCGCCGGTCGGCACGTTCGGGTGCGTCACGGGAAGATCCCCTTCTGCAGCATCTCCAGGGAGATGACCACGAGCACGATCACGAAGACGATCCGCACGGTCTTGCTCGCGACCCGGCCGAGGACCCGGGCACCGAGGGTGGCCCCGAGGAGGACGCCGGCCGCGACCGGTGCGGCGATGATGGGATCGATCTGGCCGCGGATGAAGTACACGCCGGCGCTCGCCGCGGCGGTGACCCCGATCATGAAGTTGCTGGTGGCCGACGACACTTTCATGGGAAGGTGCATGGCGCTGTCCATGGCCGGCACCTTCAACGCGCCAGAGCCGATCCCGAGCAACGCGCTCACCAGCCCCGCGACGTACATGAGGGCCAGCCCGGGCTTCGTGCCGACCACCTTGTAGGGGATCTCCCGTTGCTCGACGGCGTCGTAATAGGAGCCGTGCAGGTTGAAGTAATTGGCGATCCGGTCGTGCGACACCGTCAGCGGCTGGTCGGCGTGCCGTCGCCGGAACGTGGTGAACGAGGAGTAGGCGAGAACGACTCCGAAGAAGACGAACAAGAACCGAGTCGGCAGCACGGTGGTGAGGTACGCGCCGCTCACCGCCCCCGTGGTGGTCGCGATCTCGAGGAACATGCCCGCCCGGAGGTTGGTCATCCGCTCTCTGACATAGGCGGCGGCCGCTCCGCTCGAGGTGGCGATCACCGAGACGATGCTGGCCCCGATCGCCAGCCGGATGTCCACGTGGTAGAGCAGCGTGAGGACAGGGACGATCACCACGCCGCCGCCGAGGCCGATCAGGGACCCGAGCACTCCCGCCGCGACCGAGATCAGCGCGAGGGAGACCACGAAGTCGAGCGGCGTCACGTCCCTATTGTACAGACATTCGCATGTACGTGCAAATCAGCTACTGACCCGGCGGCGGGTGGAGCGCCGCTGTGAGCACCGCCCGCATGATGGGTCCCGCCGTGGTCGCGCCATAGGTGTTCGACGGCTGGAAGGGCACGAGGACGCACACCGCGACCTGCGGGTGTGTGGAGGGCGCGAACCCGATCATCCAGTCGTGGATGTTCGCTGTCGGGTTGGAGAGGCCGGTCTGCGCGGTGCCGGTCTTCACCGCGGCCTTGAGCGACGGAGGGAAGATCCCGTAGGCGGTCCCGTCAGGCGCGGTGGCGACGGAAGCCATGAGCTTTCCCACCTCGGCCGCGGCCGACGCGCTCATCGTGTGCTTGTACACGGTGGGCAAGTAGCGCTTCACGACCTGGCCGTTGGAATTGCGCACGGCCGAAAGGACGTGGGGGGTCATGAGGTTGCCGCCGTTGGCGACCGCCGACGCGACCATCGCCTGCTGGAGCGCGGTCGCCTTCACGTCTTCCTGACCGAAGGCGGAGTAGGCCAGACCCGGGGGCCCGAGCTTTGTCATCGAGAATGTCCCGGGGGCGGGGAACGTCGACACCGACGCGTACGGCAGGTCGATCGGCGGCTTCTGGTTGTAGCCGAAGAGCCCGGCTTGGCGCCACAGGACTGTGGCACCGATAGCGAGGCCGAGATTCGCATAGCCCGGGTCACACGAGGGCGGGAGCATCTCGGGGATCGTCCCGCCGCACGGCGTCGCCCCAGCGGGGCTTGTCGCATCGTTGCAGAGCAGCTTCGTGGAGTCTGGCAGGCGCGTGCACGCTGCCACCGGATATGTGAAGCTCTCGAGAGACGGCTTCAGGTTGTAGACCGCCGACGTCGTGACGATCTTGAACGTCGAGCCCGGCGGCTCGGGGTCGAAGGTGGCGAGTGGCACGCCCGGGTAGAAGCCCTCGTGGTCCGGAACTGTGAAGTCGGCGTGCCCGGCCGTCTTCTCCGTTGTGATGTTCGGGGACACGAGTGGGCTGGGTGTGTACGTCGGGCTTGAGTACATCGCGAGCACCGCCCCGGTTTGAGGCTGCAAAACCACGATCGCGCCGTCCTTGTTCGCTGACGGGATGGTGGCGAGCTCGTGGGCCGCGAAGGCCTGCAGGTACGGCTCGAGAGTGAGGGTGACCGAGTCGGTCGACGGCGGCGGGGGTGTGAGCAGCTGGCCCAGGTTCTGCGGAGACTGGGAATGGGGCATGAGCCACTGGTTGTACTCATCTTCGACGCCATTGGTGCCGTAGTACGGCGAGTCGTAGCCGACGATCTGCGCGAAGAGCGAACCGGTCGGGTACTCCCGCACGTACCGGTAGGGCCCGGATCCCTTGGGCGCCTTCACCGAGCGAGCGAGGACCTCGCCATTGGCGGCAAGGATGGCGCCTCGGGGGTTGTCGTCTTGGGTCGCGGCGACTCGGGGGTTTGTGCGTGTGCTGTCGAGCGCCTGTGCCTGCCGGACCTGGATGTTGACGAGCTGGACGAGGACGAGCCCGAAGCACACCACGAGTACGAGGCCGAGCCACCGGATCCTGCGTCCCACCTACGTCACCTCCGGGTCTCGCGCCGGCACGCCGCACCCTGGCGCCGGTGCATGCCTCGGCGGCCCGCGTCGGGCGCGCGAGCCACGTCCATCCATCTCGCTCCGTTCGTTCGCGTGTCCGCTCTCGTTCGC
>JAKATJ010000002.1:41260-62773 GCA_021828005.1 Actinomycetes bacterium | reverse complement strand
CTGTTCGGCTGGTCACGTCTCGCGTTCCGGCCACCCGGCGACGGCTTCTTCCGGGCATCTCTCAGACTTCTTCCCGACCACACGTCATCATGGCCTACACCCCGCCGATCTCGGGCGCGGGCAGTGCGCACCACCCCGGGCCCGGTGACCGCCGGGCCGGCTGCGGCAAGCTCAGGGCGCCGCCACGCGCCCGCCCCGATCATTCGTCTCGAGCGTGGATGGCGCCGCGCGCGTAGGTTCTCTCATCGTGAAACCGCCGCCGTTCGACTACTCCGCCCCCGACACCCTCGAGGAGGCGCTCTTCCTGCTGGGCGAGGCCGGCGACGAGGCCCGACCGCTCGCCGGCGGCCAGAGCCTCGTCCCGCTGCTCTCCTTGCGGCTGGCCCGACCCTCGCGCCTGGTCGACCTGGCCGGGATCACCACCTTGACGACCCTCGGCGCCGCCGACGGCCACCTGGCCGTTGGCGCCATGGTCCGCGAGCGCCAAGCCGAGAGGGACGAGCGCGTGCGAAGGCTGGCTCCGGTTCTCGCCGACGCCCTGCCACTCATCGGCCACCCCGCGATCCGCAGTCGAGGGACGATCGGGGGGAGCCTTTCCCACGCCGACCCCGCGGCCGAGCTGCCGGCGGTCGCGCTGGTCCTCGAAGCCGAGCTGGTCGCCGAGAGCCGGGCCCGCGGCCGGCGAAGCATCCCGGCGGCTGACTTCTTCACGGGGTACTTCACCACCGCGCTCGCGCCCGACGAGCTCCTCACCACGTTGCGCGTCCCGTCCTCGGCGCCGGGCACCGGCTGGGCCGTCGACGAGGTGGCCCGCCGCCACGGCGACTTCGCGATCGTCGGGGCAGCGGCGATGGTCCGCCTCGACACGAGCACCGGTCGGATCGATGAGGCTCGCGTGGCGCTGGCCGGCGTCGGCGACACCCCGGTCCGGCTGGCGGAGACCGAGCAGATGCTGGCCGGGGCGGAGCCCGCCGACGAAGCATTCGCCGACGCAGCCGAGGACGCCGCGACTCGGCTGTCGCCGGCGGCCGACGTGCATGGATCTGCCGCTTACCGCCGGCATGTCGCAGGGGTGTTGGCGCGGCGGACGCTGAAGCTGGCGGCCCAGCGCGCGAGGGAGGCGGCGTGACCTGCTTCGACGTCGAGCTCACCGTCAACGGCGCCCCACGGCGGGGATCGGTCGAGGCGCGCCGCACCCTGGCCGACTTCCTGCGCGAGGACCTCGGGCTCACGGGCACCCACCTGGGCTGCGAGCACGGTGTCTGCGGCGCCTGCACCGTGCTGGTCGACGGGGAGCCGGCCCGGTCCTGCCTCATGCTCGCCGTCCAGGCGCGTGGCGCCGACGTGCGGACGGTGGAGGGACTGGCACCGGACGGCGAGATGAACCGCCTCCAAGAGGCGATGTGGGACTCCCACGGCTTCCAGTGCGGCTTCTGCACCCCCGGCTTCCTCATGCAGATCACGGCGCTGCTGGCAGAGAACCCCGGGCCGACCGAGGCCGAGGTCCGCGAGGCCCTGTCAGGCAACATCTGCCGCTGCACCGGCTACGAGAGCATCGTCAACGGCGTCCTGCTCGCCGCGGACGCTGCCGGATCCGACGAATAGCGCGCGGGCGCAGACAGAGGAGGTCCACTCACGTGCAGCACATCGCCGAGCGGTACACCGGTGCAAGCGTCAGGCGATCCGAGGACCCCCGCATCCTGACCGGCTCGGGCCGCTACGTCGACGACGTGCGCTTGCCCGGCATGCTGCACGCCGCGTTCGTGCGCAGCCCGGTCGCCCACGCCCGCATCACGAGAATTGACGTGCGCGAGGCAGCGAAGGCGCCCGGGGTCGTGCTGGTGCTCACCGGCGAGGAGCTCGAGCGGTCGCTCGTGCCGGGCCCGGGAATCGCCGCGATGTTCTCCGGGGGGGCGCCGGTGCCGGCGTTCACCACCTTGGCCACCGGCAAGGTGCGGGTGGTGGGCGACCCGGTGGTCCTCGTCGTGGCCGAGAGCCGGTACCTCGCCGAAGACGCCTGCGAGCTCGTGGAGGTGGACTACGAGGAGCTGCCCGCCGTCATGACCCCCCAGGCAGCCCGAGATCCAGCCAGCCCGGCGATCTTCGAGGACCTGGGGAGCAACGTGCTCGTGCGCTCCCCCGTCGCCGTCTTCGGCGACGTGGACGGAGCCTTCGCCCGCGCCGACCGTATCGTCCGCGCCGATCTGCGCCAGCACCGGCACCAGAACGCGCCGATGGAATGCCGCGGCGTCGTCTGCAGCTTCGACCCCGAATCGGGGGAGCTCACCGTGCACTCCGCCACCCAGGGCGTGCACATCGTGCGCACGACGCTCTCCACGGCGCTCGGCCTCCCCCCAGAGAAGGTGCGGGTCCTCGCAGGGGACATCGGCGGCTCCTTCGGGCTCAAGCTCGGCGCCTACCGCGAGGACGTCGCGTGCGCCGCGGCGTCCCGCCAGCTCAGCCGGCCGGTCCGCTGGATGGAGGACCGCCTCGAGAACCTGACCTTCTCCGGCCAGGCTCGGGAGGAGAGCTTCGAGGTGGCGGCGGCCGTCACGAACGAAGGCGAGATCCTCGGCCTGCGGGTGAAGATGACCATCGACACCGGCGCCTACCCGGGCATGGGCACCATGCTCCCCGAGCTCGTGAAGACCATGATCCCTGGCCCGTACAAGATCGGGGCGCTCTCGTTCGAGTGGACCGCAGTGGTCACGAACAAGGCCGCATACGTCGCCTACCGCGGTCCGTGGGCGTCCGAGACCTGGGTGCGCGAGAGGATGGTCGACCTGATCGCCATGGAGCTCGGCATGGAACCGATCCAGGTCCGCCTCCGCAACGTGGCCACCCGCGAGACACCGCCGCGCCGGATGGTGACGGGCCGCAGCCTGGCCGGGGTGACGGCCAAAGAGTCGCTCGAGGCCATCGCCTCGACGGTCGACCTGCCTTCCTTCCGGCGGCTGCAGGCGGGAGCTCGTGAGCACGGGCGGTATCTGGGCTTGGGCATGGCGACCTACATCGAGCCGGCACCCGGCCCGCTCGAGGGCAAGGGGGGCGGGGGCATCATGGGCCCCGAGCAGATCCGGCTCCGGCTGGCAGAGGACGGAACCGTCACCCTCTTCACCTCGCAGATGCCGCACGGCCAGAGTCACCAGACCACCTTCGCCCAGATCGCGGCCGACGAGTTCGGCGTGCCGATCGAGCAGGTACGGGTGGTCGTCGGCGACTCCGACCTCGTCCCGATGGGCTTCGGGACCGGTGGCAGCCGGGCGGCGACCATGGCTGGGGGCGCGTCGCTGCACGGAGCACGGGCGCTCAAGGCGAGGGTGAAGGAGATCGCGTCCCACCTCTTCGAGGCGGGTGCCGAGGACATCGAGCTGTCCGGGGGGTCGGTAGCCGTGCGCGGGGTGCCGGCTTCTGCGATGAGCCTCGCTGAGCTGGCCCGGGCGGCCCGCTCGCCGGGCCGGCTCCCCCCGTCGCTCGCCGGAGACGTCGAGGTGACCGCCGCCTTCGACGGAGGCGAAGGCGGGTGGTCGGGGGGGTCACACGCAGCCATCGTGGAGGTGGACGTGGAAACCGGCCAGGTGCGCGTCGAGCGGTACGTGGTGGCAGAGGACTGCGGCATCCTGATCAACCCGGCGATCGTGGAAGGGCAGGTGCGGGGAGGGGTCGCCCAGGGCATCGGCGCGGTGCTGCTGGAGCGCTCCGTGTACGACGAGGAGACCGGCCAGTACCTGTCGAGCACGTTCATGGACTACGTCCTTGCGACCGCTTGCGAGATCCCGCGCATCGAGATCGAGCACCTCGAGACGGTTCCCCTGGACGCCGACGTGAACTTCCGGGGGGTCGGCGAGGGCGGCATGATCATCGCGCCCCCCACGCTCTGCAACGCGATCGAGGACGCGCTCTCACCCTTCGGCGCGCGCGTCCTCGAGCAGCACCTCCCGCCGGCTCGTATCCTCGAGCTGATCGGGGCGATCCCGGCCGGCTGAGCCCGGGACACCGGCGGGAGCGGAGCTCAGGTTTTCCAGCTCACCTCCTGGCGGCGGCCTTCACCGCAGTCCCGTACGCACAGATCTCGGTCCAGTTGTTGCCCATGTCCGACGTGTCGAACCGAAAAGCGATGACGGCGTCGGCGCCCTTCGCCTGCGCCTCTTCGACCATCCGCTGCATCACCTCCTCGCGGCTCGCGACGAGGTTCTTCGTCATCCCCTTGAGCTCGCCCCCGACGAGGGACTTGAACCCGGCACCGATCTGCGATCCGATGTTGCGTGACCGGACCGTGAGCCCGAACACCTCGCCGAGCACCTCGGTGATGTCGTAGCCGGGTATGTCGTTCATGGTGCTGACCAGCATCGCCCCTCCAGTCCTTCGATCCGCTCCGCGCTGAGAGTCCTTTGCACTGAGCACGCAAGGGCCACCCGCGCCCAGAGCATCGTGCCACGTGGTGTGGCGTGCCGCTGGCCAGCCTCGCCAGGGCGCCGGCCACGGTGGTCCCGCTTCCGACGCCCGGCGTGCAGCGGCCCTGCTCGCACCCAGCCGGCGCGCCGGATCCCGCAGTCACGCTGCGCGGGGAACGAACTGGGCCATGCAACGGCCGATGAAGTTGTGGTTATCCTGAGGCGACGAAGGGAGGGAGGACGGCCGGTGGAATCCCCGGCCGCAGGGAGATGGTGAGAGCGCTGGAAGCCGGCGAGGGAGCTCACGTCGGGAGGGCGTCGAGACCACCCAAGGTCCGCGGCGAGCAGACGCGCCGCCGGATGGTCGAAGCAGCGCTCTCGCTCCTCGAGGAGAACGAGCACCCGCCCACGGCGAAGGAGATCGCCGTACGCGCGAACGTGTCGCACCGGTTGCTGTTCCACCACTTCAGAGACCTCGAGTCCCTCCTCGGGTTGGTCTTCTCGCTGCAGATCGATCGATTCCGCGTGGAAGTCGCCGAAGTCCCCCCGCACCTTCCGCTGCGGGTGCGGATCGATCGCACCGTCCACCACCGATCGGCGTTGTACGAGTCCACCGGCCACCTCGCGTCCAACTCGTCGGCGCTCTCCACGCGCCTCCAGGCAGTCGCCGACCGCGTCACCCAGACC
Organism: Actinomycetes bacterium; assembly: GCA_021828005.1. Lineage (GTDB taxonomy): Bacteria > Actinomycetota > Acidimicrobiia > Acidimicrobiales > RAAP-2 > JAJYVT01. The sequence goes on along the minus strand of JAKATJ010000002.1, from coordinate 57,692 downwards.
CACGGGCTCTTGCGCGACCGCCTGGAGCACACGTTCCGCCCGGAACTCGACGCTGCAGGGCCTCGGGCCGCCGAGCGGCTCGGAGCCATCGACACCGCGGTGTCCTGGCAGGTGTGGGACTACCTCCAGCGGAGGAACCAGCTTTCCCTCTCGGCGTCGCGCCGGGTCATGACGAGGCTCCTCGAAGCGGCGGTCACCGAGCCGAGCTGACCGGCGGTCGCCGCTCACGCGCGGACCGCGCCGCCCATAGCGAGCGCCCTGCCGATCCGACGGTCGGGCTGCACCCGGGGACGAGGCACCGGGTCGGGCGCGTCCGCAGCTACTGCCCGAGCAGCGCCACCACCATTGTGTTGACCACTGTCTGGCTCACCGCCAAAGGTCCGCCCAGGATCGTGAAGGTGGTAACCCTCTCCCCGCCGAGGCCCGACGTGCCGGCAGCCGCGAGGAACGCCGGAAGGTAGCTCCCCATGCTGGTCGAGCTCGCGGTGAGGAGCAGCGGCTCGGGCGCGGCGCCGCTGGGTCCATCCGCCGCGACGAGGGCGCCCGCCAGCCCGTCGCTGTAGAAGTCGCCTCTGGCGACGGTGAGCATCCCGGTGCCTGCCCACCCCAGCCCCACGTGCGAGGTCGACGCAGCCAGCTCGCACTTGGCAAGCTCGATCGCAGTCTCCGTGTAGTCGGCACCCGCGATCCGGAGCGCCGACACGCCGTGGGCCTCGAGGGTCTGCACGACGGCGTTGGACACGGCGAACTGGCCCCCCATCACGATGACCTGCTGGATGTGGAGCGTCTCGATGGCGGACAGCGCTTGGGCGGACAGCGCAGAAGGTGCGGTGAGGAGAACCGGGAAGTGCTCGGCGTAGGCCAGTGCGGACGCGGCCTCGGCGTCCTGGAAGCTCGCTCCGGTCGCGAGGACGGCCGTGCTGAGCGCGCCCGGGGGGGCGGAGGCGGAGGCGGTGCCCGCCGTGGCGTTGTACGCCCCGTTGCCGCCCGACGAGTTGATCCCGGCGTAGGCACCCGCGAGGTCGACGCGACCTGGGGTCGCGCCCGACGTCTCGGCGATGTCGAGCGCCGTGCCGTACTCGGTGGTCCCTGCGATGCGCGTCACCTGCACCTTCGCTGTGCCGCCCAGCACGGACACCCCGCCGCAGGCGTAGGCAGGCGTGCCCTCGAGCTCCGAGGCGACGGCTGTGCTCACCGCCAGCGGCCCGCCCACGAGGTACACGTGCGTGATGCCCTCCTCACGTATCGCCGCCAGCGTCGACGCAGAGAGCGACGTCGGGGGGGAAAGCAGCGTGCCCGTCTTGAGGTAGCTCGCGAGGTACGCGCTCGCGAGCGCGTCCACGTATGTCCGGTCCGTCGCCAGGACGACCGCTCTGCCCGATGTCGGAGACGATGGGCACGCGCCGCTTCGGAATGTGAACTGGTGCTCGAACTCGGCGGCGGCCGTGCCGTCGACCGTCCCTGCGTAGACGCGGGACGGCACGGCGAGATACGAGTTGGTGAAGGTCTCGCCTGTGGGCGAATCAGCCGGAGAGACCGGTCCCGGCGCGGAGATCACGACGCCACCGTTCTCCATGCGGACCGAGGTGAGGCTCGGGGGCGCCCCGGCCACGCCGCCGTCCAGCGCCGACTCGAGATTGCTGAACCGCGTGGAGCCGTATTGGGCGAGGTCCGAGAGCACTGTCTTGTGAGCCGTCGATGTGTAGACGGTCGGCCGCTCGGTGACCCAGTCCGCCGACGTGGCCGTGACCGAGTACCGGTAGGAGTGGCTGTAGGTCCACTTCGCCGTCATGTCGGCGATCGTGACCTGCCACTCGTCAGTCGTGGTGAAGGTCACAGACGCGTGCACGACGTCGCCGGGCGCGACGACCAGCGCCGGTGTCCCACCGGGGGTCGACAGCGATGTCAGTGTCCACGCAGCCTGGGGAAGGACCTCCACCCACGCCGCGTACCCGACTCTTCCTGTCGCGGTGACCTCGATCGTGCCGGTCTGGATCAAGGTTGTCCCCGTGAACCCGCCGATGCCGATCCATGTCGCGGCGAACTGGAGCGAGGCGGACGGGACGACGGAAGGGACCTTCCAGGATGCGCTCACCGAGGTGACGTTCGACCCCAGCTCCACCTCCCCGGACCAGTTCGCAGCGACGCGGAACGGGCCCGTGGCACCGCTTCGCATGTGCGTGGGCGGCCGGGAGGCGCGCGGCTCGGGCGCCAATGCGTCTGGCCGGCGATGACGCAGGATCGCCCGCACTCTCGCAGGAAGGTCCTGAGTGCCTGCGGTCCTCACCGAGGACAGCGCTTCCGTGGCGACTCGACCGACTGGCGATGCCGTTGCGTCCGGCGCGGGCCACAGCCACAGCACGCTCAGCAGCAACCCGAGAGCGGCCGCCGTCAACCCGGCCCTCCGCGCTGGCCGATCCATGGCCTCTCCACCCCTCTCCGGATCTGTGCGTGCGCGCGCAGCGTACCCCCTGTGCCGCAGGGGAGGCGCTGCGCCCAGAGCCCGCCCGGGTGGACGGCCCGAAGGCCGTGCTCGACCCGTGCACGGCCCGTGCACGGACCGCGTGTCACGCAGTACCACGTGCAACCTGACCCACGTCCGCGGCGGCGGTGCCTCGACGTTCCACGTGGAGCACAAGCCTCGGCGACGTCGCGACGTGGCGCTGCTGCCGGCGACGCTCGGGCGCGCCGGCTGCGGGCTCACAAAGAGACGGCCCACGAGCGCTCGCGGGAAAAGTACGAGCCCGGCGCGCGGGGTCCCACATCGCGAGAGCGGGCACCCTCACGGCACCCCCGTGCTACGAAGGAACCGTGACGCGACAGCCGGCGACGCAAGTCCTGCAGGCAGGGGTCCCGGCGGTCCGCGTCCGCCGGCGGCCTCGCGGCACCGTGGTGCGGGCTCCCGAAGTCCCTGGTCAGGCGCTTGTGTTTGCCTCGCATGCCGTTCGGCTGGCTGAAAGGATGGACCTTCGCGGGCATGCGCGCCCACCGGAGCGACGCCTGCCCGCAGAGCAGGGAGAGGACGGCGCCGGGTGAGCGACACCGCAGGCAGGGCAGACCCCGGACGGTCGTTCGCGCACTGCCACGTCCACACCGAGTTCTCGATCCTCGACGGCGCGAGCCGCATCGACGACCTCGTCGCAGCCGCGGCATCGGACGGCCAACCGGCGGTCAGCATCACCGACCACGGCAACATGTACGGGATCCTCCCGTTCTACGCGGCGTGCACGAAGGCGGGGATCATCCCCCTCCTCGGCACCGAGGCCTACATGGCCTACGAACGGCGAGACGAACGCATCAACGTGCGGGGAACCACCGTCGACGACACCGGCGGCGACGTCGAGGGCGGCAGGAAGGCCTGGTACCACCTGACGCTCCTCGCAGAGTCCAACGCCGGGTATGCGAACCTGATCAAGCTTTCGAGCCGCGCGTTCCTCGAGGGCTATTACCGCAAGCCGAAGGTCGACTGGGAGCTGCTCTCCGACCATTCCAAAGGTCTGATCGCTACGACCGGGTGCCTCGGCGGCCACGTCGCGCAGAGCCTGCTCGTGGGCAACTTCGACGACGCGCTCGCGAAGGCAGCGCGCCTCCAGGAGATCTTCGGGAAGGACAACCTCTTCGTCGAGCTGCAGGACCATGGGATCGACGAGCAGCACATGGTGATGCCGCAGCTCATCGAGATCGCCCGCCGCCTGCACGCACCCCTGCTGGCAACCAACGACAGCCACTACACGCGGCCGCAGGACGCACAGGCCCACGATGCCCTTCTCTGCGTGCAGACCAAGGCCACGATCGACCAGCCAGGCCGGTTCCAGTTCAAGGGCTCGGGCCATTACCTGAAGAGCGCAGCGGAGATGCGGCACCTCTTTGCCGAGCTGCCCGAGGCGTGCGACAACACGCTGCTCATCGCCCGCAGGGCCGACGTCCGGCTCGAGCTCGGCACGCCCAAGCTGCCCGACTTCCCCGTGCCCCCTGAGTACCCCTCGGCCGTCGAGTACCTGAAGCACGTCACCTTCGAAGGCGCGAGGGCGCGTTGGGGCGATCCCCTGCCCGACGTGGTGGTGGAGCGGATCGCCTACGAACTGAAGGTCATCGAGGACATGGGCTTCTCCGCCTACTTCCTCATCGTCTGGGACCTCATCCGCCACGCCAAGGAGCACGGCATCCGAGTCGGTCCCGGGCGCGGCTCAGCCGCCGGCTGCGCGGTGGCGTACTGCTTGCGGATCACCGAGCTCGACCCCATCCGCTACGACCTCCTCTTCGAGCGGTTCCTGAACCCCTCGCGCCTTTCCATGCCCGACATCGACATGGACTTCGACTCGCGCTTCCGCGACGAGATGATCCGCTACGCCGCCGAACGGTACGGGCGCGACCACGTCGCCCAGATCATCACGTTCGGCACGATCAAGGCGCGCGCGTCGGTTCGCGACGCGGCGCGCGTGCTCGGTTACCCCTACGCGCTCGGCGACCGCGTCGCGAAGGCGATGCCGCCCATCGTGATGGGGCGCGACACCCCGCTGTGGGCCTGCATCGCAGACGAGCCACCCGCGGGCCACGAGGACGGATGGAAAATTGCTTCGGAGCTTCGCACGATGGCCGCCGAGGATCCCGACGTCGCCCGGATCGTCACCGTCGCCAAGGGCCTGGAAGGCCTTCGCCGCCAGGACGGCATCCACGCGGCGGCGGTCGTGATCACGAAGGACCCGCTCACCGAGTACCTCCCCGTCCAGCGCAAGCCGGATCCGGGCGGGGACCCGAAGGACGCCCCGGTCGTCACCCAGTACGAGATGCACGGGGTGGAGGAGCTGGGCCTCCTCAAGATGGACTTCCTCGGGCTGAGAAACCTCGACGTCATCTCCGACGCTGTCCAGCTCGTCGAGAAGGCCCGCGGCATCCGGCTCGATATCGACCACGTCCCCCTCGACGACGAGCCCACCTACGAGTTGCTGCAGCGCGGCGACTCGGTCGGGGTCTTCCAGCTGGAGGGCGGCCCGATGCGCTCCCTCATGCGTTCGCTCGCACCCACCTGCTTCGAGGACGTCGCCGCGCTCATCGCCCTCTACCGGCCCGGCCCGATGGCGGCGAACATGCACTTCGAGTACGCCGACCGCAAGAACGGACGCAAGAAGGTCGACTACCTGCATCCCGACGCCGAGCCAGTCCTGTCCGACACCTTCGGTCTCATGATCTACCAGGAGAAGCTGATGCGAGTCGCCCAGCAGTTCGCGGGGTACTCGCTCGCCGAGGCTGACAGCCTCAGGAAGGCATGCGGGAAGAAGATCCGCGAGGTGATGAAAACCGAGCGCGAGAAGTTCGTGTCGAGCGTCGAGCGGAACGGCTACACCCGTGAGCTGGGCGAGAAGTGGTTCGACATCATCGAGCCCTTCGCCGACTACGCGTTCCCCAAGGCGCATGCCTTCGGCTACGGGCTCATCACCTACCAGACCGCCTACCTGAAGGCCAACTACCCGACGGAGTACCTCGCCGCGCTGCTCACGAGCGTGCGGGAGAACCTCGACCGTGCGGGGATCTACCTCGCCGAGTGCCGGGCGCGCGGCATCTCGGTCTCGGTGCCCGACGTGAACCGGTCCGCAGCCGACTTCACGCCCGTGGTGGGGGACGGGCCGGGCAACGGGGCGATCCTCTTCGGGCTCGCGGCGGTCCGCAACGTCGGCAGGTCCGTGGCCGAGGCCATCGTCGCCGAGCGCGACGCAGCCGGCCCCTTCGCGGACTTCGTCGACTTCTGCGAGCGCGTGCCGATGATTTGCCTGAACAAGCAGCCGCTCGACGCGCTCATCCGTGCGGGCGCCTTCGACTCGCTCGGGCACACGCGCAAGGGTCTCCTGCACGTCCATGAGCTGATCGTCGGCCAGATCGTCGCGAGGCGGCGCGAGCGGGAGCAGGGCGTGCTCTCGCTCTTCGCCGACGTCGACGGTCGTGGGCCGGCGTTCGATCAGACGGTCGCCGTCCCTGACGTCGAATTCGACAAGAAGGAGCGGCTCGCGCACGAGAAGGAGATGCTCGGGCTCTACGTCTCCGACCATCCGCTCTTCGGCGTCGAAGCGGCGCTCCGCCGCCGGGCCGACGGGTCGCTGGCGGAGGTGACAGACCTCCCCGACGGCGCCATACGCACCTTCGCGGGCGTCATCACCGGCCTCCAGACGAAGTGGACGAAGCGAGGGGAGCAGATGGCGGTCTTCACGCTGGAGGATCTCGAGTCCTCGATCGAGGTCACCGTCTTCCCCAGAACCATGGCTCAGTACGCGGGGGTGATCGCCGACGACTCCGTGGTGACCGTACGCGCACGAGTCGACCGACGCGACGAGCAGCCGAAGCTCATCGCGTCGGAGGTCTCCGCCTTCGTCGGAGGTTCCGCATCCTCCACCGAGCCGCTCCACGTGCGCCTCCCCATGGGCTCGATGAGCGCCTCGGTCCTCGACTCGATGAAGGAGGTGCTCGAGGCGCACCGCGGCGACGTGCCGGTGCACCTCTATCTCGGAGGACCCGGCGCGAAGGGGTTCCGCCTCCCAAGCGAATACTGCGTGGACACGTCGAACGGGGTGGTCGCCGCCTTGCGCGTCTTTGTACCCGGGATCGAGATCCTCTCCGAAGCACCGGCTCTCGAAACGGCGGACGTCCAGCCGTCCGCCGACCTGGGCGGGCCAGGCTGACAAGGGGAGCGAGCAGTCGGCGACGGTTCGCTCCGCGTCTTTCCGAAAGCATCCCGCGCGCCAGAGGGTCCGGCTTCTTGTTGAAATACCTTGACGGTTAGGCGTGTACCTGTATCGTGTCGGCAATCAACATGAACTGGCTCTTGGAACAACGAAAGGACGGATCCCATGAACCGTCGTGAGCTCATTCGGGCCGTCGCCGCACACACGGCAGAAGACGCGAAGCATGTCGAGTCGGTGCTTTCCGGGGTGACCGACGTCATCACTGCAGTCGTCTCCAAAGGTGAGGCGGTGACGATCCAGGGCTTCGCCAAGTTCGCGAAGGTCGAGCGGGCCGCCCGCATGGGCCGGAATCCCCGTACCGGGGAGGCCATTCGGATCAAGGCTTCCAAGCGTGTCCGGGTGAGCCCGATGAAGGCGTTCAAGGACACGGTCATGTCGCCGAGCCAGGCACCCCGTCTGGCGTCGGGCGTCTACCCCACCTCCCCCGAGCTCCTTGCCAAGCAGGCGGCCGGTCGTCGCGCAGCGACCTCCGCGGCCAAGGCCCCGACCGGGACCAAGAAGGCCACCGGGAAGAAGGCAGCGGCCAAGAAGGCGCCCGCCAAGCGGGCGGCCACGACGAAGGCGGCCAAGCGCACCGTCGCGGCAAAGCGCACCGTCACGGCCAAGCGGGCGGCCACGACGAAGGCGGCCAAGCGCACCGTCGCGGCCAAGCGGACCGTCGCGGCAAAGCGCACCGTCGCGGCCAAGCGGACCGTCGCGGCAAAGCGGACCGTCGCGGCAAAGCGGACCGTCGCGGCAAAGCGCACCGTCGCGGCAAAGCGCACCGCCCGCCGCTGAGTCGCCGACGGGGTCGGTCCGTTCCGGCCAGCAGGCCGTCAGCCGTCGGTCCCGAGGTCCCCCTCCCCCGAGTCCTCCCCGCCGTGCCGCTCCACGAGGTGGACGAGCCCTTCGGCGAGCGAGAGAAGCCGCCTGCCCAGCATTCTGCCTGTCGTCCGCGGCACCGGCCCGAAGACTGGAAGCTCCCCGGTCCACTGCACGAGCATGCCGCCGACCTCGCGCTCTTGCGCGTGCAGAACCACCTCGGCGTAGAAGGACCGGCGGGCACCTCCGAACAGCAGGTCCACGTCACCGCCCGCAGTCACGACGGAGATCGTCCCCAGCGGGTCGCCGACACGCAAGGGCGCGTCGGCGTACGCCCCCTCCCCGGCTGGGGCCTCGCCTCGCGCGGCCACGCCGGGGCTCCGCAACGTAGACTCGAGCCCGTCGAGCGCACGGCTGAGCGCGTCGAGGTTCGTGGGGTGGCGGGACACCACCAGCCGTAACGGGCGACCCTCGGCAGGCTCCCCCACGACAACGAACTGGACGTTGGCTTCGGACAGCGCGCGGACCACGACCGCGACATCCGGCCCCCCGGTCGTCACCGTCACCTGCCCTCGCGCCCTTCGCCGCGCAGGCGGCACCGCCTCGCCCCCCGCCCGACGTGCGTGACCACGGAGAGCGACGGGGCACGGTTCCGACTGCGGCGCCAAGACGACAGCCCGCTCATCCGCTCCTCCCGCGCTCTCGCCGGAGGCGTGCCGACCCGCGTACGTTACACGCACCCTCCAGCTGGGACGCGATTCTGCGCCGGGGGTCCCTGGCGAAGAAGCGGTCACGCCTCAGTGACGATGGAACGCCTGGCGCGGTTCAGCGGACCGGAGCCACGCCCAGGGCCCGACGAAGACAGCCGCGTGCAGGTCGAACGCTGCGACGCTGGCCGAAGAAGCGACGACACCCTCCGCGACGAACGGCGCGAGCACCGTCACCGCCGTCGCGCGCGCCACCGCTGACCTGCGCCCTCCCACGGACACGAGCCTAGGAAGCGGTCGTGACGGTGACGGTCCGGGGCCCTACCGGGTGGCGGGCGACGGTCCGGAGGGGCGACGGTAGTGCGCCACGTAGTCGGGGACACCCAGGCGCTCGTCGCAGTCGACGTCCGGCACCGGCACTCCAGGCGTGACCACGAGCGGCAGGTGGCCGGCCCAGATCCCACCGGCCTCGATGTCCTCGGGGTCGTCCTTCGGGCCACCGGTCCGGATCTTCGCCGAGGCCTCGTCGATCGAGATCCGCACCACCCGGGTCGCGCGCAGCTCCTCTCCCGTTGCGCCACGAGCCTCCGCGGCACGGCCAGGGGCGATCTGCTCGACCACGGCATCGAGGGCCGCGCGCTTCTCGGAAGGGTCTGCCACCTCCTCCGCCGTTCCGTAGATCACGACGGAGCGGTAGTTGATCGAGTGGTGGAAGCCCGAACGTGCGAAGACGAGCCCGTCCACCAGCGTCACCACGAGGCAGACCGGCATACCCGTCCCCGTCGCGCGCAACGTGCGATTCGCCGGCGAGCCGTGGACGTACACCGCGTCGCCGACCCGCGCGTAGGCCATGGGGACGACGACGGGTCCCTCGTCGCCGCAGAACCCCACATGGCAGACGAGCCCCTCGTCGAGGACCGCCTCGATCGTCGCGCGGTCGTAGAGGCCCCGTTCGGGGAGGCGCCGCACCTTCGAACGCCGCCCGGTCCGCCAGGCACCCCCTGACGTCGCCATGCCATCCCTCTCTCGTCAGCTCGGAACGTCACGATAGAGCGCCAACCCGAGGACGCCGCGCACCGGAGAGCGGTCTGCACCGGCCCCGGTGGCGGCCGGCTCGCCACCACGCAACAGACGGCGGGCAGATGCCCCTGCGAAGGAACCTCCTCGGATCGAAGCCCCGGAACAAAGCGGTGCCGGACGTGGTTGACCCGCTCGTTGACGACCCGGGCACGCGAGACCCGGGGCGAGAGAACGAGGAGGTTGGCCGTGCCCGCAGTCACCGTTGACGACGTGCTTGCTCTTCCACGCGTCGGAGCGCCCGACCCTGCCCGGACCGACCTCCGCCCGGTGCGCCAGATCTCGACGGCCCCCCACGCGCTCGAAGGAGAGGGGTTCCCGGTTCGCCGGGCGTTCGCGGGCGTGTCTCTCGCGGATCTCGACCCCTTCGTCCACATGGACCAGATGGGGGAGGTCGAGTACGCACCGGGCGAGCCCAAAGGCACCCCCTGGCATCCTCACCGCGGCTTCGAGACCGTCACGTACATGATCGACGGGACGTTCGAGCACCATGACTCGATCGGCGGCGGCGGCCTCATCACCAACGGGGCGACGCAATGGATGACCGCGGGCGCAGGCATCCTCCACATCGAGCGGCCGCCCGAGGAGCTGGTGGCGTCGGGCGGGCTCTTCCACGGGATCCAGCTGTGGGTCAACCTCCCGAAGCGGGACAAGTGGGTGTCGCCGCGCTACCAGGGGATCGAGCCGCACGCAGCGACGCTGCTCTCCTCCCCGGACGGGGGCGCACTGCTCCGGGTCATCGCCGGTGACGTGGGCGGGCACAAGGGGCCCGGCGTCACCTACACGCCCGTCACCCTCGTCCATGCGACGCTGAGCCCTGGGGCTCGCCTCGAGCTCCCGTGGCCCCGGCGGCTCAGCGCGCTCGTCTACGTGCTCGCGGGACACGGCACCGCAGGTCAGGACCTCCGGCCCGTCCGCTCGGGCCAGCTCGTGGTCTTCGGCGCCGGCGACGCGTTCGTCGTCGCGGCGGACACCACGCAGGACTCGTCCACCAACTCGCTCGAGCTCCTCGTGCTCGGAGGTGAGCCGATCCGCGAGCCCGTCGCAGCCTACGGCCCGTTCGTGATGAACACGCGAGATGAGCTCGCTCAGGCGTTCGAGGACTTCCACGCCGGCCGCCTCGGGTCGATCCCCGCCGAGCACGTCGGCGCTAATTAGGCGTCCCGTAGCACGCCGTTTTCGACCGCCACGAGAGGCATCCCGCCGCGCCATCGGTGCCGCGAGGCCCCCGGCAGCTCGTGGACAGGAGGATGACAGGACGGCGCCGCTACGATGAACCTCACACAGCAGGCACCCGCTGTGCGGGGTCCGACGTCGGTCAAGGAGGTGGCCCGCCATGACGACCGCTGTCATCGTGGACGCCGTCCGGACGCCGGGCGGCAAGCGCAACGGCGCCTTCAAGAACTGGCACGCCGCCGATCTCGCGTCCGAGGCACTGAAGGGGCTCCAGGCACGCAACGACCTGGACCCCGCATGCGTCGACGACGTCATCATGGGTTGTGTCATGCAGGTGTCGGAGCAGTCGCTCAACGTCGCGCGGAACGCGGTCCTCGCCGCAGGCTGGCCCGAGTCCGTGCCGGGCACCACGGTCGACCGCCAGTGCGGCTCGTCCCAGCAAGCGATCCACTTCGCCGCGCAAGGCGTGATCGCCGGTGCGTACGACGTCGTCGTCGCGGGGGGCGTCGAGTGCATGACGCGCACGCCGATGGGCTCCTCGGTCGTGCGCGAGCTCGGAATGCCGTTCGGCCCGCGGGTGGTCGCCCGTTATGCGGACCGGGGCGGTCTCGTGAACCAGGGCATCTCCGCCGAGATGATCGCCGACCAGTGGCAGATCAGCCGTGAGGAGCTCGACACGTACTCGCTCGGCAGCCACCGGCGCGCGACGAAGGCGACCGCGGACGGCCGCTTCGTGCAGGAGATCGTGCCCGTGGCCGTGCGCGACAACGAGGGCGCCGACACCGGCGTGGTCGCCACCACCGACGAGGGCGTCCGGCCGGACACCTCGCTCGAGGCGCTCGGTCAGCTGAAGCCTGCCTTCAAGCCCGACGGCAAGATCACCGCGGGAAACTCCTCGCAGATCACCGATGGGGCGTCCGCCGTCCTCATCACGAGCGAGGAGCGCGCCAATGCACTCGGCCTGACCCCGAAAGCTCGCTTCGTCGCGTTCGCGCTCGCCGGCGTCGATCCGGTGACCATGCTCACCGGGCCGATCCCGGCCACCCGCGCCGTGCTCGAACGGGCAAAGCTCTCGCTGGGCGACATCGACCTCTTCGAGATCAACGAGGCGTTCGCGTCGGTCGTGCTCGCGTGGCAACGCGAGATCCACCCCGACATGGCGAGGGTCAACGTCAACGGTGGCGCCATCGCCCTCGGCCACCCCCTCGGTGCATCGGGCGCCAAGCTCATGGCCACCCTCGTGCACGAGCTCGACCGCTCGGGCGGCCGCTTTGGCCTGCTCACCATGTGCGAGGGGGGCGGGCTCGCCAACGCCACGGTCATCGAGCGGCTGGGCTGAGAGTCCCCGGACGCCACTTTTGACGACGCCCGGTCGGACGGGAGCGTCGCTAGGCTCGACCGCCGGTGTCAGCCGACGACGGACCGTCCTCGCGCCGAGGGCACGGACAGGACCTCCGCAGGACCGTCAGCCGGATCGCGCCCGGTTACGCGCGTCCGGGCGACGTCGAGGACCCGTCCAAGGGCCTCGGCGCGGCGCTCACCCGGTACCGGGTGCTCGCCTACGCCGTGGGCGTCGGGCTCGCGACGCTCTGCTTCGTCGGCGTCCCGCTCCAATTCGCTGCGGGCATCCCCGAGGTTGACTCGGTGGTGGGGCCGGTGCACGGAATCTTCTACATGGTGTACCTGCTGGCTGCCGTCGACCTGGCGCGCCGGGCGCGATTCACGCTCCTTCAGATGGCGGCGATGATCGGTGCCGGCTTCGTCCCGGTCCTCGCCTTCGTGGTGGAGCACTGGGTGACCGGACGGATTCGGTCGGTCTTCCCGGAGATGCGCGCTGGCACCGTCGGCGACGGGCCGCCACTCGGTTGACCGCTCAGAAGCCCAGGCGCGCCGCCTCGAGCCGGGACACCGCGTCCGCCGGGCCTGAGACGTCGACACGAGCGGCACCCCGGCGGCCGGTCACGAAGAGCACGAGCTCGCCAGGCGGCCCGGTGACGGTCACGTGCGGCTCGCCCCGTCGGGCCTTCACTCGCCCGAAACCCGGAGCCTCCAGCGTCACGCCGACCGGCAGCCTGCGCCGAATGAGGCGAGCCAGCGGCACGAGCCGAGCCCACAGGGTCCGCTCCTCGCCGGGATCCAGCGTGCGCGGCAGAGCATCCGGCTGCGCGCGCCGGACGTCCTCGTGGTGGACGAACATCTCGACGACGTTCACCTGCTCGTCGACGGCGCGGAGCAGCGCCGGCGGGCCCGACCGTACGTCCTCGACGACCGTCGGCCACGACCGGTTGGAGAGCTGGTGCTGCACGCGGTCGGTATAGGGCCGCAGCGGCTTGACGAGGATCCCGATGGCAGCGTCCGGGCGGCGCTCCCGCAGGACGAGGTGGCCCACGAGGTCCCGGACGCTCCACCCCTCGCACAGCGTCGGCGCGTCAGGCCCCACCTCGAGCATGAGGTCGCAGAGCGCCCGCCGCTCCCATTGCGCGTACGCGGACACGGCAGGACCGTCAGCGGTAGCGGGTCGCCATGACGAAACCGAGGAAGATGACGACCAGCCCCGCTACGAGGTACCACGCGGACACGGAGCCGGGCAGCACGGTCAGATAGTTCAGGAGGATCAGAAGGACGCCAAGGACGAGCAGGCCGAGCACGGCCCCGCCGAACCAGCGTGGGCTCTTCCGGACGGTCTTGGGGACCGGGGGCGTGTACTTCCCGCTCAACTCCGGCGCCGTGTAGCGCCCGACGCCTGACTTCGTCGATACCGTCGTCCGTCCCCCAGCGGAGGCGCCCTTCCGCTGCGCCCTGCCCGGACCGCTCTGTGCCTTCGGTGCCATTGGCCGTTAGCGGCGCGGTGCCCGTAGTACGAGCCCGTTTCCGCATCCCCCTTTCGATCTGTACCTGCGGATCTGGTGAGCACACGACGACGAAGTGACCCCTCGAAAGAGGCTCTGGACGCCCCAGGCGGACAACAGCCGCTCGACTGTGGGCCGGAGCCTGCTACCAGGAGCCCCAGCGATCACCCGAACGGGACCTCCACCCGCTGGTCTGGTCCAGCTTGCAGGGCGCAACACGGTACGATGGTAGTTCGCCCGCCGGGCTGCTCGAACGCGAGAGGCGCGGGCTCTACGATCGCGAGGGTGACCATACGGGTCCTCGTCGTCGACAACTACGACTCGTTCGTCTACAACCTCGTCCAGGAGCTGGGCGAGCTCGGTGCGGACCTCGCCGTCTACCGCAACGACCGGGTGGACGTGCCGGCGATCCGCGCGGCCTCGCCCGATGCCGTCCTCCTCTCGCCAGGGCCCGGCCGGCCGGAGGACGCCGGCGTGAGCCTCGACGTCGTGCACGAGCTCGCCGGCGAGATCCCGATCTTCGGCGTGTGTCTCGGCCATCAGGCGATCGGCCAGGCCTTCGGTGCCACGGTGGTGCACGCTCCCGCGCTGATGCACGGCAAGACGTCGGAGGTCCACCACAACAGGACGGGCATCTTCGAAGGCGTCCCGAGCCCGTTCGTCGCGACCCGGTACCACTCTCTCGTCCTCACACCCGCGACCATCCCCGACGTGCTCGAAGTCACTGCCACGGCGAGCGACGGCGTGGTGATGGGCGTGCGGCACCGCACACTGCCGATCGAGGGCGTGCAGTTCCACCCCGAGTCGATCCTCACCGATGTCGGGCCGGCGATCCTCGCTAACCTGCTCGCGAGGGTGGCAGGCGCGCGAGTGAGCTCGTAGCGCGCCGCAGCTGCTCAGCTCCCCAGACGCTTTCCGAGCGCCACTCCTTGGAGCGTCGGCGCCGCCGCCCTCCGTTCAGCCCGGGACCTTGTGCGGCCCGGCGGTGTGCTGCCGGGCAGGATCGGTGTGGTCGTCGTGGTGGTCGTCGGTGTCGTCGCTGTTGTTGTCGCCGCTTTCGTGTTTGTCTTTGTGGATGTCGGTGTCTTTGTCCTTGTGGATGTCGCCGTCGGTATAGTCACGGGCCTCTTGCAGACCGTGATGCCGACGGTCGACCCGCTTGTCACTGTCGTCCCGCCCGGAGGTGTCTGGGCGGACACCTTGTCGACTGTCGTGGGGGAGCATGTGGCGGTTGTGGCCGGGGCGGCCTTCAACCCCTTACCCGCGAGCGTCGTCACTGCCTGTGTCTCGGTGTCGCCGAGCACGTTCGGGACCACGACCGTGCACGGACCGCTCGAGACGGTGAGCTTGACCTTTGTCCCCGGCGCCACGCGTGTACCCGCCTTCGGTGTCTGGGCCATGACGATGCCTGTGCCGTACTGGCTCGAGCACCCCGAGCTCACCGCGCCCGCCGCGAGCCCTGTCACGCCCAGGGTGTTGCCGGCGTTCGCACTCGTCTCGCCGACGACGTTCGGCACGATCACCGAGTTGCGTGTGGAGACGGTCAGCGAGATGCTGTGCCCCCTCCTCACGTCTTGCCCGGCTGGAGGTGTCTGACCCAGCACCGTACCGGTGGGCTTTGTGCTCGCCTGCGAGTGCTCGCTCGGCACCAAGCCGAGATGCGCGAGCTTTGTGGACGCGTGCGAGTACTGCTCCCCCACGACTGTGGGTACCGCCACCGTCGGCACTCCGCCTTTGCTCGCGACAAGGGCGACGTGCTCGCCCTTGTGCACCTTCGCCCCCGACTCCGGGTCCGTCGAGACGACCTCGTTCCGGGAGAACGTTGTCGAGGTCCGGTACTTGACCTGCGAGACCACGAGACCGTCCGACCGGAGCGTGCTCCTCGCCGAGGCCACGGACTTGCCGCGCAGTGTCGGCATGGTGAACTTCGCTGTCCCGATGTAGCCCAGGCCCCGCAGCACGAAGTAGGCCACCAGCCCGAGCACGACGAGCGCCGCGAGAAGGACCAGAGCCCAGCGCCACGCGTGCGACCGGGGCTTCGGCTCCGCTGCCCGCCGCCCAGCGGCGACGGGGACCGTCTGGGTCGCCGGAAGCGCGGCGGGCACGCCTCTCGGGGCGGTGTCCCCCGGGTGCTCGGAAGCCGCGGCGAGCATCGCCGTGGTCGCCGGGTCTGCCGCAGAGACCGGTCGGCCGTCGGTGAACCGCTCGAGGTCCGTGCGGAGCTCTGCGGCCGACTGGTAGCGGTGGCTCGGGGACTTCGCCATCGCCTTGGCGATCACCGCCTCCAGCGCGGGGGGAACGGCCGGGTTCAGGTCGCTCAGGGCGGGCGGCTGCTCACGCACGTGCTTGGAGGCCACCGCCACCGGCGAATCCCCGACGAACGGAGGCCGGCCCGCGACCATCTCGTAGAGCAGGACGCCGAGCGAGTAGATGTCGCTCCGGGCGTCGACGCCCACACCCTCGGCCTGCTCGGGCGAGAAGTACGTGGCGGTGCCCATGACGGCGCCGGTCTGGGTGAGGCTCTCTTCCGTGTTGACGGCACGTGCGATGCCGAAGTCCGTGACCTTCACCTGACCGTCGCTCGTGAGGAGCACGTTCCCCGGCTTCACGTCACGGTGCACGACACCGTGGCGGTGTGCGTAGGCGAGCGCGTCGGCGACCCGAGCACCCATCTGCGCGACACGGTCTGCGGGCATCGGTCCCCCGGACCTGAGAGCCTGGGACAGGGGCTGCCCGTCGATGTACTCCATGACGATGAAGTAGGTGCCGCCGTCCTCTCCCCAGTCAAAGACCGGGACGATGTTCGGGTGCGAGAGGTTGGCCGCAGCCTGCGCCTCCCTGCGGAACCGCTCCACGAACGCGCGATCGACCGACAGCTCGGGGAACAGCACCTTGAGGGCGACCGGCCTGTCGAGCAGCCGGTCGCGGGCGCGGTATACCTGAGCCATTCCCCCTCGAGCGACCAGGTGCGTCAGCTCGTACCGGCCCGAGAAGACACGCTGTGTGGTCACGGGCTGCATTCGGCTCCGAGCCTAGGTCGCATCGATCTGCGCTCCCGAACGGCGGCACGACGGGGCGCGTGCCGGTT
>JAKATJ010000002.1:2858-41160 GCA_021828005.1 Actinomycetes bacterium | reverse complement strand
AATCCGATCATCCAGTCGGTCGTATTCGTGCTGCCGGCGCCTGCCTGAGCGGTCCCGGTCTTCACGGCGATGCCCCACTGCGGCGGGAACCCGGCGCCGTAGGCGGTTCCGGCGGGTGTCGTCGCGACGAGCTGCATCAGCTTGCTCACGCTCTCGGCTGCCTTCGCCGACTCCGCGTCCTTGAAGACCGACGGCTGGTAGCGCTGACGAGCCCGCTTGCCGCGTTGCGGATCTCGGCCATCACGCGCGGCGTCATGACTACCCCCTTGTTCGCGATCCCCTGGGCGACCATGGTGCTCTGAAGGTCGGTGGCGGTGACTGTCTCCTGACCGAACGCCGAGAGCGCGACGCCGGGCAGACCGAGCCTGCCCTGCGGAGCGAGCACCGGTGTCGGGCAGTTGGACTTCGAGACGCCGCCGGGAGGAAACACGAGATCGATCCGGGGCATCTGGTCGAACCCGACCTCGGCCTCTTCGTAGAGGGCTGTGCCGCCGATCGCGAGGTCGAGCTCCGCGTATCCAGGGTGGCAGGACTCTGGCAGCATCTGGATCATCGTGCCGCCGCAAGGGCTTGCTGCTTTCGGCGCTGTGGCGTCGTTGCAGATCACCTTGCTGGTCTCGGGGATCGCTCCCCGCGTGGTGCACCCTGCGATGCGGAACGCAAAATTCCCGAGGGCAGGCTTCAGGTTGTACACCGCGCTCGAAGTCGCGACCTTGAACGTCGAGCCGGGGGCAAACGTCTCGAACGTGGCCATCGACGGGTACGCCACGAAGCCTTCGTGATCCGGCTTGCCCCGGTCCTTCCGGCCCGCAGCCTCGTCTTTCGCGGCTGTCGGCGTGGCGAGCGCGTTGTTTGCGTAGGTGGGGTTCGAGTGCATCGCGAGGACCGCAGATGTTTTGACGCTGACCGTGATCGCCGCGTCCTTGTTCGTGTCTGGCACTGCCGCGAGCACATGTGCGGCGAGCCGCTGAAGCAGGGGCATCACGGTCAGCGTCAGGTCGTCGGTAGTTGTGCCCGGTGTCTCGAGGAGCTGACCTAGGGCCTGTGCGGGTCCCTCGTGTACGCCCAGGAACGTGTTGCAGGTGTGCTCGGCCACTGCGGTGCCGTAGAAGTGGGCGGGGTACCCCACTACGTTCGAATAGAGGGGCCCTGTTGGATAGACGCGTCTGTACTGGTAATTCTCGTGCGGCGCACCGGTCGGCACGGACCGGGCGGGCACAGACCCGTACGACGCGAGAACCAGCCCGCGGGCATTGTCGAAACGCCGTCTCATCAGCGCTCGTCTCTCCCTGCCCCCGCGGCGGCGCCGCACAGGACCTCTGGGCCTGGGTCGGGAGCATGCTGGCGGTCCGAGAAGCTCACTGCCACACGCCCACCGGCACCGAGAAGGCACTGGTGGAGGTCGAGGTCGTCGAGGTCGAGGTCGTCGAGGTCGAGGTCGTCGGGGTCGTGCCGGAACGGGCCGTCGTTGCCGTGCTCGGTGTGCGCGCGGTCGGGGCCAGCCGGGTCTTCGGTGTGCGTCCGGTCGGCAGGATCGAGGCCGCTTGGTACTCCGCGTGAAGGTTCGCCATGTAGCTCTTGGCAGCGGCGAGCGATGTCTCCTGGTGGTCGGAGCGGAGCTGGGGAAGCCGGTAGGCGAGCACCTCGTGGGTCGTCAGCTTGCTCTTGTCGACGAGGCGGGGCTTGAACCACAAGAAACCTCCCGGCCGCCCCTGGTACACCGCGAGACGGCCGTGGTCGATGCCGACATACCACTCGTCCATCGAGTACCAGCGCAGCGCGACATAGCCGGCGCCGACGACAGCGAGGAGCAGCACCACGAAGCCCAACAGCCGCAGGGTGAACAGCCGCGAAGCGCCCGGCGCCCGGCGCCGTCCGCGCCGACGCTCCCGCCGCGGCTGCAGTCTGCGGAGCTCCGCCGCCTCCAGCCGCGCCGATGCGCGGACGCTCCCGACGGCCTGCCCGCCTGCCTCGGCGACGCCGGCGCCGTTCGCGACGGCGAAGGCGACGGTGGTGGGGCTCCCCCTCCCGACGCCGGACCCCTTCTTCAGCGGGGCCCCGCGGCCACGGGTCCCGGTGCCGGTGCCGCTCAGCACGCGCAGCGGGCGAGCCTGCCCGAAGGCGCTCGCGCCGCTGGGCTCCTCCTCGGCTACCGCTTCGATCGCGTTCCCCTCCCCTGGCGATTCGGCGTCTGCTCCCGTCGTCGGCTCTCTGCCGTCTCGCCCGGCACCCTCTTCCGCTCCGGCAGCACCCTCTTCCGCTCCGGCAGCGACCGGCGCGGATCGAGCCCCCTCGCCCCGTGCTCCGGCCCGGGGAACGACGGACGACCCGGTGTCGCCGACGTCGATCACGACGCAAGTCACGTTGTCGCTGCCACCGTGGTCGAGGGCGGCCTTCACGAGCCTCTTCGCCGCGCCGGACGGGTCTTTCACCGAGCCCAGGACCTCGCCGATGCGCTCGTCGTCCACCTCGTTCGTCAACCCGTCGCTGCAGAGGAGGATGCGGTCGCCGTCGTGCAGATGCAGCTCCCAGAGGTCGACGTCGACGTCCGAGGACACCCCGAGCGCGCGCGTGAGCACGTGTCGGTGAGGATGGACCGCGGCTTCCGCCTCGGTCAGTTGCCCCTGGCGGACCTTCTCCTCGGCGAGGCTGTGGTCGGCGGTGACCTGGATGACCTGACCCCTGGAGTACACGTAGGCGCGAGAGTCGCCGACGTTGGCGAGCGCGACGACCTGGCGGCCGCCCGGATCCTCGACCAGCGCCGTCACGGTCAGCGTGGTCCCCATTCCGAGCAGGCCGCTCCGCGACTGCCCCTGGCGCCACACCGCGCGATTGGCCTCGGCCACCGCGCGGCGGAGGCCCTCTATCGTCGGAGCGTTCCGGAACGCCGCTCGCAGCGAGTCCACTGCCAGCCGCGCCGCGACCTCCCCACCGGCATGGCCACCCATGCCGTCGGCCACGGCGAAGAGACCGGGCTCTTCGAGCGCGACGTCTTGGTTGGTGGTGCGGACCTTTCCGACGTCGGTCGCCGACCCCGACCGAAGCGTGGTCACCGTCTCACCTGGAAGACGGTCGCTCCCACCTGCAGGAGATCCCCTTTGCCCAACTTCGTCGGCTTCACGACGCGCTCGGAGTTCACGAACGTGCCGTTCGTCGAGCCGAGATCCTCCACGAAGACGTGCCCGTTTTCGGGAACCAGGCGTGCGTGCAGCGTCGAGCTGTAGATGTCGTAGGAGGTGGAGATCCCGCACTCCGGCGACCTTCCGATCGTCAGCTCCTCGTCGATCTCGAAGCGCCGCCCTGCAAGATCGGCCGGCTCGACGACATCGAGGTGCAGGACGCGTCGCTTTCGCCTCGGCGCTGAGCTCTCCTCGGTCCGCTGCTCCGCCGCGGGACGAGCGTTCGACCGTGCCTGTCGTGGACCTGCCGGGCGAACTTCCACCCAGACGGCCCGGATCACCCGCAGGAAGAAAAGGAAGACGAGCGCGATGACGCACCACTGCACGATTCGGATGGCGCCGGAGTAGCCCGACGTCGCGACCGCGGCGTTGAGCCCCGCGGCCATGACTGTCACGAAAGCTCGAACACGAGCGTCGTCGACCCCACGGTGACCTCGTCACCGCTTGCCAGCTGCTGCTCGCGCACACGCACGCCGTTCACCCGCGTGCCGTTGGTAGACCCCAGATCGGTGACCACCACCCCGTCCGTGGTTCGGCGGAACTCGGCGTGGCGCCGGCTCACGTTCGGGTCGCTCAGCACGACGTCGCAGTCCGGCAGCCGGCCCAGGGTCACCGGCCCGTCCCCAAGCGGGAAGTGGCGCCCATCTGGGAGGACGAGCTCCGCGGCTGGGACCTCCTCCGGCCCTTCGACGACCTCGGCGGTCACTACGAACCGCCCGGGCCGGAGCCGGGTGCCCTCGTAAACCTGGACGTCCACAGGGCCGACGAAGGAATAGTCCTCGATCTTGGCGTGCTCGCGAGCGGCGTCCGCGAGCTCCCTGGAGAGCGCGTCGATGAAGTTGGCGAACCGGTCGACGTCGGCAGGCGACAGGGTCACCGTGAACGAGTTCGGCGCGATGAGGCCGCGGACGCCGACGCGGCGATGGAGATCCATCTCGCGGGTCAGCCGGTGCCCGATCTCGATCGGCTGGAGAGTGCTGCGCAACGGCTTCGACAACGTGCCCTCCACAAGGCGCTCGAGTCGCTCCTCGAACTGCTGGAGTCCCATAGGTTCGAGCAATCCTACCGGTCGCTCTGACTCCTACCTGGGCGAGGGGCATCGCCGGCGGCCGCCCCGGTCGCAACCCCCTGGACGAGGGCTCACCCTGGGCGAGGGCTCACCCTGGGCGACTCCACGCACCCAATCGGGCGCTCGGTGCGGCTGGCAGCACGGCTCTCGACGCCGGAGGTACCAGCAAGCGGTCCACGTCACCCGGATGCTCGGCGCGCCCGACGAGGACACGGTGACGTTTTCTACGCGTCGCACGAGCGCCCACCTGCCCCCAAAGCCGGGTGTCGAGGCTCGACTACGCTGGCTGCCGCACTCGGGCGAGTGGCGGAATAGGCAGACGCGCAGGATTCAGGTTCCTGTGTCCGAAAGGATGTGGGGGTTCAAGTCCCCCCTCGCCCACGCAACACGACGGCTCCCGCGCCTCGACTGAGCCTTCTCGGCCCCACAGCTCCAGGCATCGTCAGCGGCTGCCGACGATCATTCGAAGTGTCCTGCTCCCTTCCCACAGTCCGCGTAGACCATCGCGGTCACCTTTTGCGTCGCTGTCGTATCGGTGACGGACGCTGTCGGCTCTCAGGTTGTTCCCGTCAGGACCGGCCCGTCGTTCTGCACACTCACCGCTACCACATTGCTCGTATATCCACCACCGGTGACGGCGTAGCCCGGCGGGCACGAAACGACGCCGGTGGCTGTGCTCGACGCGGCAGCAGGTGCAGCGAACGTAGATCTGTCCGCGATCGTTGTCAGCATGATCGACGGGCCAGCGCTCCTGATCAGGCTCCTGCCCGTGGGTGACCAGCTCCCTTCGATCTTGGGCCCGTAGAGCACCTCGGTCGAGGTGTCCAGATACAGATAGAAGTCACCTGTGGTCCCCTGGTTCGTCGGCGGCACCGTGCCGCTCAGTAATGGACGTGCCGCAGGTGCCCTTCGGGCTTTGGGCGCCCGCTGGACGCCTCGGACCCGACGGACCGGCCGGGCCCGCTGGACCCCTCGGGCCCCCGACGCGGATGCCGACAGCGCCCCAAGGATCGGCGATCCGGATTGTCTTCGGCCCGAACAGCTGGTCGGTGACGGTGCGAATGTAGAAGTCCCCTGTCGTGCCCAGGCGATCCGAGGGCAGCCCGGTCCCGCTCAGAACCAGCCCCCCCTGATCGAGCCATGAAGCTCGACAAGCCTGCGTTGATCCTCCGGGCCGCAGCCGGCGTGACCGCGCCAACCTGGTCCGACGAGGAGCTGCTCGCCGAGATGGTGCATGCTCATGCCGCTCACGAGACCGTTGACCGGGCGGTCGCTCATCACGTCGCGGCGCTCAGGACGCGTGGCGTCACCTGGGCGCGCATCGGCGGAACGCTGGGAATGGCGCGCCTATCCGCGTGGGAGCGGTTCTCCGACGAGTACGGCCACCCCGTTCGCGGCGGACGCCCTACTGCTGCCGAAAGCCCCTGCGCCCGGGCACGTACCGGACCCAGACTCGAGGCATGAGCTCAGCTCCAAGCGGCGCGCGTCCGATGGGGCTACCGCTCCTCGAGGACCTGCCGGACCCCCACGGTGCGAACGTGCTCGTCCGCTCCACCCTCGACCTCCCCCTGTCTTCCGCGCCCTCCTCGCCCCTCGCACAGATCCGAGCCGAGGGATTGGCGGCGACGGTGCGGTGGCTCGCCGAGCGGGGCGCGCACGTGACCGTGTGGGGCGGGGGCGGTGCGCAAGGCGGTGGCGGTGCGCACGGCGGTGGCGGTGCGCACGGCGGTGCGGGCGGCCATCTGTCCCACGTACGGACAGTCCTTCTCGCGCTCGAGCCCTCGCTCGACAGCGGCGCGTTGCGCCTCAAACGGTGTGCCGAAGACGAGGACAGGGAAGCGGTCGCGCAGGTCGTCGCGCACCACGACCTATTCGTGAACGACTCGCTGCAGGACTCGCTGCTGCCAGTACCGAGCGTCACGTTGCCACCCACGCTGCTGCCCTCCGCGATCGGCCGCACCCTGCAACGCGACCTAACGGTCCTCGAGCCCCTCCTCACCGCCCCACCCCGGCCGTTCGTTGCGGTGCTGGGCGGCGAGCGCACGTTCGGCCGCCTCCACCGCCTCGTGGGACTCGTGCTCCGTGCCGACGCGGTCCTGCTCGGCGGGGGCCTCGCGCTGCCCATGCTCCAGGCGCTCGGACGAGAACCCGCGGAAGACTGCGACAACGACTTCATCCAGGAGTGCCGCAGCGTGCATGGCCTGTCGCAGCGGGTGCGCCACCGTCTCGTCCTTCCTGCCGATCTCGTGTGGTCACGCGGCGGGCGGGTGCACGTCTCCACGAGACGGGAGCGGACCGGAGACGTTGTCGTCGACATCGGCCCTGCCACCTGCCTGCGCTTCGGGGAGGAGCTCCGCGGGGCTGGCTCCGTGTTGTGGGCCGGAAGCGTCGGGATGGTGGAGAGCGAGCCCTTCCGTGCCGGCACCCGGGCACTCGCCTCCGCGTTGGCGGACAAGCAATCGGTGGTGCTCGGGGGCGACGCCCTCGTCACGCTCCTCTGGCGTGAGCAGATCCGGCCGGGCAAGTCCGAAGTGCTCACCGCCACCGACAGCGCCATCGAGCTCTTGAAGAACGGCGATCTTCCCGCGATCTCCGCCATCCGTGAGGCGGCACGTGCCGCCGGCGCGGCGAACGTGGACCGAGATCCCTCTAGCTCCTGAGGAGTTGCGCGCTACGGTCGACCGCGGCCCAACGCTCCCGCCGGCGAGAACTTCGACGGGACCCGTGTGTACGATCCTGCGCGTCCCGCTCGTGTGGGCTCGGCGCGAAGGAGGCGAGATGATCGGCGAAAAGGTCATGCACTTCGAGGGGAAGGCCACGGATCTCGCGGCTCTCCAGCACAACATCTCTTCGTACCTCGAAGCTGATGGGTTCAGCGTCCAGACCTCCGAACCGAGCGAGCAGGGCACCCTGCTCCAGGCGAAGAAGGGCGGCTTCCTGCGTGGTGTGGTCGACGCCGACCGGGCACTTTCGGTTCTCGTGTCCGGAACGCCCGAAGACTTCACGGTACGGATCGGGATCGGCAAATGGGTCGAGCACCTTGCGGTGATGGCCTTGGAAACGCTCCTCATCTCGGACTTGTTCCTGGTCGTCGACGTCGCGGAGACGGCTTGGAACTTCGAGATCGAGGACAAGCTCGCGAAGCACGTCGCGTCGATCGTGGGATGAGCCCGTCCTCCACCTGACCGCAGGGCGACGCGCGTCCGGCGCGCGGTCGCCCCAACCGTCTCCCCGACGACCAGCGGGGTTGGATCGAGCGCAGCCCAACGCTACGTGAGCGACGTCGGACCTACCGTGCGTGCGCGAGCATCGAGCCATGGACGACTCCACGCCTCCCCCCCGCCACGCACCCGTCGCGGCACGGTTCGAGTGGCACCCCGAGCCCGAGCTGTTCGACCTTCGTGCAGCCGGTGCACGCAAGACGCTCGAAGGCCTCGGTCGGGACGCCTGGACGCTCGCCCTCGACTACGTCTACGACGAGGGCCTGGTCCGCACCGTCGGCCCCGACTCCTACCAGGAGCTGCGCGCCCGGTTCTTCGGCCCCTCGCTCGGACCGGCCCCTGCGCCGACGGCCCCTCGTCCCTCGTCGGCAGTCCTCGATGAGATCCGCGAGCGGGTGGTCCCCTGCCTGTACAACGCCTACCACCCCGGATCGTTCTCCTACTTCACCCCTCCGCCCCTGCCGATGTCGGTGGCGGGCGAGCTGTGCTGCCAGGTGTTCCACCAAGGGATCGACGTCTTCCACTCCGGTCCGGTCGGGGCGCTCGTCGAAGAGGAGGTGATCCGCTGGCTCGCGGACCTCGTCGGGTGCGGCGCCGACAGCTGGGGAGTCCTGACGTCGGGCGGGGTGATGGCCAACATCATGGCGATGACCGTCGCGCGCGACCGGCACCTCTGCCACCTCGCCGGGACCGTGGGCCCCCCGCGCGGCCGAGCCCTCGAGGCAGCGAGGGTCTACGTCTCGGACCAGGCGCACTTCTCCATCGGCCGTGCCCTCGACATGCTCGGGTTCCCGCCCGACTCCCTCGTCGTCGTGGAGAGCGACGAGCGGTACCGCCTCCAGGCAGAGCCGGTCGCGCGCCGGATCGCCGACGACCGGGCGGCCGGGCTGGTGCCGTTCTGCATCGCCGCGGTGTGCGGCACCACCAACACCGGGTCCGTCGACGACGTTCCGGGGCTCGCGGCGCTCGCCCGCCGAGAAGGCCTGTGGCTCCACGTGGACGCCGCGTACGGAGGCGCGGCCCGGCTGTCCACGCGCGACGCACGGCGTGTCCCTGGTCTGGAGCTCGCCGACTCCGTCACCGTCGACCCCCACAAGTGGCTGTTCCAGGCTTACGACATCGGCGCTCTCGTCGTTCGCCGAAGAGAGGACCTGCACGGGACCTTCCACCGGTCGCCCGAGTACTACCGCTCAGCGACCCCCGACGCCGAGCCGCTCAACTGGCTCGAGTACTCGATGGAAGGCACCCGGCGCCTCCGCGCCCTCAAGCTGTGGGCGTCCTGGAAGCACGTCGGGAGCGAGGGGTTCGCACGGCTCGTCGAGCACGACAACGACGTCGCGGCGGTGCTCGCCGCCGAGCTGGGGCGGGCTTTCGACTTCGAGGCCGCGGTCGCGCAGCCAGACCTTTCGGTCGTCTGCTTCCGTCACCTGGTCCCCGGGAAGTCCGACGAGGAGCTGGACGCGCACCAGGATCGGCTCCAGCGTGCCCTCGAGATCTCCGGTGAGGCCTGGGTCTCGACGACGAGGCTGCGAGGCCGCACGTACCTTCGCGCTGGGGTCATGAACTGGCTCACCACCGTAGAGGACGCCCACCGCCTGCTCACGATCCTGCGGCGGCTCGGGGGCACGCTTTCCGGCGGGTGACCGGGTGTCACGGATCGACGACTGCTCTCGGCCGGAGCTCAGGCTCCGTGTGGTCTGCCGTCATGAAGGCGTAGACGGACCCGAGCTTCCCCGCCGCGCCGCCGTGACGGCCGTCGGGCGTGAGCGCCAGCGCCCGGAGCTCGGCCGCGAACTCGTCTGGGATCGAGCGCGCGTCGCGCAGCATCTCGGCGCATGCCTCCGTCGGCTCCATGCCGAACCCGAGCAGGTCCACGACCCTCCGCGCCCCACACGCTCGCATCGCCATCTCCCCGCGGCCCGTGCACGCCGCGCCGCCGTGCCGGAGATCACAGTAATTCCCTGCTCCCGGCACGGCCGAGTCCCCCACCCTTCCGGGGTACTTCCACGGGTAGCCGCTCGTCGACACCGCGACGCACAGCTCACCGAACGCGTCCAGCGCGAGGACGTCGATGGTGCCCCAGGGCCCTTCGTGCGGTGAGAGCCGACGCATCAGGGCTCGCGCGGACTGACGATAACGCCGGTCGCCCTCGGTCGCTCCCACGTCTTCACCCTCGACCGACTCGCTCTGTGTGCCGACAGCCTCCACGTACAGGCGACGTGCGTCTGCGGTGAGCAGCTCGGCTCGGGTGAAGCCGCACTCCTCGGCAAAGAGCTCCGCGCCCTCGCCGACGAGCAGGCAGTGCTGAGGGAGCCGTTCGAGCACCGCGCGCGCGATCGAGATCGGGTTCGGGAAGCCCTTCACGCCGCCAACAGCTCCGAAGGCCCGGGTGGAGCCGATCATCACCGATGCATCGAGCTCCACCTCGCCGCGCGCGTTCGGAAGCCCCCCCGTCCCCACGTAATGGTCCGACAGGTTGTCCTCGCACGCGCGCATGGCCACCTCGGCCGCATCGAGCGCGCTCCCGCCTCGCCGTAGCACGGACATGCCCGACGGCAGCCCGACCTCGCTGCGTTCGCTCCCGATGATGACCGGATCGTTCACGCGACCTCCACCCTTGCGCCCTCGTGGCGGCTCGGCCCCTTCGCCCCGCTCGCTGCGCGCCTCGCCACAGGAGCCCGCTCCGGTTGAGTCGCTACGCTACCGGGGCGGAGGGGGAGCCGCTTCCTGCGCTGGCAGACGCTCACCCCGTGCCATAGTGCGGCATGGTCGACTTCGATGTGGTCGAGTACCGACCCGACGCCCGCGAGCTCGCGTGGACGTTCGGGGGTGTGCCACCGGTGCGTCGGGTCACGCCCGGCACGGTGATCGAGCTGTGGACCGAGGACGCCTTCTGCGGCAGAGTGCGAAGCGAATCGGACCTCGTGAGCCGCGTCTGCGAATTCCCGTTCGTTAACCCCCAGACGGGCCCCTTCCACGTGGACGGTGCGGAGCCCGGCGACACGCTGGCTGTGCACTTCGTCTCGATCGAGCCCGCGCGGGACTGGGCCGTGTCGACCACCGTGCCGCTGTTCGGCGCGCTCACCGCGACCCACTCGACCGCGATGCTCCACGAGCCACTTCCCGAACTGGTCTGGGTCTGGCACCTCGACCGTCTCGCTCGCACCTGCCGCTTCCGCGCACGGGACCGTACGTGGGCTGTCGACCTGCCGATGGACCCGATGCACGGGACCCTCGGCGTCGCCCCTGCCAACCTCGAGGTCCGGAGCGCTCTCGTGCCTGACGCCTTCGGCGGGAACATGGACACGCCGGAGCTGCGCGCCGGGGTCACCTGCTACCTCGGGGTGAACGTCCCCGGTGCGCTGGTCTCCCTCGGCGACGGCCACGCGCGGCAGGGCGAGGGCGAGACGTGCGGGGTCGCGGTCGAGTGCGCGATGGACACCGTGGTCATCTTCGACCTCGTGAAGGGCACCACGTGCCACTGGCCTCGGATCGAGAACGACACGCATCTCATCTCCACCGGGTCCGCCCGACCGCTCGAGGACGCCTTCCGGATCGCGCACGCCGACATGGTCTCCTGGCTCCACGTCGATTTCGGGCTCGACCAGCTCGACGCCTACCAGCTCGTCAGCCAGGCGGTGGAGTCACCGCTCGCGAACGTGGTGGACGTGAACTACACGTCGGTCGCGAAGATGGCGAAGCGGTGGCTGCCTAGGCGGGAGGTCTTCACAGGCACGCACGCCAAGCTCCGCGCCCTCGCCACCGAGTACAGGAGGAGACGGGGCCAGCCGTTCGCGAGCCGGTCTCCGGCCTGATACGCAGCAGCGGACGTGATCATTCTGGGGGGCCGCTCGCGAGCCTGACCGTCCCCGTCACCGCCCTGCCCGAGCTCGTCGTCCAGCTCAGCTTCACCGAGTCTCCCGGGTGGTACCGAAGCAAGACGTTCGTCAGATCGCTTGGGCTGGTGATGAGCGCCCCGCCCACCCTCGTGATCACGTCTGTCGCCGCGAGCCCCACCGCCTGCGCCGGGGTGTTCGGGATCACCTGCTCGACCGCGGCCCCCCTCGTCGGGAGCCTCGGCTTCGCTGTGACTGTCGGTGTCCTGGGTGTGAATGTCCCTGTGCTGCCGAACCTGAAGCGGCTGAACCGTGTCTGCGGCGCAACCGCATAGATGCCCAGGAACGCCGTCCCACCAATATGCACCGTGGTCGACGCCCTCCTCGCCATGATCTGGCGCGCCGTCGACATGACCTCGTTGATCGGTATGGAGTACCCGCGGCCTGTCACTGCTCCTTGGAAGCTGTAGCCCTGCGCGGCAGACGCCGCGGTGTCCATCCCGACGACTGCGCCAGACGTCGTCACGAGTGGGCCGCCGGAGTCACCGGGCTGGATGTCCGCGTTGCTCTCGATGAGGCCCGTGAGGTGCTCGTACGTCGTGCCCAGCGAGCCCTGGTCGCTCGCTGTGATCGACTGGCTCAGTGCGGTGACCGAGCCGCCGGCCGCACTCGGCACCCCACCGGTGCCCCCTGCGTTGCCGATCCCGACGATGGCCTCGCCCACCTTCACCGATGCCGAGTTGCCGATGTGCACAGTCTTGAGGCCCGAGGCGCCCTCGAGCTGGAGTACGGCGATGTCGTTGGCGCGCGTGTACCCAAGCACCGTTGCCGAGTAGGTCCTCCCGTTTCCGAGGTCGGTCACGCTGATCTTCGTGGCCCCTTCGATCACGTGGTTGTTCGTGAGGACCTTGCCTGTGGGCGTGAGGACCATGCCGGTGCCGGCCGCCTCCTCTGTCTCGTAGCCGAGCACGGTGTTGATGTCCACCAGCTCCGGCATCACCTTCGCCCTTATTGTCGCGATGTTCGAGGGCGCGCCGGTGGCCGACGACACCTTTGTCCCGCCTCCGCTCGAGGATGTCGCAGCGGCCCCTGTGAATGTCAACCTCGATGTGCCCCCAGCCGAGCCGAAGGAGCGCCCCGATGTCGGGGTGCTGCTGCGAGCACTCCACACGCCGTAACCGATCCCGACACCGACCAGCAGGGCGAGCACCGTGAGCAAGGTGGCCGCCAGCGCCGCCAGGCCTCTGCCGCGCTGGCGCGTGGGGGGTGTCGACGGGTACGGCGGGAATCCCCAGCCGCCGGGCGACGGTCCCCAGGCCCACTGCCCTACGGGCCACGGCTCGCCCTGCCACCCGGCGGGGCCGCCACGGACTTGCGGGGCCCCGAGGTGCGGGTCCTGCGGGCCTTCCCCTCCCTCCTTCGGATCCTGGGGCCAGCCTGCCTGGGAACCTCCCTGGGCACCAACCGGGGCTCCTCCGTGGGACTGGTGCCACCACGCGGCGTCGGGGGGCCCGAACCCGCCGCCCACTGGCGCTGCCGGCTCGGTGTTCTCGGGTTCCGTGTTGTCCTCAGGGCGGTCGCTCATCGTGTCTCCTCGGTCGCCGTTTCGGTCGCCACGCCATCTCGGGAGCTCGCCCGAAGGCTAGGGCCCGCGGCACAGTCCCAGTACACCGGACGTACCTAAGAGAACCAGAAAGACGCAGTAAGGACTCCCCGAAATTTCCACCCGGCTACGGGCGGTGCGACCCGGCGCCCGAATCGACGGCGGGGCTCCGGCTGAGGAGCACCACGCTCACGACGAGCACCACCAGGAGCAGGGTCTCCGCGCACAGGTCTCCGGCACCACTGCGGACGTGCTCGCCGAAGATCGTGACCCCGAGCAAGCTCGCGACGAGCGGGTCGACGATCGTGAGGCCCGGCTGCACGGCCGCCAGCGGTCCCGCCTGAAGGGCGTTGGTCACGAGGAACATGGCGACCGTGCCGGAGACCACCAAGACGTACAGGGGCCAGCTCCCGAAGACCGCTCCGGGACCCTCGGGAAGGTTCGCACTCAGCTCCTTCACCACCGCTGCCACGAAACCCCACGTCAGCGCCGCCGAGATCCCGAGGAACGCCGCCTTGCGCGCAGGCGTAGGCGCCCGTCCCCGTCGCCCGCGCACCGACGAGAGCGCGACTGCGACCGCAGCAGCCAACCCGACCGCTCCGGCCGCCTCCAGCCACCGTGTCGCAGCCCCGCTGGTCGACGACCCCCCAGAGGGGTCCGCGACGTAGAGGAGGCCCCCGAGGGACGCGGCCGCGCCGGCGGCGGCCGCCCAGTCGACTCCGCGTACGCGGGCGGGGCCTCGCAGTGCCAGGTACGCGAAGACGACCAGGAGCTCCGACGCGATCACCGGCTGGACGACGGCGAGCTCGCCGAAGTGCAGCGCGGACACCTGGAAGACGAACCCGGCGATCATGCTCAGCACTCCGCACAGCCACAGTCGTCTTCGGATCAGGAACGCGATCAGTCGCCAGCTGAACCGCAGCTCCCCCGGCGCCGGGGCCGCGGCCGCCCGCATGAAGATCGAGGCGCCCGCAGTGAAAAAGCTCGCCGCCAGCGCAAGCGGGATCTCGATCGCCATGGTCGCACTCCCGAGAAGCCCGTCACCCGCCGACGCCGGACGCACCTCCCGACGGCCCACCATATCCGTCAGCCACCGACAGCGGATGCCCGGTCCCCCGCGTTGCGGCTGCGAAACGCGGCGTGCTACTCGCTGCCCGACACTCTCGCGACCGCTGCCACCACCTGCCCGTCGTCCAGGTTCATCACCCGGACCCCGGTCGCGTCGCGGCCCTGTGAGGCGATCTCGCGCACCGGGGTGCGGATCACCACCCCGCCGGTCGAGACCAGCAGGATCTCCTCGTCGAGGCTCACCATGAACGCGGCGACCACACGACCGCGCTTCACCGTGAGCCGGATGCCGCGCACCCCCTGGCCGCCCCGCGCCTGGCGGCTGAAACGCTCGACCTTCGTCCGCTTTCCGTAGCCGGCATCGGTGACCATCAAGATGTCGGCGTCGTCCCTCGCGACGTCGAGCGAGACCAGCTCGTCCCCCTCGCGCAGCCTGATCCCGCGCACGCCGGCTGCGTCCCGACCCATCCGACGGACGTCGTCTTCGGCGAACCGTATCGTCATGCCCGTCTTCGTGACCGCGATCAGCTCATCCGATCCCGTGGTCGGCACGACGCGCACCAGCTCGTCGCCCTCCCGCAGGTTGATCGCGATGAACCCCTCGCGGCGAGACTTGTCGTACTCGCTGAACGGCGTCTTCTTCACCTGTCCGCGGGCCGTCGCGAAGACGAGGCAGTGCTCCGCCGGAAAATCGCGCGTCTCTACCATCGCCTGCACGGTCTCCCCGCTCTCCAGCGGGAGCAGGTTCACGAGGGCGGTCCCTCGCGCGGTCCGGTCCTTCACCGGGATCTCGTAACCCCTCAACCGGTACACACGTCCCCGGTTGGAGAACAAGAGCAGGTACGACAGCGTCGTGGTGTGCACCACGTTCGTGACGAGGTCCTCCTCTTTCAGCCGCGCCCCCTGCACGCCTCGCCCGCCGCGCCCCTGAGTCCGGAAGGCGTCCGCAGACACCGCCTTGATGTAGCCGGCCGCGGTCATGGTGACCACGATCTCTTCGTCCGCGACCAGGTCCTCCACGCCCAGTTCCCCGGGATCGTGGGTGATCACCGAGCGCCTGGGTTCGGCGAACTTGTCCCGGATCGCGGTCATCTCGCTCGACACGACCCCTCGCAGCCTTGCTGGATCCCCCAGAACGGCCTGGAGCTCCCCGATCGCCTCCCGGAGCTGCGCCATCTCCTCCTCCAGCTCCGAGCGGCCCAACCGGGTGAGCCGGCCGAGGGTCATGTCGAGGATGTGGTTCGCCTGCTCCTCGCTGAAAGAGAACGGTTCGGCCATGAGCGCTCCGCGCGCGGCGGGCCGATCTTCCGAACCCCTTATCGCGGCGATGACCGCGTCCAGCATGTCGATGGCGCGAAGCAGACCCTCGACGATGTGCGCGCGGGCCTCAGCCTTGCGAAGCCGGAATTCCGAGCGACGTCGCACCACCTCGACTTGGTGAGCGACGTAGTGGGTCAGCATCTGGGCGAGATTCAGCGTCCGGGGCACCCCGTCTACGAGGGCCAACATGTTCACGCTGAAGTTCGTCTGCAGCGGCGTGTGCTTGTAGAGCTGGTTCAGCACCACGTTCGCGTTCGCGTCACGCTTCAGCCGGATCACGAGCCGAGTCTGGCGTCCGGCCGAGGAGTCGATCGCCTCTGCGACGCCTTCGACTTCCCCGGCGCGCACGAGATCATCGATCTTCTGGAGGATCACCGGCACTGACGTCTGGTACGGGATCTCGGTGACCACGATCCGCGTCGCGTCACGCCCTTCCTCGATCTCCGCGACCGCGCGCATCTTGACCGATCCCCGTCCCGTGCGGTACGCGTCGAGGATCCCCTGACGGCCGAGGATCTGTCCTCCGGTGGGAAAGTCCGGGCCCTTCACGAACCGCATAAGCTCGTCGGGCGTCGAGTCCGGGTGCTCGATCAGGTGCACGGCCGCGTCGATGACCTCCGCCATGTTGTGCGTCGGTATGTTGGTAGCCATCCCGACCGCGATCCCCTGCGATCCGTTCACGAGGAGGTTCGGGAACCGTGCTGGCAGGACGACGGGCTGTTCAGACGTGTTGTCGTAGTTCGGCTCGAAGTCGACGGTCTCTTCGTCGATCCCCGCCAGGAGGTCCAGGGCCAACGCCTGCAGGCGGCACTCCGTATAGCGCATCGCCGCCGGCCCCTCCTCGGGCCCCGGGCCGCCGAAGCTCCCGTGGCCGTCGATGAGCGGATGGCGCATCGAGAAGTCCTGGACCATGCGAACCAGCGCGTCGTAGATCGCGGTGTCGCCGTGCGGATGGAAGGTTCCCATCACCTCGCCGACGACCGCCGCGCACTTCACGTAGGGGCGGTCGGGTCGCAGGTTCTGGTCGAACATCGAGAAGAGGATCCGGCGGTGCACCGGCTTCAGCCCGTCGCGGACGTCCGGGAGCGCCCGCGAGACGATGACCGACATGGAGTACTCGAGAAACGAGCGCTCCATCTCTTCTTGGATCTCGATCGGCTCGATGAAGCCGAGGACCTCGCCCTCCCCGGACCCGTCCCCTCCTGAGGCCGCGCCGCTGCCGTTCGTGGGGGATCCCCGCGTGATCGGTCGTCTTGCCATGGTCCGGTGCCCCCTCAGATGTCGAGGAAGCGGACGTCCTTGGCGTTCGTCTGGATGAAGTGCCGGCGGAGCTCGACGTCGTCGCCCATGAGCACCGAGCACACGTCGTCGGCGAGCGCCGCCTGCTCTACGCTGATCTGCAGGAGCGAGCGCTTCGTCGGGTCGATCGTCGTGTCGCGCAGCTCGTCGAAGTTCATCTCCCCGAGGCCCTTCAACCGCTGAAAGTCGTGGCGGTGCTCCGGGTGCCCGGCGAGAAACGCCTCTTTCGCCACATCGTCCTTCAAGTACACCTTCTCCTTGCCGACAAGCGTCGAGTACAGCGGCGGCTGCGCCACGTACACGAAGCCGCCTTCCACGAGCGATTTCATCTGCCGGAAGAAGAACGTGAGGAGGAGCGTGCGGATGTGACTTCCGTCGACATCTGCATCCGCGAGCACGATCACCTTGTGGTACCGGATCCTCGACACGTCGAAGTCCTCGCCGAGCCCCGCGCCGATCGCCGCGATGAGCGCCTGGATCTCCGCGTTCTTCAGCATCTTGTCGATACGCGCTCGCTCGACGTTGAGGATCTTCCCCCTGATGGGGAGGATCGCCTGAGTCCGGGGATCACGCGCGTCCTTCGCGGAGCTCCCCGCAGAGTTCCCCTCCACGATGAAGAGCTCGCACTCACGCCGGTCGCGTGATGAGCAGTCGATCAGCTTTCCTGGGAGACCGGCTCCGTCGAGGCCGGACTTCCTCCTCGTCAGATCTCGCGCCTGCTGAGCCGCGACGCGTGCACGCTGGGCGAGGAGAGCCTTCTTCACGACCTGGTTCGCCTCGGTGGGGTTCTCCTCCAGCCACTCGGCCAGCTTCTCGTTGGTCGCGCGCTCGACGAGGGAGCGAACGGGAACGTTGCCCAGCTTTGCTTTCGTCTGACCCTCGAATTGCGGGTCTTTCAGCCGCACCGAGACGATCGCGGTCAGGCCTTCGCGGATGTCCTTCCCGTCCAGGTTCTCGTCCTTCTCCTTCACGAGGTTCCTCGATCTCGCGTACCGGTTCACCACATTCGTGAGGGCCTTCTTGAACCCCTCCTCATGCATGCCGCCCTCGATGGTCGAGATACCGTTCGCGAACGAGAAGATGCTCTCGTTGAACCCGGTGTTCCACTGGAGGGCGACCTCGACCTCCTGGCTCTCCTCGACCACCTGATACGAGGCCACCTTGCGGAAGAGCGACTCCTTCGACGCGTTGAGGTGCTTGACGTAGTCGGTGATACCGCCGTTGTACTTGAAGGCCTCCCTCTTCTCGGCGCCGGGTCGCCGGTCGTTGAAGCGGATCTCCAGGCCCCGGTTCAAGAACGCCATCACCTGCAGGCGTTCGGTCACCGTCTGCGCGCGGAAGTCCACCTCCTCGAAGATCGCCGGGTCCGGCCAGAACGTGACGGTGGTGCCGGTCCGTCCCTTCGGCGAGTCCCCCGTCACCTCGAGCCCCACCTTGATCTCTCCGCCGTTCACGAACTCCATCACGTGGTGCCTGCCGTCCCGGTCCACCTCGAGGATGAGCCGGGTCGAGAGCGCGTTCACCACCGACGCGCCGACGCCGTGGAGCCCGCCCGAGACCTTGTAGCCCGCGCCACCGAACTTCCCGCCGGCGTGCAGCGTCGTGTAGACGATCTCCGCGGCAGAGCGGTCCGGGTACTGCGGGTGCGGGTCGACGGGGATGCCCCGGCCGTTGTCCTGGACCCGGCAGCCCCCGTCTTCGAGCAGTGTGACGTCGATCCTCGTGCAGTAGCCCGCCATCGCCTCGTCGACGGAGTTGTCGACGATCTCCCATACCAGGTGGTGGAGCCCCGTCGGCCCCGTCGAGCCGATGTACATCCCCGGACGGAGGCGGACGGGCTCGAGCCCCTCGAGGACGGTGATGTCGCTCGCGGTGTACGACCCACCGTCAGTGGTCACGTCCTGCCTCCTCGCCATGCCCCACGGGCGCGCTCCTCCGAGCCGATCGTCCCGGCGTCCGCGTCACGCGACCTCGGGATGCAAGGCCACCCAGTGCCATTCGCGGACGCTCGAGTCTACCCGACGCCCGGCTCCGGGCCGCACGTGCGGAGCAGCCGCGCGCGACTCCGGCGTGCCGGAACTGTCGCGGCCTGCTGCGTCTCTGTCCCGACGCTCCAGTCCGTTGCCGTCTTCAGCGGGGTGGGCGGACCACCACATCGAGCCGGTCGAGCCGCTCCCCGGTCTCCTGGGCGATCCGCTCGAGGATGCCTGGCGCGAGCGCTCGCACCTGCGTCGCCCAGGGAGACTGGTCGACGGCCACGCGCAGCGTGGTGCCTTCGAGCCGTAGCGGCCTCACGTGACGGGCTACCGACGGCCCGACGAGCTCCGCCCAGCACGAGAAGACCGTGCCGAGCGTGGTCGCCGACGCGCGGCGCTGCTCGGGCCCTGCCGGCGTTCCCTGCGCAGACGACGGGCGCCGGGCCGCCAACGACCCTCCGCCAGAGCCTGCGGACACGAGCCCTGCGACCACCTCGTCCAGCGACTCGCGCACCGGCAGCGGTCCTCGGACGGGTCCTTCGTCTGGCCGGTGCCTTCGTGGCGTCACGCGCGTCTGCCCAGGGTCCGAACGTCCACGACAGCGCTCACCTCGATCCCCTCGGGGAGCGGCGTCGCGGTGGTGAGGAGTGCCTGCCCCACGGGAAGGAGGCGCGCGAGCGCCCGACTTCGGTCGGGGTCGAGCTCGGAGAAGACGTCGTCGAGCAGGAGGAGCGGAGCGCCGCCCCGTCGCTGGGTCGCGAGATGGTGCAGCCCGAGCCGGAGCGCGAGCGCGAGGCTTCGCTGCTCGCCCTGGGAGGCGCACACGCGCGCGTCACGTCCCCCGATCACCAGGGCCACCTCGTCCCGGTGAGGGCCCACGGTCGACGCGGCACGCCGGATGTCGTCGTGTCGGCTCGCGCACAGCGCGTCCGCGAGCTCACCTTCCCAGCCTGGCACGTAGCGCATCGTCACCCCCCCATCCGCTGCCGCCACCCCGACGAGCCGCTCGTACGCAGCCTCGACTGCGGGCTGCACGTCGGCAAGGAGCTGCCGTCGGGCGTCGGAGACCGCCTGCCCGCTCACGACGAGCCGTCCGTCCCACACGTCGAGAGTCGACGCGACCTCGCCACTCAACTTTGAGCCCGCCTGTCGCAGCAGCGCGGCACGCTGGCGGAGAACCCGGTCCATCGCGTCAAGCTGGGCCGCCGCGCGGTTGTCGAGGAGGCGGAGCGCGGTGTCGAGCAATTCCCGCCGTCGCACAGGGGGGCCCTGCACGAGCCCGAGGTCGTGGGGCGAGAACACGGTCACCGGGACAGCCTCGGCGAGCGCTCCCCTCCTGCGGACCATCCGATGGTTCACAAGGGTACGTGCAGCGCCCTTCGCGAGGAGCTCACTCTCGACGAGCAACGGTCGCTTCTCGTGTTCGAGCTCAGCGCGCAGGATCGCACGCTCGGCACCGCTGCGGACCATCGCCTCTCGCACGCTGGTGCGAAACGACCGCTGCGATGCCAAGAACGCGACCGCTTCGAGGAACGTGGTCTTCCCGGACCCGTTGGGACCGGCCAGCACCGTCGTGCCGCCCATCGGGACCTCGAGCGCGGCTTCGACAAAGAGTCGGACGTCCTGCAGCTCCAGATGGTGCAGACGGATCCCGCAGTCCGGCAGGGACCCCACAGCCACCATCGGGGCGCCCGTCAGGACACCCGCACGGGCATCAGAAGGTACCGGAAATCGTCCCTGCCCGCGGCGCGCACAGTCGCCGGCCGGCCAGGGCTGTCGGTCTCGATGAAGACCTCGTCGTCGAGCACGGCATCCACCCCGTCGATCAGGTAGTTCGGATTGAACGCGATGACGAGGTCCTCTCCCGTGAAGTCCCCATCCACGGTCTCGCTGGCGTCTCCCACCTCCTGAGACACGACGGTGAGGTCCACCCCGTTGGGACGCATGGACAACCGCACAGGGGTGGCACTGTCGCGCATGAGAAGCCGGACGCGCCGCAGGGCGGCCAGCAGCGACTCACGTCCCACGTGCAAGCGGTTTGGGTACTGGTCCGGGATCAACTGACGGTAGTCCGGATAAGTTCCCTCGAGAAGACGAGTGGAGATCCGCACGTGGTCCGTCGTGAACGTGATCTCGGACTGTCCCGGGGTGACCCCCACAACGCCCTCTCCGTCATCGCTTACGCCCCCCGCCGACGGCGCCACCCGTTGGAGCTCTGCGAGCGCGCGGGCCGGGACCAGCACGTCACCACCCTCGCCAACCTTCGCCGTCCCGCGCAGATCTCGGAGCGCAAGCCGGTACGAGTCGGTGGCGACCAACCGAACCCACTCACCCTCCCCCGTGATCAGCACACCGGTCAGCAGTGGTCGGGCCTCGTCACCTGACGCCGCACGAACCACCTGGCGCAACGCCTCGACGAGCGCGCCGCGTGGCAGAACCACAGACGGCACGGTTGGCGACGGCAAGGTTGGAAACTCGACCGCAGGAAAAACCCGCAGGCTGAAGTGGGCTCTTGCGGACGAGATCTCCACCCGCTCGTCGTCGGAATCGAGGGTGACCGCCCCGGCCTCCAGCGCGCGCACGACGTCGCCGGTCAGCCGGCCGGGCACCACGCACGTCCCGTCCTCGACACCGATGACCTCGAGCTCGACCCGGATGGTCAGGTCGAGGTCCGTGCCCGTCACCTCCAGGTGGTTTCCCACCACGCGCAGCATGAGCCCGGAGAGCACTGCGGACGTCCCACCTCTTCCCCCTGCGGCACGCGTTGCCATAACCAGCGCGTCGACGAGAGAGTCGCGTTCGGACCGGAATTTCACATCGTCATCCTTTCGAACGTGATGAGGTTTCGGAAGACATGTCAGTGGTAGTAGTGCTGGGGATTGTGGACACGCAGCCAACGTTCGTGGTCAGGGGCCTGCGGTCGTCCACCGTGCCGGGTACCGGCCGGGGCGGGCCGAGCCCGACGGCGAGCTGACGGCGTGATCCTGTGGACGGGGCGCCCTTCGGTCCACAGGTTGCTCGCGGGTGTGTGCACAGATGGGACCGGGTCGACGCTCACGTCCCGTTCCGGATCTGCACGGTCAGCTCCGTGACCTGCTCGTAGAGCTGTCGTCGCTCTTTCATCTGGGTGGAGATCTTGTCCACGGCGTGGATGACCGTGGTGTGGTCGCGGCCTCCGAAGACACGGGCGATGGCGGGGTAGCTGTAATCCGTCAGGCTGCGGACAAGGTACATCGCGACCTGGCGCGCGGTGACCAGTGGACGCGTCCGGCTCGGGCCGCAGAGGGCTTCCACCGTGAAGCCGTAGCTCGCGGCGGTCGCCTCGAGGATCATCTGGGGGGTGATGCGCCGCGGCTCCACGCTCGAGACGATGTCCGCGAGCACGTGCTCTGCAAGCTCGAGCGAGATCGGCTCTCTGGTCAAGCTCGCGAACGCCGTCACCCGGATCAACGCGCCTTCGAGCTCGCGGATGTTGCTCTTCACGTGGGTGGCGATGAACCCGAGCACGTCGTCGGGGATGTCGTCGTGATCGGCCTCGGACTTCTTCCTCAGAATCGCGAGACGGGTCTCGAAGTCTGGTGGGTCGACCTCAGTGATCAAGCCCGACATGAAACGGCTCCGCAGGCGGTCTTGCAACGTTTCGATGGACTTGGGCGACCTGTCGGACGTGAGGACGATCTGCTTCCCCGCGCCCTGGAGGTAGTTGTAGGTATGAAAGAACTCCTCTTGGAGGCCGTCTTTGTTCCCCATGAACTGGACGTCGTCGATGAGGAGGACGTCGCACTCGCGGTACCGGCGCTTGAACGCGATCGTCGTGGACATTCGCAACGAGTCGACGAAATCGTTCATGAACGTCTCCGTCGTGAGGTAGAGCACCGTGAGCGAGGAGAAGTTCTCCTGTGCGTAGTTGCCGATCGCGTGCAGGAGGTGCGTCTTGCCGAGCCCCGAGTCTCCGTAGATGAACAGCGGGTTGTACGAACGGCCGGGCGTCTCGGCCACGGCTTGCGCGGCAGCGTGCGCGAGTCGGTTCGACGACGCGGCGACGAAGCTCTCGAAGGTGAACCTGGGGTCGAGGCAGACCACCGCGCCGTCGCGCGACCGACCGCTGGCCTGAACAGGGCGCTGTGAAGGGTGCAGAGGAGATGGAAGGGCCTCGGCCGGTGTCTGGTAGGAAGAACCGGCGGGGCCGAGGCCGGACGCAGCCGGGGCACCGACATCCGACGGCACCGGGTCGGCGACTTCGAGGCGGACGTCGACGTCGTGGCCTGCGGCTGACGACACGGTCTGGGCGATCAGCGGGAGGAACCGCCCCTCGACGCGTTGGCGCACCACCGTGTTGGGCACGCCGAGGACCATCGTGCGCCCGTCGTAGGACACCGGCTCGATGCTCGAGAACCACATCTTCCACGTCGTGTCCGACACCTGGTCACGAAGAGGTGCGGCGCACCTGGTCCACAGACCACCCGTCTCGTCCACCTGGTCCTCCGCGCACGCGAGCCGCTCGTCGTCCACAGCGTGATCCACAGGTGTGGAACACGTCAGTGACGTGGTCGATCGAACCTACACCGTTCGGGCTCTCCCGACTAGTGGCAACCGGGGGTCGCCGCCGGGTCGCAAGGGGGCCGCCGCCGGGTCGCAAGGGGCCGCCGCCTCAGGGCGGCCGCGGTCTGACCTGGAGCTCCCGGACGCGACTAGTGTCGGCGTCCGCGGTCGCGTACGATCACGTGCGACATCGCAGCCCACCGTGGGCAACGCGTTGGTCCGCTCGCCGTCACCGACCCGATCAGGTCGCGCTGGCGGGCAACGCGGAAAGGCTGACGGACGTGAAGCAAACCTATCAACCCAACACGCGCAAGCGAGCGAAGCGGCACGGGTTCCGCCAGCGCATGTCGACGCGTGCCGGCCGGGCGATCCTGAAGGCGAGACGGCTCAAGGGGCGTCATCGGCTGACGGTGTGAGTTGGCGCGCCCAGAAGGACGATGCCCCCCGTGGTGGGAAGGATCCGCAGGCAGGCTACGTTCCGAGCCCTGTCGCGCCCCGAGGGACGTGGCCAGATGGGAACGGTGGCGGTGGCGTTCAGCAGTCACGTGCCGGAGGTGAAGAGCGCCCCTTTGGTCGGGTACTCCATAGGGAGGCGGCACGGCGGTGCGGTCGAACGGAACCGACTGCGGCGCCGGCTCCGCGCCGCGGTTCGAGCGTTCGGCCCGGAGCTGCCGGCCGGCGCATACTTGGTACGCGCGGCGCCGGGTGCCGGCGAGCTCCGATTCGAGGAGCTACGCCGTGCGGTCCGCGTTGCGGCCCGGGCCGCAGCAGCTGGGGCTGACGGCGAAGGAAGACGGATCCTGTGATCATCAGGCAGGTTGCGGCACCGGTTGAAGGGCCGGCGGGGCGGGACCACCGCAAGGTGGACGGGAGCGCCTCGGGGGCGCGGCAGACGGTCGGGCAGCGGGCCGCGCTCGGAGCGCTGCACGCCTACCAGGCCGCGAGGGCGGGCGGCGTGTCCCCGTGCCGCTTTTACCCGAGCTGCTCGGCGTACGCGGTCGAGGCGGTGGAGCGGCACGGTACTTGGCTGGGGCTCTGGCTGGCTGTGCGACGGCTGGCGCGCTGCCACCCGCTGGGCGGGCACGGGGTGGACCTGGTCCCGCTCGAGGCGGGTCGGCGTCGGCGGGGGAGGCGGTGACCGTGCACGCCGTGCCCCTAGTCGCGGAGAACTCGCTGTTCAAGGCCGTCGGAGACATCTTCCACCCGCTGTTCATCGCGGTGGCCGACGTGCTGTCGTGGATCTACGGCGCCGTGCCCACATACGCAGCGGCAATCGTGCTGCTCACGCTGCTGATCATGGCGCTCCTCACTCCGCTGACCATCAAGAGCACGCGCTCGATGCTGGCGATGCAGGCACTCCAGCCCGAGATGCAGAAGCTGCGGGCGAAGTACAAGGGCGCCGAGAACCGCCAGCAGCTGAACGAAGAGCTCATGAAGCTCTACCGAGAGCACGGGGTCAGTCCCACGGGTGGTTGCCTGCCGATGTTCCTCCAGATGCCCGC
Source organism: Actinomycetes bacterium (assembly GCA_021828005.1). GTDB lineage: Bacteria > Actinomycetota > Acidimicrobiia > Acidimicrobiales > RAAP-2 > JAJYVT01. The sequence goes on along the minus strand of JAKATJ010000002.1, from coordinate 16,545 downwards.
CCTGATCGTCCTCTACGACGTCATCCGCGGGCTTGCGAACACGGTGAAGAAGGGCACCCTCATGGCCACAGGCAAGGCCCGCTGCCACGTCGCCGTCTGCGCCACACCGCACTACGTGCCTCAGACGTCGGCGATCCACAAGGCGCTGGTGAAGACGCCCGGGGTGATGCACTCGATCGGTCTGAACCTCGCGTTGCGACCCCTCACACATCACGCGGACTGGTACGAGTACGTCCCGTACTTCGGCCTCCTCGCCGTCGCGGTCGCCCTGCAGTACTTCCAGATGGCCCAGATGACGCGCCGGAACAAGCGCAACAACACGCAGCAGCAGATGCCGCAGCAGATGCAGACGATGCAGCGGGTGATGCCGCTGATCTTCGCCTACATCTACTTCCTGGTCCCCGCCGGCGTGGTGGTCTACATGATCGTTTCGTCCGGGATCCGGGTTCTCACCCAGGACTTGATCTTCCGGTACGGCCTGGTGCAGCGGCCCGGAGAACGCCAGGTGAGCGGCAAGCCCAAGCCTTCGGTGGCGCCTGCCGCGGTCGAGGCGAGGTCGACGAGCGGCACGAAGCAGGAGGAATCCGTTCCGCACGACGGGGAGCGGACGGGCAGCCTGGGTGGCCGGCGCTCTCGTCCCAGCAGCGGGCAACCGGAGGCGCAGGAAGGCGGTACGAACGGGCGGCGCCGGGATGCGAGTAGAGGTAGCATCAACGGTGCTACCTCTCCGGCCACGAAGCCCCACCCCCGGTCGAAGGCCAAACGTGTACGAAAGGCTCGCTGAGCGTGGAATGGGTCGAAAAAACGGGCAAGTCGGTCGACGAGGCGAAGGAGCGTGCCCTCGAGCAACTCGGGGTGTCCGAGAAGGATGCAGAGCTCGTGGTCCTCGCGGAGCCGAGGGCGGGCTTGTTCGGGCGCGTCCGAGGCGAGGCCCGAGTGCGGGCGCGGGTCCGACCCGCTGAACCGCGCCCGAAGCGCTCACATCGCCAGCGAGATCGAGCTCGTGACGGCGTGCGCCGTGGCGGGGACGACGGCGCCGGTACCCAAACGACGCGGCAGCGGCAGGCGAACACGAGCCGCTCGGCCGGGGCGTCGGGACGCGCCGGCCGTGAGGAACCGGGGGTCTCGGTCCGAGATGGCGGTGGAGAAACCGAATCGACGGGAAGAACCGGCCCGAGCCGCCGGCGCCGCCGGCGCCGTCAGGGTGCAGCTCAGAAGGGAGCCCGGGCTGTGAACGAGCCGTGCCATGCCCAAGCGGGGAACGGCACGACGCCTGAGCGCGGTGACGCTCGTCGTACCGAAGTGGTCGGACCGGACGGAGCAGTGAAGGAGGAGCACACGGTGGCTGACGGGATCACGCTGCAGGAGCAGGCGGCGGTGGCCAAGGAGTTCCTCGAGGGACTGTTGGACCGCTTCGGCCTCCGGGCGACGTTGGACGTCCGTGAGCTCGACGAGGAGACCGTGGAGCTTGCGGCGCAGGGCGAAGGGCTTGGCATGCTTGTCGGGCCGAAGGGAGCGACCGTGATGGCGCTCCAGGACGTGACGCGGACGGTTGTTCAGAGGCACTTCCCGAACCGCACCGACAGGATCTTGGTTGACGTCGCGGGGTACCGCGAACGCCGTGTCGCGGCGCTGCGCAGGTTCACCGCCGAGGTCGCGACGGAGGTGGTCCGATCCGGATCCGAGCGTGCGCTCGAGCCCATGTCGGCAGCCGATCGCAAGGTCGTGCACGATACGGTGGTGGGGATCGAAGGTGCGGTGTCGAGTTCACAAGGAGAAGAGCCGCACCGCTTCGTCGTCATCTCGCCGGCGCCCTGAGCACGCGTTGTCGAGGAAGATGGAGTGCCCGCACTTCCGGGCGGCCATCGACGAGCCACCCTTCGCCGCCTCCTGACCGAGGCGCGTGACCTCGGGTTCCTTGGTCCCGGCCCGGTCGATGCGCAGTTGGAGCACGCTGACGCCTTCGCCGAGGCGGTCGAGAGCGCATGGACATCCTCCCCCCCTTCCACCGTGGTTGACCTCGGTTCTGGGGGTGGGGTTCCCGGGCTCGTGCTCGCCGTGCGTTGGGAGGCCCCATCGCTTCTCCTTGTCGAAGCCCAAGGACGTCGTGCGGCGTTCCTCCACCGCGCCGTTGGTGTGCTGGGGTTGGAAGGACGTGTCGCGGTGGAGGCCGCGCGAGCCGAGGTCGTGGGCCGCACACCAAAGCGGCGGGGTGCTTTTGACGTTGTCACCGCCAGGGGATTCGGCAGGCCCGCCGTCGTCGCCGAGTGCGCGGCCCCGCTGCTGGCAGTGGGCGGGTTTCTGGCTGTCTCGGAGCCTCCGCCGAGTTCGCGAGACGCCATCGGGCGCTGGCCGGAGGATCGGTTGGCCGAGCTCGGCATGGGAAGTGCGTCTCCGGTCGGTTCCGCATACGGGTTCGTCCTGGTCCCGCAGAAACAGCCGTGCCCAGCCCGGTTTCCCCGACGGGTCGGGGTGCCCGCGAAACACCCGATGTTCTGACCTCTCGTCGAGTGCACTGAACCTCGTACACAGGCAGGCCTGCGTCAGGCAGGCGGCGGTGTTTCTGTGAGCACGCGCGCTTCCCGGAGCGCGGCGAAGATCGCCATTGCGGAGCTGGGCGAGTCGTGTGCCGGTACAGACGACGCTGCCTGCGGGGATGCAGAAGCGGCTGGCGTGGCACGTTCGGGAAGCTCAAGCTGCCGCGCGTAGCGCTCACACATGGCGAGGAACCGGTGGTAGGCATAGCCATCGAGCGCTGGCGACAGGGCGCGATGGAGCATCGGTGCGAGCTCTGCACGCAGGTAGTCTCCCCGCGCCATCCACTGGTAGTAGCGCCGACCGCCATGATCGTAGGGTCCGTAGAGCCGACCGCCGGGGAAGGTGCGTTCGAGCCACCGGAACAGCGCTTCGTGGCGTTCATGCATGCGCAGGGTCACCTGCGGCTGGCGCCCGTCGCCGCCGAAGTGGCCTTCCCCGACCAGCAGGCCCACCAGCACCCCTTCTTCGAAGTCGCTCGCCATCGCGTCCGCTCCAGGGTCTCGTGCTCGGACCGGCCGTCTGCCGGACCTCGTAAGCGCTACCACATGTTTCACCGTCAGGTTACATGTGAAACAGCTGCAAGGTGGGGAGCGACCAAAACGGGGTGGGCGGGAGACGCGCGCTCCGATGCTGGGTTGTTTCACCGTCAGGTTGCACGTGGAACGGCCCTCCGGCTGCCCGAACGGAAAAAGCGCGCAAAGCCTTGACCTGTACCGTCGGGCGAGCGAGGATGGTCAGCGTGGCCGTGAGGGGGCGTATGGGGCAGCGCGGTCGCAGTCTTCGTAACGACTCGACGTTGCGATCAGTGACCCGTGCGGTCCCGTTCAACCGGGGATTTACCCAGTGGTGAGAAGGATCGGGCGCCGCCGCCGCTGGAGCGAGATGGCATCCCAAGCCTCTTCTGTCACGGGGATGTCAGAAGTGGAGGAGCGTTCGACTGTTGGGCCACAGCCGATGGGCGGGGATGCCGGATCCCCGCCGCCCGACCCGGCCCCGAGCTTCGCGCCGCCCGACCCGGTTGCCTCGCCGCTGGAAGACGGTGGCATCGAAGCAGGCGGGGAGTCGGGCGAGGAGATGGCGAACGCCGAAGGTGGCTCCGGGGAGGCCGGGCGTTCGATCAGAGGGGCAAAGGACGGCGGAGCTGTCGCCCCGGCGCGCCTGTCCGACGCTGCGTCATGGAGCTCCTCGGTCACCGATCAAACGACGACGGACCAGGTCCGTCGCTCGGACGGACGCGGGGTGTCCACTTTCAGGCCTCTGCCGCGGGTGATCGCGATTGCCAACCAGAAGGGCGGAGTCGGGAAGACGACCACGACCGTCAATCTTGGCGCAGCGTTGGCCGAGCTCGGGTACAGAATCCTCGTGGTCGACCTGGATCCGCAGGGCAACGCGACCACTGGGCTCGGCATCGATGCCCGCAATTTGGAGCGCTCGATGTACGACGTGATCATGCACGGTACGCCGATGGAAGACTGCGTCGAACCGACCAGCGTGCGCAATCTGTTTGTCGCACCTGCAACCATCGATCTCGCAGGGGTCGAGATCGAGCTCGTACCCGCCTTCAGCCGAGAGCTCCGGTTGCGGCGGGCCGTGGAGAGCGTGGTCGAGGACTTCGACTTCGTGCTGATCGACTGCCCGCCGTCGTTGGGGCTGATCACGGTCAATGGCCTCGCGGCGGCGGCCGAGGTGATGGTGCCGATACAGTGCGAGTACTACGCGCTCGAGGGTCTGGGCCAGCTGTTGCGAAACGTTCACCTGGTAGCGTCGAACCTGAACGAGGGGCTCGAAGTGAGCGCCATCGTGCTCACGATGTACGACGCGCGGACGCGGCTCGCAGTCGACGTCGCGACCGAAGTGCGCGAGCACTTCGGCGACAAAGTATGCCGGATCGTGATCCCGCGGACGATCCGGCTCTCCGAGGCGCCGTCGTTCGGTCAGCCGATCACGGTCTTCGACCCGACGTCCCGCGGGGCCGTCGCGTACCGGGATCTTGCGAAGGAGGTCAGCAATGGCGCGTCGCAGCGGGCTGGGTAAGGGACTCGGCGCGCTCATCCCGACGGAGGTGTCGGGATTGCGGGGAAGTGCACTGCGGGAAGTCCCGATCTCCAGCATCCGGCCGAACACGTTGCAGCCACGGACCCACTTCGACGAGGAAGCGATGTCGGCGCTCGCCGCCTCCATCAGGGAAGTGGGGGTTCTCCAACCCGTCCTCGTGAGACCGCTCGGAGGTGGGACCGACGAGTACGAGCTGATCGCCGGCGAGCGGCGGTGGCGCGCGGCCCGTCGGGCTGGCCTTCAGACGGTTCCCGCGCTCGTGCGCGAGGTCTCCGCCGACGCCAGCAGCCTCGAGCAGGCCCTTGTCGAGAACCTTCACCGCGAGGACCTCGGACCGCTCGAAGAGGCCGCCGCGTACCAGCAGCTCATCGACGACTTCGGTCACACCCATGAGGAGGTGGCGACCCGGATCGGCAAGAGCCGGGCGACCGTCACCAACACGCTGCGGCTGCTCCAGCTGCCCGCCGGCGTGCAGCGTGCCCTCGCGGACGGGTCCATTTCGGCGGGTCACGGCCGCGCGCTGCTCGGCACTCCTGACCGGACGCTCCAGGAATCTCTCGTAGGGCGTATCGTCGCCGAGGGGCTGACGGTGCGACAGGTGGAGGATGCGGTGAAAGAGGCCGAGCGGGGGGACGGCAGAGTTGAGACGGCTCCACCGCCTTTCGACGGTACCACCAAAGGTAGTACTCACGCCACGCCTCGACGGCTGCCAGAGCCCGGTCTCCTGGAGCTCGAGGAGCTCCTGTCCACTTACCTGAACACGCGAGTGAAGGTCGAGCTTCGCAACCGACGGGGCCGGGTGGTCGTGGAGTTCGCGACGCTCGAGGATCTCGAGCGGATCTACAGGGCGATGGTGGAACGGCCACCTGCCGCGCCAGAGGCGCACTGAGGCGCCTGGTCAGCTCGCAAGAGCTGCAACCCTCAACCCGCAGTTAAGCAGTATCCACAACCTGTGCATGATGTTGTGGATTGTCAGGTTCGCCCTGAAGTACAGCGCACGGCCACGGTCTTGTCACCCGTTGTTCACCGGAGGAGCCAAACAGCGAGGATCCCGGTGGAGGGCGCAGCGGCGCCTCACTCCCAGGGACGCGAGACCCAGGCGATGAGAGCGGCGGTAAGCCCGTCCGCAAGAGCGGGTCCATGCTCGACCAGGACGGCTGCCGGGCCGATCTCGAGGGTCACGGCTGGCATGCTGGTCTCCCGGAGCACGACGAGGGACATCCCGTGCACCCCGAGGTCCGGGATGCCGAGCGCGGCGGGAACGCTCCGTTGAATGTTCTCGGCCAGCAGCCGGCCCCCGACCGACTCGTCACGGTAGCCCGAGTAGTACGCGGCCAACGATCCCGCGCGTTCCGGCTCGAGGCTGAGGCCGAGGTACACGTGGGCGCCTGCTGCGTTCGCCTGCTGCGCCTGAGCAGAGCCGTCGGGGTGGTGGAGGGTCGTCACCGACGCGCCCTGCGCTCCGAGACGACGGCGGAGGGCGGCCACCGGTGCCGCGAGGCCCCCCGGCTCGCCGATCGCGATGCGACGCCCCGCGAGGGTCGGCGGCGCCTGCCGCAGCAGCTCGCGCGCGCGCACCGTCGACACGAGATGAAGGGGTGCCGGGCCGCGCGCCGCGACCCGCAGCAGCTCGCGCAGCGTCTCGCCCCCGAGGATGCCGTCAACCGGCAGCGCCGAGTTCTCCTGGAAGTCGCGCAGGGCCGTCGCCGTCGCGCCGCCGAAGATGCCGTCGACTCGTCCAGTGTCGAACCCGAGCGCGCACAGCCGCTGCTGAAGCTCGGCGACGTCGTCGCCGCGCAGCATCGGCGTGCGCAGGTAGAGGAACCGGTCGCCCAGGCGGTAGCCGGCTTCGACCAGGGTTTGCCAGGTCTGCGTGCCGCAGATGCCGTCGACGCGGAGGCCCCGGCGGCGTTGGAATGCCTCCAGCGCGGCACGCGTCGCGATCCCGAACTCGCCCCGAGGGTCGCTCATCGGCCCGAAGCCCAGCGCCACGAGCCTGTCCTGCACATCGACCACACCCCCGCCGCTGTCGCCCTCGCGGATGGGAAGGGCCGCGCCCGGGTCGGCCACAGCAGGGGTTACAGGTAGCCGGCCAGCTCCTGGAGCAGCTGCCCCTTCGGCTTGGCGCCGACCAGACGGACCTTCGGCTCGCCATCCTTGAAGAGGATCAAGGTCGGAATGCTCATCACCCCGAAGCGGCGCGTGATGTCCAGGTTCTCGTCGATGTTCAGCTTCGCGATCTGCAGCCTCCCCGCCTGCTCCGCCGCGATCTCCTCGAGCACCGGGGCGATCATCTTGCACGGTCCGCACCATTCGGCCCAGAAGTCGACGAGCACCGGCACTTCTGCAGCCTTGACATGCTCGTCAAACGTACTGTCGTCCAGGGTCACCGTCGTAGCGCTCACGTTCCCTCCTCGTCCATCGTCTCCGGCCTCGAGGCCTCGCGCCCAGGCAAGGCCAACGCCGCTGGACGGCCTGCTGTTCCCTCTCGGCGCCTCAGGCGTGCCGTTCGGAGCAGGAGCTCGCTCCCGGGCCCGTCGTCTCAGGAACCTCGGGCCTCGAGCCATCGTTCGGCGTCGATCGCCGCCATGCATCCCGAACCGGCGGCGGTGACGGCCTGACGGTACGTGGCGTCCTGCACATCGCCGCAGGCGAAGACGCCGTCGACGCTGGTCGAGGTGCCGTTGCGGGTGACGACGTAGCCCTGGTCGTCGAGCTCGACCTCTTCGCTGAACACCGACGTGTTCGGCCGGTGGCCGATCGCGACGAACACCCCGGTGACAGGGAGGATCCGCTCCTCTCCGGTCGTCGAGTGGAGCAGCCGGACTCCGGCGACCTTGGCATCCCCGAGCACCTCAGCAACTTGGTGTGTCCAGGCGAACTCGATATCGGGGTGGCTGAAGGCGCGCTCCTGCATGATCCGCGACGCGCGCAGCCGGTCACGGCGGTGGACGATCGTGACCTTCGACGCGAAGCGCGTGAGGAACAGCGCCTCTTCGAGCGCGGAGTCTCCGCCGCCGACGACGGCGATGTGCTGGTCCCGAAAGAAGAAACCGTCGCAGGTCGCGCACGTGGAGACGCCGTAGCCGAGAAGCCGGTCTTCTCCCGGCACGCCGAGCATGAGCGCCTGCGCACCGGTGGCGATGATGAGGGTCTCTGCCTCGTAGTCGGGATCCGGCGCAGACGGGTCGGAGCTCCACACGCCGAAGGGGCTCGACTCGAGGTGGACCTTGGTCACCTTGGCGGTGACGATCGACGCGCCGAAGCGCTCGGCCTGGGAGCGCATCGCCGTCATCAGCTCGGGGCCGAGGACGCCGTCGGGAAAGCCGGGATAGTTCTCGACCTCGGTGGTCAGCATGAGTTGGCCACCGGGCTGGTCGCTCGTGGACGACGGCTCGCCCTCCACGACGACCGGGCGCAGCTGGGCGCGGGCCGTGTACACGGCCGCAGTCAGGCCTGCGGGTCCGGAGCCCGCGATGAGTACCTTCACGTGCGCGGTCACGGGCTCCTCAACGTGGGTGGACGGGTGAAGGGCGCGCCGTGCGGCGCGTCCAGGCGGTGAGCCCCACCAGGGTGAAGGCACCGCCGATCACGATGTAGCTGAGCCAGACCCGGTGGCCGAAGACGTACACGTCGAAGAGCCGGAGCAGCGCGATGGAGCCCACCACCACGAGCACGACAGCCAGGGCCGCGATGACGAGGCCGAACACGACCGCCCTCGTGGCGAGGATCGCGGGGCGCACGGCCTTGTCGTGGATCGTGTCGACGACGAACTGGACCGCGTCAGCCGCCCTGCGGGGCAGGTCTGCGGCCGCTTGCGCCGTCGCGCCGCCCATGAAGGGAGGCACGCCCTGAGAAGCGCTGCTTGTGCCCCCGCCGATCCCGGCTGTCGCCGCGCCTGGCGGGGGAGCCGTGGCGCTGGTCGGCGTCACGTGCTCGTCAGTCATCCCGGCCAGCCTATCGGTTGAGTGTCAGCGACTGGGAAGCTGGTACGCCACACCGACGGCGGCCGGGCCGGAGTGGGTGCCGACGACGGGACCGAGGTCGGTGAGGACGAGCCCATGGGCGACCTCAACTTTACGCAGGCGATCGACGATCGCGTCGATGTCGGGGGCTGAGCCGTCGCATACCGCAAGGCGCTCGAGGGGTGCGTCGGCGACGACCTTCGCAGCCAGGTAGTCGAGCGCGCGCCCACGGGTGCGTTGCCTGGACTCCTGCTCGACCACGCCGTCTCGTACCTCGATGACCGGCTTGATGGAGAGGAGCGAGCCGAGAAGCGCAGCGGCGCCGCCGATGCGACCGCCACGCTGGAGGTGGTCGAGCGTGTCGAGGACTCCGAGCACCCGCGTGCGGGCCACGAGGTCGCGTGCGAGCGCGACAGCCTGGTCGAGGGAAGCTCCGGTCGCGGCGAGCTCGGCCGTGGCGATGCACATGAGGCCCTGGCCCATGGTGACCGAGCGGGTGTCGACCACCACGACCGGCAACCGGCTCTCGAGCAGCGCGGTCCCGGCGAGAGCGGCCTGGTAGGTCGCCGAGACCCCTGCCGAGAGCGTCAGGCAGAGGACGCCGGTGGCGCCGTCCGACGCCGCGCGCTCGTACGCGCTCGTGAACGCCCCCGGCGGTGGGGCCGCGGTCTCGGGGAGCAGGGGTGAGGCTTTGCACCGGCGCCAGAACTCCGCGGGGGAGACGTCACGCCGGTCGAGGAGCTCCTCGTCGCCGAAGCGGATGGTGAGCGGCACGACGTCGATGCCGTAGCGGTCGGCGAGCTCGTCGGAAAGGTCGCACGCGCTGTCGGTGACGACCCGTACACCAGGCAATGCGCGCTTCCCTCCGACGTGTCGTGCTGGCCGTGCCAGACCAGCCCTGGTCCCGCGCGGGTGCGCTGGCGCGAGCAACCTAGCGCGGCAGCCGCCCTCGCAAGGACGTCTTCGTGCCGCCGACCCAGCGGCGCGCGCCGGGGTCGTCGTCGTTGTCGGATTCGTCGCCTCCCGCCCGTTCCGGGGCGAAGCGAGCGAGGGTGACGTCTGCCCGAGGGGCAGGGGGCTTCGACGCCCGAGGGACGCGCGCGGCACGCGGCGCACCTTCGGGTTGGCGCGCCGCGGGGGAAGAGGTGTCCGGGGTGCCGGGAGGCGGAACGATCCGGATGCGCGGCCCGGTGTTCACGGGCGTCCTCGTGTCACCCCACGCGACGCCGAGTCCAGCGCCCGAACCGACGTCCGCTTTGTCGAAGGACGGGGCCGCCGCGCCGGCGGTGCCGGTCGGCTCCCCGGTGAGGAACGAGAACGGCCGGCGGCGCCCCCCGAGCAGCGCGCCGACGCCGGCGTAGGCCGCGAAGCCGGCGGCGACTGCGGCGGCGACGCGGAGGAGCAGACCGGCGCCGCGCTGGGAGCCGGACAGGTCGGACACGACGAGCACGACTGCGCCCATCACGATCGTCGCCCCGGCGGCGCGCCGTAGCGGCGCCCACGCACCCGGACCACCGATGGTGCCGAGCCACCGGCGCAGGACGGTGATGCCCCACGCCGCTGCGGCCGTGTAGGCGATCGACACGGAGAGCGCGAGCCCGCGTACGCCGAGCGGCCCGACGAGCGCGGCGGCGAAGGCGACGTTCAGGCCGTTCTCCACCAGGTAGAGGTAGAACGCGGTCCTCGTCCGCTGCATCGCCTGCAGGACACGCACGACGTAGAGGAACGTGCAGAAACCCGGCAGACCGAGCGAGAACATCGCGAGCGCGGCACCGGTTCTGTCGGTGCCGGCGGCCCGTGCGCTCCCGTGACCGAGGAGGAGCGCCGCTGCCGGATGGGCCAGAATCAGCATGCCCACCCCCGCGGGCAGGATCACCGCGAGCGTGGCGCGAAGCCCACCGGCGAGCTGCCGCTTGAACCCGACTTCGTCCCCCGTCGACCAGTGCTCTGCCAGCCCTGGCGTGACCGCGCTCATGATGGAGACCGCCACCACCGCGTACGGCATCTGCAAGAACGTGTACGCGTACGTGTAGGAGGAGACCGGCCCTGTGCCGCCGGCGCGGACGGCCAGCGCGAGCACGACGTAGAGGGCCACCTGGTTCGCGACGACGAAGCCGAACGTCCAGCCTCCCAGGCGCATGACCGTGCGCACCGCCTCGTGCCGGGGCTCCCAGTGCCACCTGAGCCGTTCGAGCCCGATGCCGCGGAGGGCGGGCAGGAGCGCGAGCGCCTGAAGCAGCACGCCGGCCGTGGTGCCGATCCCGAGCAAGACGAGGTCGCCAGCGCTCCCCTGGCCCCTTGCGACCTTCGGGACCAGGGAATGGAACCAGAGGAGCACAGCAATGACGACGACGTTGTTCACGATCGGGACCCACATCGGCGCGGCGAAGCGGCGGCGCGTGTTCAACAGTGCCGCCATGAGGGAGATGAACCCGTAGAGGGCGACCTGCGGCACGAACCAGCGGAGTAGCGTGGAGGCGGCGGCCTTCTCCCTCGCGAGGCTCGCAGCCGACGCACCGGCGACGTGGTCGAACGCGGTGTACGCGCCGATCACCTGAGGCGCAATGACCCAGAACACGAGCGTCATGGCGACCAGGACCACGACGGCCGCGGTGGTGATGGCCGAGATCGCCCGCCACGCCTCCTGTTCGTCGCGCGTGGCGAGCCGGTCCACGAAGACAGGGATGAACGTCGCGGCGAGGACGCCGCCGAGCACGACGTCGTAGATCATGTTCGGCGTCGTGTTGGCGAGGTTGTACGCGTCTGCGAGCGGAGTGAACCCGAGCGCGTAGGCAAGGGCGATGATGCGCAGGAGCCCGGTGAGTCGCGAGACCGTCGTGCCCGCGGCCATCCAGACGGCGGCGCGCTGGAGGCGCCGGCCATCCCGTGTCATGGCACGGTCGCTCGGCGCCCGAGCTCGTCGGCGCGACGGAGCCGGCGTTTGCGCCGGCCCGACCTCCAGGTGCGAGCCCACCAGACGAGGAGGACAGCGAGCGCGACTACGGTCAGCGCGACGCCGGCGACCGACGTGGCCGTCGAGCGCACCGTGATGAGGCCGCGCGCGATGACGAGGCGTCCGTTGGGCGACGTGAACGTGACGTCGAGCGGGGAGTCGCCGGAGGTGCGGGCGAGGACGTCCACGCGTGAGACGTTGGTCGCATGGTCCAGCCGAACGGTACGGCGGCTGCTCTTCGGGGAGAAGACGAACTTGTTCCCGCTCACCGAGAGCGTACCGATCACCGTGTACGGCGCTCCTGACTCGATCGTGACGGGGATCCACCCTGTGCGCGCCGTAAGCGTGACCGTGGACTTCTGGAAGGTGATGAGTCCGAGCTGAGCCTGGAGCGCGTGCTCGAACGCGGCCACGCCGGCGGTCTGGCGACGGGGCGTGAGGTTCTCGGCCTCCGTGGCAAGGAGCATGTCGTCGAGCTCGGAGATGACCGAGGGGTGCCCCGGCACGGCTCCGTCGAAGTTGCTGAGGCGCACTCGCGCTCGAGACACGGCTCGAGCGAGCGTGCGCCCGAAGACGGGCGCCGAGCTCGAGTCGGCCAGCTGGCGTGCGCCGTCGGCGGTGACCGAGGTGAAGAACTGGGAGAGCGTCACCGGTTCGACGACGGGGTTCTGCGAGAGACCAGCGAGGAGCACGTGGGTGAACACGGGGTCCGGGATCCAGCGAGCGGGCGGCAACGCGACCATGCCGCGCACAGCGGCTGTGTTGGGCCGCTCGAAATGCACCATCGCGAGGTCGGCCAGGAGCTGGGTGGCGGCGAGCGCAGGGTCTTTGCGGAGGGAGGTGAATTGTCCGTCGAGCCAAGTGTCCGTCACCGACGCCTGGACCGACGTCTGGACCGACGCTGACGACCCCCCGTGGGAGAGGGTGAGCGTGAAGGTCGAGGCCCAGGTTCCGGCGCTTGTGGCGTTCGGTGTCGAGGCAAGGTTGAAGTCGGGGAGCACGAGCTGGTTCGCTCCGACCGTTGCGAGCCCGGTGGCGATGTTGTCGGTCACAAGTCCGCGCTGGACCCATGGCGACGGCCCGGGCGCCGTCGTCACGTGAAAATGGCGGAGGACTGTCGCGCCGGCGGCCATCTGGGCGACGATCTCGGTGGGCTCCCCCGCGCCGGCGAGCGCGCCGAGGGCGACGGGGACGTACGGGCTCGCCAGCACCTGGTCCGACTTGTGGTTCGTGGAGAGGACGGCGAGCATCGTGTCGGCTGCGCGGCCCTTTGGTCCGGCGCGTGCGAGCGCCTGCAGGGTCTCGGGCGACACGTCGAGCGTGACCGGGACCGCGGACGAACGGAGCTGGGCGATCGTCGCCTCCAATGCCGACGTGTCGACGGCGCTCGGGAGCCCGATGCCGTTGGTCGGTCCTGAGGGGTGTGGAGAGAGCGAGACGGGAGTGTCGATCGGCACGATCCAGCTGAGCTCGAGCGGGTGCGCGCTCCTTCCCGCCACATAGGTGAGGAAGGTGGTGAAGCGGTGCAGCACCTTGCCGGTCGGCTCCTGGAGCTCGACGACGACCGGGTACACGCCTGTGCATGTCCCGGCGCCTGTGGGGGGGGCGCAGGCGAGGCCGAGGCGGGTGCCCGTGGCAGTCGAGGCCGTCTGGACGACGGGCAGGTCGAGGGTCGCCACCGCAGCGCTGCGGGGGTGCGGCTCGAGGCTGTCGTACGGGATCGGCGCAATCGACGTCAACGGGCTGCCCCGCGGGCCGTTGCGCACCACGTCCTTGAAGGCGTACCGGCTGCGGAGGCGGGGGTACAGGATCACCTCGACCGTCGCGCCGGTGGGTGCCCCGCGGGCGGTGAGCGCGAGGTCGAAGAGTGCCGGTGGGGCGGAGCCCCCCGACCTCGGCGCCTTCGGGGCGACGACCCATTCGGACTGGGCGTCGAGCACGAAAGCCCCAGAGGCGGGCCGCGCGTGCGCGGCACGGACCCCGCCGCCTGCCTCGGCGCCGCCGATCGTGCCCAAAGCCAGGGTGGCGAGGAGGACGAGCGAGCCCGCGACCCAGGCCCGGCAGGGCGCGCGTTCGCCCCGGCGGTCCCTTATCGACACCACATGACGCTACTTCGCACGCTGCGATACAGCGTCGCAGCCGCGGCGCCCGGACGCGGGGCGGCAGCGGCCCGGAC
>JAKATJ010000002.1:0-2758 GCA_021828005.1 Actinomycetes bacterium | reverse complement strand
TTGGCCGAACGCTTCCGCAGCAAGGGCCATCGCGTCTACCTGGTGGGTGGTTCGGTGCGCGACGCGCTCGTCGAGCGGCATCCGCCCAGCGCGCCCGCAACCGGGGCCGTCGATGCCGGTGACACCCACACCGTGGATAGGGCCGGTGCCAAGAGCGACTACGACCTCACGACCGACGCCCGTCCCGACGAGATCGAACGCGTCGTGCGGGGTTGGGCCGACGCCGTGTGGACCCAGGGCAAGCGGTTCGGGACGATCGGCTGCTCGGCGGGGGGGAGGACCTACGAGATCACTACCCATCGGGCTGAGGTGTACCGCCCGGATTCGCGCAAGCCCGAAGTCTGCTTCGGCGACGACGTCGAGACCGACCTTTCGCGGCGAGACTTCACCGTGAACGCGATGGCGCTGGAGCTGCCGGACCTCCGGCTCGTCGACCCGTTCGACGGGCTCGCAGACCTCGCCGCGCACCGACTGCGGACCCCTCTCGATCCCGAGGTCTCCTTCGGTGACGATCCGTTGCGCATGTTGCGCGCCGCCCGCTTCGCGGCCGCATACGAGCTGGTGCCTGACGTCGCCCTGGTGGCCGCGGTGGAGAAGGGCCGTTGCCGACTCTCGATCGTGTCGGCCGAGCGCATTCGCGACGAGCTCGACAAGATCCTGGTCCTCCCCGCTCCCGCGCCGTCCCGGGCGCTGCGCTTCACGGTGGAGACCGGCCTCGCGGACGAGTTCCTGCCGGAGCTACCAGCCCTCCGCCTCGAGCAGGACCCGGTCCACCGCCACAAGGACGTGCTCGCCCATACTCTCGCCGTCGTCGACAAGACGTCCCCGGATCTTCCGCTCCGGCTCGCGGCGCTCTTCCACGACGTGGGCAAGCCTCGCACCAGAGCGATCGGTCCCGAGGGCGTCACGTTTCATCATCACGACGTCGTAGGGGCGCGGATGACCCGCCAGCGCATGGAGGCGCTGCGCTATCCGAAGGACCTCGCCGACCTGGTGGCTCAGCTCGTCGAGCTGCACCTCCGCTTCCACACCTACCGGCTGGGGTGGAGCGACCGCGCCGTCCGTCGCTACGTGCGTGACGCGGGTGCGCTGCTGGGCCGTCTCAACGAGCTGACGCGCGCCGACTGCACGACGCGCAACGAGGCAAAGGCGCGCGCGCTGTCCCGCCGCATGGACGAGCTCGAGCGCCGGATGGCGGAACTGCGCAAGAAGGAAGAGCTCGACGCGATCCGGCCGGACCTGAACGGGACACAGGTGATGGCACGCCTCGGAGTCCCGCCGGGCCCCGTTGTCGGGGAAGCGCTCGCGTACCTCTTGGAGCTGAGGCTCGACGAGGGTCCGCTCGGAGAGGAAGAGGCCGGCCACCGGCTCGACCGGTGGTGGGCCGCCCGGGGCGGCGGGGTGTGAGGTCTCGGGTCAGTCCGCCGGCCAACGCGGGCTTGGATCGCCCGCGGCGAACGCCTCGACCAGTTTGCGGGCATCGTCATCGTGGTACTGGACCGGCGGCGACTTCATGAAGTAGGACGAGGGGCCGACGAGCGGGCCGCCGATGCCCCGGTCGAGGGCGAGCTTGGCGCAGCGCACGGCGTCGATGATCACGCCTGCGGAGTTCGGCGAGTCCCAGACCTCGAGCTTGAGCTCCAGGTTCAGCGGGACGTCGCCGAAGTTCCGGCCCTCCATTCGGATGTACGCCCACTTGCGGTCCGCGAGCCACGGCACGTGGTCTGAGGGTCCGATGTGGACGTCGTCGGCAGGGAGCACCGTGTGCTCGATCTGGCTCGTGACGGCCTGGGTCTTCGACACCCTCTTCGACTCGAGGCGGTCCCGCTCGAGCATGTTCCGGAAGTCCATGTTCCCCCCGACGTTCAGCTGGTACGTGCGGTCGAGCACGAGCCCCCGGTCCTCGAAGAGCCGCGTGAGCACCCGGTGAACGATGGTGGAGCCGACCTGGCTCTTGATGTCGTCCCCCACGACGGGCACGCCTGCCGCAGAGAAGCGGCGCGCCCAGGTGGGGTCAGACGCGATGAAGACAGGGATCGCGTTCACGAAAGCGACCTTCGCATCGAGACAGGCTTGTGCGTAGTGCGTCTGCGCCTGCTCCGACCCCACCGGCAGGTACGCAACCAGCACGTCGGCCTCCGCCTCGCGCAGGGCCGCCGCGACGTCGACGGGCCGCGCGGGCGACTCTTCGACCACCTCGCGGTAGTAGCGACCGAGGCCGTCGAGGGTCGGGCCGCGCTGGACGGTCACGCCGAGATCGCCGACCTCTGCGAAGCGCATCGTGTTGTTCTGCCCCGCGAAGATCGCCTTTCCGAGGTCCATGCCCACCTTCGATGCGTCGACGTCGAACGCGATGACCGGCACGAGATCCCGGACGTGGTAGCCCCCCAGCACGACGTGCATGAGCCCGGGGACCAGGTCGTCCTCCGCGGCGTCCCGGTAGTACGCGATGCCCTGCACGAGCGAGCTGGCGCAATTGCCCACGCCGGCGACGGCGACTCGGACGCTGCTCATCGGTCGTCTCCTCCTTGTTCTTCCTTCTCAGTGCTGAGTGCCGAGGTGATTCGAGGTCGCAAGGGCAGGCCCCGTCATCCGGCGACGTGGCTGGTCGCATGAGCTGCGCCGCCCGCCGCCCGCTCCGCCTCGAGCAGGCGGTCGAGCCACCGCACATCGTTCACGAGCGCGTCTGCCGCGTGCTCGACGACCGAGCGCGCGTAGACGTCGAGCGTGCGGTCGTCACCTGCGGTGCGGACCTCGG
>JAKATJ010000063.1 GCA_021828005.1 Actinomycetes bacterium | reverse complement strand
GCTGTCGGCGCGCGACCGGGCGAACCCGCGCCGCAGCGAGCTCTCGCCCTCCCTCAGGCCCCGAGCCGGTCTGCGGACCTGAGCCGCCCCTCCGGCCGGCCACGCGCCCTCCGGCCGTGGCAGGCGCACCGCCTCCGGCCCCGCGCACCGCCTGGCTGCGGATGCACTTCGTGCTCTCCACAGGGACGTCGTTCGACGGGGCGACAACGGTCTCAGCCACGGTCGCATCGCCGGTTTTCCAGGACAGCACGTACTCCGGGCGGCAAGCTACCCGGTGACGCCGAGCAGGGAGAGGATTCCTGACCGGAGCGTTTGGCGGGCGGAGCGCGCCGACTGCCCGTTCCGCCGGAGGTGGTCCCAGGCGTCCGCGCTCGCGAGGGCGTCGACACCTGCGAGCACCGCGACACGCCGCGATGATTCCAAAGCCCGTAATTCCTGAGCAAAAATCTTTGCAACGCGGTCCTTTTCCCACTTGTCCATCGCCAGTCGGGACTCGCGGACCCGATCGGACGCAGGCTCCATGAGCCGAACCGCGCGGTGGAAGGAAAGGAGAGCCTCGAGAATGGCCGTCCGGTCCTCGACGAACGTGTCGACACGGCGAGCTGCCGGGAGCGAGATGTCGACATCCCTGGCGGTGTCGCGCGCCCACTCGTACGTCCGTTCCGTGGCGTCCGCGTAGAGCCCTTCGACGTCGGAAAAGTGCTGGTAGACGGACCGAACTG
Source organism: Actinomycetes bacterium (assembly GCA_021828005.1). Taxonomy (GTDB): domain Bacteria; phylum Actinomycetota; class Acidimicrobiia; order Acidimicrobiales; family RAAP-2; genus JAJYVT01. The sequence goes on along the minus strand of JAKATJ010000063.1, from coordinate 11,631 downwards.
ACACGCCGGCCCGATCGGCCACCCGTTGCGCGGTCGGGGCCACGTCGCCGGCTGCGACGAGGTCGAGCAACGCGCTGATGATCGCGTCCCGCGTCCTGAGACCGCGCGCCCGCCTACCGTCGATCTTGTCGATCTCGATGGCCTCCACGGGTGTACTTCCTCCGATCCAGGCGTCCGCCGCCGATGCAGTTTTACTGAAATGAGAGGATACATGGAACTGAGAGTTCGTTCACGCGCTCACCACATTCTGGGTCGTCTGGACACTCCATTCGCGAATACGGCGTTTCACGCCACCCCTGGCGATCCTGTTATATGGAGGAGGTGGAGGTCGCTGCCGCGCTCGGCGCGGTCGCCGTGCTCGTCGTGATCGCGTCCCTGCTGGTCCGGAGGCGGGCGAGCAGGGAGACCCAGTCGGTCGCGGGGTACCGCCGGGCCCTGGACGTGCTGGGCCAGGTGGCAGAGGGCGAGCACCGGCCCCGGCAGCCCGGCCCAGGTGCCCCGGACGGCCCAGGTGCCCCGGACGGCCCAGGTGCCCCGGACGGCCCAGGTGCCCCGGACGGCCCATGGGGCTCGAGATCGGCGCCACCGGAGCGGCCGGGCCGGATGGCGCCCGGACGCCTCGACGGCGTCCACACCGAGGCCGCCGTCCGGCGCAGCAGCGTCGCCCCCGACGAGGGCTTGGCGCGCCGCGACCGCTCGCTCCTCGTCATGGAGCATCCGGCTCGCAAGCTCGGACCCACGCTTGCCGTGCTGGTGGTCGCGGTGGCGGTCGGCGGGGCTGCGTACCTGATCGTGCGGTCCCATCACTCCACGCGCCCGCCGGCGCAGGCCGCCAGCGGCTCGCGAGGGCGCACGACGACGAGACACGAGCCGACGACGCACAAGCGGGCGAAGAAGCAGACGTCGACTGCCCCGCCCTCCAGGTACCTCGCGTCGAGCTCGACGGGGTCGTCCGCCACCTATGCGCCCGCGACCTCGTCGTACTCGCTCACGGTCGGCGCTTCGACCGGAGCCTGCTGGATGAGCGTCACCTCGGCGAGCGGCAAGACGGTGCTCGCGCAGACCTTCGCGCCGGGAGCGTCCGCCACGATCTCGCTCGCCGGCCGCTCGACCGTCGTGCTCGGGGCGCCGAAGTCAGCGAGCCTGGAGATCGACGGCGCGCCCGTCGTGCTGCCGAGCGCGACCGGGGTCCCGTACACCGTCACGATCTCGCCCGCGTAAGAGCCGTCCGCCAGGCCCCCAGCGGTGAGACCCGGGTGCCCGGGACGTCAAGAGGTGCGGAGCCGCGCCGCACCCAGCACGGCCTCCACCACCTGCTCGTTGGACGCGCCAGGTCCGAGCACCGCCGCGACGCCCGCCTGCTCGAGACGAGGCACGTCGACGTCGGGGACGATGCCGCCGACGACCACCGGCGTCGCCAGCCCCGCGTCGTGCAGCGCCCTGATGACGGCGGGGGCCAGCGTCAGGTGCGCCCCGTTGTGCATCGAGACGCCTACGACGTCCACGTCTTCTTGAACGACGGCGGCGGCGATCGATTCGGGCGACTGGCGCAGCCCGGCGAAGATCACCTCGAGACCGTGGTCCCGGAGCACTCGCGCCACGACCCGGAGCCCACGGTCGTGGCCGTCGAGCCCGACCTTGCAGAGCAGCACCCGCACCGGCGGCGCGGGCGGGTGCGGCGCGAGCGCACGTTCGGCGCGGACCTGACCGGTCATGCGAGTGCCCTCTCTGACCAGGTGCCGAACACCGAGGAGAGCGCGCGCGTCGTCTCGCCCACCGTGACATGGGCCTTCGCCGCGTCGATGAGCGCGGGCATCAGGTTGGCCGTGGGGTCGGCCGCCTCCCGTGCGAGGCGGGCGAGGCACCGGCGGACCGAGTCGTCGTCGCGCGCCTGCTTCACGGCGGCGAGCTTCGCGAGCTGAAGGGTCTCGACCGCGGGGTCGACGTACAGGATCTCGGTCTGGTCGTCGTCGCCCTCCGTGTACCCGTTCACGCCCACCTGCACCCACTGCCTCGAGGCGATCTTGCACTGGAACCGGTACGCCGCGTCCGCGATCTCGGCGCAGAACCATCCGTCGTCGATGCATGCGAGCACGCCCTCGAGCATCGAGCCCGATCCGACGTCCAGGAGATGCGAGAAGACCTCTTCGGCCCTCCGTTCGAGCTCGTCGGTGAGCGCTTCGACGAACCAGGACCCGCCGAGCGGGTCAGCGACGTGGACGACCCCGGTCTCCTCGGCGACGACCTGCTGGGTGCGAAGCGCGAGGCGCGCCGACTTCTCGGTCGGGAGGGCGAGCGCCTCGTCGTAGGAGTCCGTGTGGAGGCTCTGGGTCCCGCCCAGGACAGCGGCGAGCGCCTCGATCGCCACCCTCGCCAGGTTCACCTCGGCCTGCTGGGCCGTGAGGGAGACGCCGGCGGTCTGGGCGTGGAAGCGCAACGCGAGGGAGCGGGGGTCCGAGGCGTGGTAGCGGTCACGCATCCACCGTGCGTAGATCCGCCGGGCGGCGCGGTACTTCGCGATCTCCTCGAAGAAGTCGATGTGCGCGTTGAAGAAGAAGCTCAGGCGAGGGGCGAACTCGTCGACGGCGAGACCGGCGGACTTCGCCGCCTCGACGTACGCGAAGCCGTTCGCGAGCGTGAAGGCGAGCTCCTGGGCTGCGGTGGAGCCGGCCTCGCGGATGTGGTAGCCGGAGACCGAGACCGGGTGCCAGCGGGGCAGCTCCGCGGTGGAGAACCGGATCAGGTCGGTCACCAGGCGCAGCGAGGGGCGCGGAGGAAAGATGTACTCCTTCTGCGCCTGGTACTCCTTCAAGATGTCGTTCTGGATGGTGCCGCCGAGCCCCCTCCTCGGCACCCCGGTCTCGTCGGCCACGGCCACGTACATCGCCATCACCGCGGCTGCCGCCGAGTTGATCGTCATCGAGGTGGTGACCGCGCCGAGGTCGATCCCCTCGAACAGCGTCTCCATGTCGGCGAGCGTGTCCAGCGCGACTCCCGCCCTCCCGACCTCGCCTCGTGCGAGCGGGTCGTCGGAGTCGCGTCCGAGGAGCGTCGGCATGTCGAAGGCGGTGGAGAGCCCGTTGCCCCCGGAGCGGACCAGCTCCTTGAAGCGGTGATTGGTGTCCTCGGCCGTGCCGAACCCCGCGAACTGCCGCATCGTCCACAGGCGGGACCGGTACATCGAGGCGTAGGGCCCCCGGGTGAAGGGGAACTGGCCGGGGAGCTCCGCCCCGTCGGGGCCGTAGACGGGGTCGAGCGGGATCCCCGACACGGTCTCGAACGGGACGCCGCGCGACGGTGACCGGTCGAGCTCCTCCTGCCACCGGCGACGGTCTGCCACGGCCCCATGATACTTCGGCATCAAAGTATCTTCGGCCGTCTGCTCCCGCCGTGCCCTGCCGTACCTGGGGGCGTGCGGCCAGCGGCCGCCGGCGCGGCGCCGCCGTCGGGGGCCGCCGGGCCGGGCCGGTCGCGTGCGGGCGCGGCCCACAGAGTTGTTACTATCGACATAGGGAAAATCCGCCGGCGAGCTCTGTCCGACGCCCGAGGGCGGGCGGGCGTGGCTCGGGGCGGGCAGACCCGACATCGGCGACGAACGGCGCAGGCAAGCGCAAGGAGATTCGACCGCATGGCATCCGTGGATCTGGACATCGGCCGCTACCAGCTTGGGTGGAGCGACGAAGAGGACTACGTCTTCAAGCCCAAGAAGGGGCTGAACGAGGAGATCGTCCGCGAGATGTCGGCGATGAAGCACGAGCCCGAGTGGATGCGCGACTTCCGCCTGAAGGCCCTGCAGCGCTTCGAGCGCAAGCCGATGGCGGAGTGGTTCGCCGTGAACATGCCGGACCTGGACTTCGACGACATCTACTACTACATCAAGCCGACTGGCGGGCAGGTGAAGGACTGGGAGGAGCTTCCCGAGTCCATCAAGCGCACCTACGAGCGGCTGGGCATTCCCGAGGCGGAGCGGAAGTACCTCGCCGGCGTGACCGCGCAGTACGAATGCCTGCGGGGCTCCACGCGCGTGTGGACCGCGCGGGGCATGCTCCCGATCAAAGAGATCGGGCCCGGAGACCGGGTGTTCTCCCTCGACGAGCGGACCAGGATGCTCGAGGCGGCGACGGTCGTCGCGGGCGGGCAGTCGGGGGAGAAGGAGATCTTCGAGATCACGGCTCGCGGCCGGAGCATCGGCGCCTCCGGCAACCATCCGTTCCTCGTGCTGTGCGACGAGCGTGCCGAGGGCGCCCTGAAGGCGCGCTACGTCACCCGGTGGGTTGCGGCCGAGGAGCTCGCGGTGGGCGACCTCGTCGCGATCGCTACCGACGTTCCTGACTACGGCGAGCCCGTGACCTTGGACGTCGACGCCGCCGACGAGGCTGCCGGAGCAACGCTTCCCCGCAGCTCGAGCGACGATCTGTGCTGGTTCTTCGGCGTGTACCTGGGCGACGGTTACCTGCACCATCGTGGCGCGCACGTGTCCGTCGAGATCGCCGTCGACCGGAGCGACGAGGTGCTCGTGTCCGAGATCCAGCGGGTGGCGCACGAGCTGTTCGGGCTGGACCTGCGGCTGAGCGGCGACGGGCACCGTCTCGTGGGCCGGTGCACCGCCGCCCTCGCCCGCTACCTCGAGAGGAACGGCCTGGCCGGGACCTCGCTCACCAAGCGCCTTCCCGAGTGGGCGTACGGGCTCCCGCGTTCGCAGCGGCTCTCGCTCCTCGCTGGGCTGTTGGACTCGGACGGGTACGTCCGTGACCACCCGACCTCGAAGGACGCGATGTACTGCAATGCGAATGCGCAGTTGCTGTCGGAGGTGAAGGAGCTGCTGGCGCTGTCGGGGATCTCGAGCAGCTTCGACCGCATCCCGGCGCGCTCGGCGCGCCGGGATGAACGCATGGGGCGCCGGCGGTACGACCACAGCTACCGCAGCGCGAAGGGCACCGTGTTCCATGCACATACGAGCGAGATGCTCGGGTTCGCCAAGATCGAGCGGATCGAGCGGGTGGGCGTCGAGCCCGTCTACGACATCGAGGTCGCCGGTCACCACAACTTCGTCGCCGAAGGGTTCGTCGTCCACAACTCCGAAGTCGTCTTCCACCGGAACCGCGAGGACTTGGAAGCCCAGGGCGTCCTCTTCTGCGACATGGACACGGCCGTGCGCGAGTACCCGGACCTCGTGCGCAAGTGGTTCGGCACCATCATCCCGCCGAACGACAACAAGTTCGCGGCGCTGAACTCGGCCGTGTGGTCGGGCGGCTCCTTCATCTACGTCCCTCAGGGCGTGAAGGTCGACATGCCGCTCCAGGCCTACTTCCGCATCAACGCGGAGAACATGGGCCAGTTCGAGCGGACGCTCATCATCGCCGACGAGGGCTCGCAGGTGCACTACGTCGAGGGTTGCTCGGCGCCCGTGTACACCACGGACTCGCTGCACTCCGCTGTCGTCGAGCTGGTCGCGCTCCCGGGCAGCCGCATCACGTACACGACGATCCAGAACTGGTCGAACAACGTCTACAACCTCGTGACCAAGCGCGCCCGCGCGGAGGCGGAGTCGCACGTCGAATGGATCGACGGGAACATCGGTAGCCGCTTGACCATGAAGTACCCGTCGGTCTACCTCGTCGGGCCGAAGGCATCCGGCGAGGTGCTCTCGGTCGCGTACGCCGGTCCGGGCCAGCACCAGGACGCGGGCGCGAAGATGATCCACGCCGCGCCGGAGACGACGTCCACCATCGTGTCGAAGTCGATCTCGAAGGACGGCGGCGTCACCACCTATCGCGGTCTCGTCCACGTCGACCCGGGGGCCAAAGGGGCGAAGTCGTTCGTCCGGTGCGACGCGCTGCTGCTCGACGACGACTCGGTGTCGGAGACCAAGCCCTACATGGAGGTGGGGGAGCAGGACGCGCAGATCGGCCACGAGGCGACGGTGTCAAAGGTCGGCGACGACCAGCTCTTCTACCTCATGAGTCGCGGGCTCACCGAGAGCCAGGCGATGGGGATGATCGTGAACGGCTTCATCGAGCCCATCACCCGGACCCTTCCGATGGAGTACGCAGTCGAGTGGAGCCGCCTCATCGAGCTGCAGATGGAAGGATCGGTCGGTTGAGCGGCTCTGAGCGAGCTCGGGTCGCGTGCCCGGGAGCCACCCGCTGGAGGGTCCGCCATGCCGATGCGTGAGGAGTGCAAGCACTTCCAGAGCCGCACCTACGCGTCCGGTGAGGTGGCCAGGTTCTGCGCACTGGGCCTCGCGCCGGAGGCTCCCTGGCGGTGCCCCGACGACTGCAAGGCATACGAGCGCCGAATCGCCGACGCGGGCTGGGTGCACGGCAGCCTCGTGGAGCCGCCCGTCGAGGAGGAGCCGGCGATCTCGGGGGCCTCTTCCGACGAGATCGCCTCGATCCTCGCGGACGCCGAGGGCATCGTGGACGCGGTCGCTCCCAAGGAGCTGGCCGAAGCGAGGGCACAGGACGCGCGGCAGGGGAAGCGTGCCGCGCGGCGCTGGTGGCGACGCGGGACCTGAGCGCGTCCAGAAGGGAGACGTCAGCCGCCGGCGAAACGCGGCGGCCGCTTCTCCATGAAGGCGCGCACTGCTTCGGCCAGGTCTTCGGATGCGAGCATGCCGGCGTTCCAGGCAGCCACGTACTCCAGGCCCTGGGCGACCGTCCGGCCGTCGTTCGCGGAGAGGACCGCCTTCGTCCCTTGTACCGCGAGGGGCGACAGGGCGGCGATCTCGCGTGCCGTCGACCTGGCGGCGGCCAGGAGCTCCTCTTGGTCCGCGTAGACCTCGCTCACGAGCCCGATCTCCCTCGCGCGACCGGCCCCGACGTCCTTTCCGGTGAGCGCCAGCTCCGCGGCGTGACCGCCGCCCACGATTCGCGGAAGGCGCTGGAGCGTCCCGAGGTCCGCGACCATGGCCATGCGCGTCTCTCGGACGCTGAAGACGGCGTCGGCGGACGCGAGACGGACGTCGCACGCGGTGACGAGGTCCATGCCGCCGCCGATGCAGTAGCCGTGGACGGCCGCGATCACCGGCTTGGGGCAGGCGGCCACCGACACGATCGCAGCCTGCATCTCGAGGATCGAGCGGCGCATGGCCGCCGTCCGTGCGGCCGGGGAGGCGGGGGAGGCGCGAGCGGCGGGGTCCTGCGCGTCGCCGTCGCTGGTGCCGGCGAGGCCGGCGAGGCCTGCCCCCAGCTCCAACAGGTCCAGGCCGACGCTGAAGTCGCGACCTCGGGCGGCGATGACGACGGCGCGCACGTCGGGATCGGCCGACAGCTCGGCAACGACCACGGGCAGCTCGGCGAAGAAGGCGCGACCGAGCGCGTTGCGGGCGTCGGGCCGGTCCAGCCAGAGCGTCGCGACGTCTCCGTCACCTTCCCGGTCCCTCACGACGTCGAGGACCGGCGGCGGCGGCATCGAGGGCACGTTAGTGCGAGACCCCGCCGCTACACTGCCTGGCACCCCGATCATGGCCGGACTTTCCCCCGCGTGCGCACGCCGATGACCGCTGCTGCGGCCGTGCTGGTCGCCCGCGGATGCAGGACGCAGACGTGAGCTCCTTCACCGTCGACCGGGCTGGAGCGCTGGGGGGCCCCGCCTGGCTGAAGAGGCGCAGGACGGGCGCGTTCGAGGAGCTCGCGGCCATGCCCATGCCCTCCGAGAAGGAGGAGGTGTGGCGCTACACGCCCATCGACGAGCTGGCGCTCGACGAGTACGCGCCGTCGGACGGGCAGCCCCTCGGCCCGCTCGGCTCCACGTTCTTGAACGCCGTGGTCGCCGACCTCCCCGAGCGCGCCGCGCTCGTCACTGTCGTCGACGGACGTCTCGTCGCAGTGGAGCGGACCGGGCTTCCCGCGTCCGTTCGCGTCGGCGGTGTCGACGTGCTCGGCGACGAAGAGGGTGCCCTCGGCCGGGTCCTCGCCGGCGGTGACGCGCTCGTCCGCCTGAACGACGCCTTCCACCCCGACGTGGTGATCGTCGACGTCCCCGCGCGCGTGGTCCTCGACGCACCGGTCGTCGTCGTCCACTGGTGCACGACGGCGTCCGCCGCGCACGGTGGGCCCGACTCGACTGCGCCGACCGATGGCTGGCCGGCGAGCTTCCCGCGCACGATGGTGCGGCTCGGCGCCGGGTCGAGCGGCCAGGTCGTGGAGATCGTCGCGGGCGCGCCCGGCGCAGGGCACGGGCTCGTCGTCCCGGTCACCGAGCTGTCCGCCGGCGACGGGTCGCATCTCTCCTACGCGGCCCTCCAGGTGCTCGGCACCGATGCATGGCACCTGTCGCGCGTGGCCGCGGTGGCCGGCAGGGACGCAACGCTCCGCACGTTCACGGCCGGTTTCGGCGGCGCCTACGACCGGTCGCGCACTGACGCGCTCGCCGACGGCACGGGGTCCTCCACGGAGCTGCGCTCCGCGTACCTCGGCACCGGCTCCCAGGTCCACGACGTCCGCACGCTGCAGGACCACGCGGCGCCGCGGACGACGAGCGACCTCCTCTGCAAAGGAGCGGTGGCGGGGACGTCACGGTCCGTTTACAGCGGATTGATCCGGGTCAGGCGTGGCGCCGTCCGCACCAACGCGTTCCAGACCAACCACAACCTCGTGCTCGACCGGGGAGCGCACGCCGACTCGGTCCCGAACCTGGACATCGAGGAGAACGACGTGCGGTGCAGCCACGCGTCGACCGTCGGGCCCGTGGACGAGGACCAGCGCTACTACCTCGAGTCCCGCGGCATCCCGCCGACGCGTGCCGAGCAGCTGATCGTCCTCGGCTTCTTCGACGACATCGTGCAGCGGTCGCCGGTGCCGACGCTGGTCCCCCGGCTGCGCCGGGAGGTGAGGCTGCGACTCGTCGACGCGCTGGTAATGGACCTGGAGGAGGCGGACCGAGATCGAGCGGAGAAGGAGGCGTCCGAGAGTGGGTGAGCGCGTCGTCTTGTTGCGACGTGAGGAGCTCGCGAGCGGAGAGGTACGCCGCTTCGACGTCGGCGAGCACCGCATCGCGCTCGTGAGGATCGAAGACGGCTTCTACGCCATCGGGGACCGCTGCAGCCACGAGGACTACTCGCTGGCCGAGGGCGAGGTGTGGACCGACGAGCTCGAGCTCGAGTGCCCCCGCCACGGCAGCACGTTCGACCTGAGGACGGGCGAGCCGCGCTCGCTGCCTGCGACCAAGCCGGTGCCCGTATACCAGGTCGAGCTCGACGGCGACGACGTCGCGGTGGTGCTCCCGTGACGGCAGTGGATCCCGTCCGCCCAGCCCCGACGGGGGTGCGGCCGTGAGCCTCCTCGAGGTGGAGGGTCTGCACGCCTCGGCCGGTTCCCGGGAGGTCGTCCGCGGCGTCGACCTCGTGGTGCGCGGTGGGGAGGTGCACGTCGTCATGGGCCCGAACGGCTCGGGGAAGAGCACCCTTGCCCACGCGCTCATGGGCCGCCCCGGCACCACGGTGACCGCGGGGAGCATCCGCATCGACGGGACCGAGCTCGTCGGCCTGCCGGCATGGCGTCGTGCGCAAGAGGGGCTCTTCCTCGCGCTCCAGCAGCCGATCGAGGTGCCGGGCGTCCTGCTCGAGGCCGCGCTGTCCGAAGCGATGCGCGGCACGGGCGCGTCCGAGGTGCGGGCGAGGCTGGCCGCAGAGGCAGCGGCGATCGGGTTCGACGAGCGGTTCCTCCAGCGACCGCTGAACGTGGACCTCTCCGGCGGCGAACGGAAGCGGAACGAGGTCGTCCAGCTCGGGGTGTTGAGACCGAAGTTCGCCGTGCTCGACGAGATCGACTCCGGGCTGGACGTGGACGCGGTGCGCACGGTCGCGCAGCGCATCGAGCGAGCGACGTCCGAGTGGGGTCTCGGAGTCGTGGCAGTCACGCATTTCCACCGGGTGCTCCGCGAGCTTCGTGCCGACAGCGTGCACGTGATGGTCGACGGGAGGCTCGTCGCGAGTGGCGGTCCCGAGCTCGCCGAAGAGCTCGAGCGCACCGGCTATCGCGCGTACGGCGTCGAGGAGGGAGCCGAAGGAGCGGCCTGAGGCGAGGAAGGAGCGGCCTGAGGCGAGGGAGCCTCTCAGCGCCCGGAGCGCCCCAGCCTCAGCGCCCGGCGTCGAGCTCGTCGAGCCCCTGCGCGAGCGCGTTCCAGCCGAGCGTCGCGCACTTGATGCGGACCGGGAACTTCACGACTCCCTGCAGGGCTGCCAGCTCGCCGAGCTTGCGCACGTCCGCGAGCCCGTTGCCGTCGCCGTTCCCGTTGTGGCTGTCGTCCGTGTCCTCGCCGTCGGTGCTGTCCGAGCCGAGCGACGCCTGATGGATGGACATCATCGACTTGAAGGTGGAGATGAGCTCGCGTACCTCGTCCAGCGGCTTTCCCTTGACCGCGGACGACATGAGCGACGCGGACGATTGGCTGATCGAGCACCCGCTCCCCGCGAACTTGATGTCCGCCACCCGGCCGTCCTCGACGAGCATCGTGACGACGATCTCGTCGCCGCACAGCGGGTTGAACCCCTCCACGCGGTGCGCCGGAGGTGACTCGAGCTCGCCGCGGTTCCGGGGCGAGCGGTAGTGGTCGAGGATGATCTCTCGGTAGAGGTCTTCGAGATCGGTCACGAGAACAGCCTCCCGGCCTCGGTGAGGCCCTCGATCAGCCTGTCGATGTCCTGCTCGTCGTTGTACGGGCCGATCGACGCCCGTGCCGTGGCGCTCACGCCGAGGACTCGCATGAGCGGCTTCGCGCAGTGGTGTCCCGGTCGCACGCACACACCGTACTGGTCGAGCACTTGGGCGAGATCGTGCGGATGGATGCCGCGAAACGCGATCGACAGGACTCCACCTCGGTCGTGGCCCGCGGGAGGGCCGAACACGGTGCAGTCCTCGCCGAGCCGCCCGGTGAGCGCGTCGATGGCGTACTCGGTCAGGCGTTCCTCATGGGCTCGGACGCGCGCCATGCCCAGCGTCTCCATGTACGCGACCGCGGCCTCGAAGCCCACGGCCTCGGCGATCGGCGGCGTTCCCGCCTCGAAGCGGTGGGGCGGGTCGGCGGGCACGAACCGGTCGAGGCGCACGTCCAGGATCATGCCGCCGCCGCCGAGGAACGGCGGCATGGAGTCGAGCAGCTCGGCGCGAGACCAGAGCGCTCCGATGCCGGTCGGCCCGTGCATCTTGTGCGCGGAGAACGCGAGGAAGTCGACCCCGAGCGCGCGGACGTCGACGGGGAAGTGCGGCACCGCCTGCGCGCCGTCGGCGACGACGAGCGCCCCGGCTGCGTGCGCCGCCTCGGTGATCTCATGGAGAGGGGGGATGGTGCCGAGCACGTTGGACATCGCCGAGACCGCCACGATCTTCACGCCGTCGAGCTTGCGGCCCAGGTCGCTCAGGTCGAGCCGGCCGTCGCCGTCGACGGCGAGATAGCGCAGCTCGACGCCGGTCCGCTCGGCGAGCATCAGCCAGGGCACGAGGTTGGCATGGTGCTCCATCTCGGAGAGGAGGACCGCGTCGCCCGGGCGAAGGTTGGCGGCGCCCCACGAGTTGGCCACGAGGTTGAGCGCCTCGGTCGCGTTCTTCACGAAGACGATCTCCCGCTCGGGGTCACGCGAGCCGACGAACCGCCCGACCGCCACCCGCGCGCCTTCGTAACGAGCCGTCG
>JAKATJ010000062.1 GCA_021828005.1 Actinomycetes bacterium | reverse complement strand
AGCTCGTCGCCCGCGTCCGTCGCTGCGGTGCCAGCGGCCCGCTCACGCTTCGCGCAGATGCAGGGTTCTTCAGCTGGGACCTTCTCGGCATCTTGACCCGGCTGCACTGTGCCTTCTCGATCACCGTGCACGTCAACAAGAGCGTGCAGGAGGCCATTGCGTCGATCGAAGAAGGGGCCTGGGAGGACATCACCTATCCCGACGGGGGTGTGGCCCAGGTGGCTAGAGACCACCTATGTGACCGGTGGCGGCACCACCAAGCGAAGGAGCGCCGGGTGCGTCTGGTCGTCCGCCGCACCCGGCTCACCGACCCGATCCAACAACAGCTCTGGCCCGACTGGCGCCATCATGGGTTTGTGACCAACGTCGAGCTGCCGACGGTCGAGGTCGACCGGTTCCACCGCCAGCACGCGACGGTCGAGCTCGCCATCAGGGACCTGAAGGAGGGTGCGGGCCTCGAGCACTGCCCATCGGGTCGCTTCTTCGCCAACGCCGCGTGGCTCTCCTGTGCGGTGCTCGCCCACAATCTCCTCCGCTGGACCGCGCGGCTCGGCGACCTGCACCCAGCCGATCAGCTCACGGTCGCCTCGACGCTGCGTTCCCAGCTGCTCTCGGTCCCTGGTCGCCTCGTCAACCGTGCCGGGCGGAACGTGTTGCGACTTCCCGAGCGTTGGCCATGGGCCGGCCAGCTCACGACGGGACTGTCGCTTCTCCGTGAACTGCCGTTCGTCACCTGAACAGGCCACCCCGGCGGCCGGCGCAGCCGCAGAAAGCAGTAGTGCGCTGACAACCGACGACTGCAAGAACCCGTGGTCGACGTCGCCCCGATGTCGGTCGAACGCTCTTCGGGACTCGATCAGCGCGACGACACGGCGGTCAGTCGCTCACAACGGCAGTCACGGCTGCCGATCGGTGGATCGAGGCTTAGGCCCCCTGCGCTACTCGTCGTCCTCTGCTGGGTCTGGCAGAGTGGCTTCCGTGACCAGCAAGGCGGCGAGGAAAATCGGGCGTCATGGTGGTGGGACGTGGCTGGTGCTGAGCCGGGACCTCTCGGACTCGGTACGCGTCACGGACGGACCGCACGTATGGGGGAGCATGGCGCTGGACACGAGCTCCGGCCTCGTACGGGGGGTAGCCGTGGGCGCGGACGAGAACGACGCGCTCGCCAGGGCGCTCCAGATGGGCCTCACCAAGGCGGCGGGAATCCTTCCAGCCGAGCGACCGGACGAGGTGCTCTGCGCTCCCGAGCTCCAGGCGCAGATCATCGAGATCTTGCCGTCTCTCATTCCTGGCGATCGTTTGCCTCCCGTTCGGGCGATCCAGCCGCCGGCGGAGGTGGAGGACATCTTCGATTCGTTCGTCGGGCACCTGTCGGGTCGCGAGCAGCCCACCAAGCCGCCGAATCCGTCCGATTGGACGTTGCTGTACCGGCGCGCGTTCGACTTCTACCGTGCTGCGCCCTGGACCCGATGGGACGACGGGATCGTGCTGGCCCTGGAGACGAGCATCGATCACACTGACGGCGGCCTGGCGGCGGTGGTGATGGGCAACGCAGGCATCCAGTACGGCCTGGTCCTCTATCCCGGAGGTCACATCCCGGTCGGTCTGGACGATTGGCACCCCGGACTCCCGGTACCGATGCTGCCGGGGACGCTGTCGTTGATGCTGGACCCGCCATCGGACCTGCCCTCAGACATCCGCGCCAAGGCGTTCCGATATGGGTGGCCGCCTGACGCGGAGCTGGTACCTGCCGTGCTTCGGCTCGATCCGGGAGGCGGGAGCGACCCGGGAGAGGCGGACGCTCAGCTGCTGACGGTCGCGCTCGCCGCGGTGACGGCCCACGACAGCCGCGGTCCCGTCGCGGTCGGCTCGGCCCGTCGAGCCACCAACGGGGAGATCGTGCTCGGGAACGGGCGTGCCGCGACCTTCTCCATCGAGCAGAGGCCTCCCACGCCGGCCCCTGACGTTCCCCATTTTCGCGTCCACCAGGTCGGCTCCGACCTCGTCCCTCAAGGTGCGCAGGTTGTGCTCGGACACTTGCCCTGGGCATCGGTAGCAGCCCTACGCGCCGCTGCGCGCATTCAGCGGCCGTTTCCCCCTGGGGCGCCACGACCGGCGGGGACGGAGGTGCCGCTCCTGGCGATCCTGCCCAAACCTAAAAAGGGCGAATCGATCGCAGCCAGAGTCGCCGAGCTCGACCCCTACGGCGTCACGGCTGTTCGTACCGACGAAGGTCCAGAGGTCTTCGTTCTGGCCGGAAGCCACGGCGCGCAGCTGCTGATGGAGGTGCCCGCCAACAGCCCCAGCATGTCGGACTTCCGCCGACGGATGAGAGCAACCAAGGGACTCCACGTCGTGATGGTGGCCGATGAAGCGACCAGCAGGGGGGAAGGCACCATCTACGGCTTGTTCGAATGCCACCAGCCGCTACCGAAGGGACCACGACAGAGCGACAAGCGCAGAAGCGGAAACCCGTCGAAGCGCCGGAAGTAGGTCGGCTCGCCAGGTCCAGCTCCGTCCAGAAGACCGCCGCGGGCGTCGAGTACACCTCGGACCTCCGCCACGACGCTCTGCGCCACGTGGCGCCACTCGGGCCCGCAGCGAGCGCTCGGCGGGGTCCCACCGCAGGTCGAGGCCAAGAGCTTCGGAGATGGCCCGTCGTTGTGACGCCGAGGCACGTTCTAGGCGCTGCGCCAATGGATCGAGGAGGCAGACCGCCATCGTCGGCGTAGTGCCTACGACAACGCCTTGGCCGAGAGCATCAATGCCTCCTGCAAGGCCGAGTGCACCGAGCGCCTTGGCCCCTGGCGCGACGCTGCCTTTCTCGAGATCGCCACGGCCGAGTGGGTCGAGTTCCAGGACGAGGGCTGCCTCCAGGGCGCACTCGGGAGGCTGACGCCGGCAGCTTTCGAAGCGGGGTACTGGGCCCGCTGCTCGGCGGAGGAGCGCCGGTGACCCGTCAACCCACGTTGATACGACCTCGGCGCCTTCGTAGCATGAGCAGTGTGACCCCCTCGCCATTGCGACGCGTCGCGACCCTGACCGCACAACTCGATGCGCTCGTCACCGAACGCGACCTCGCCGTCTCACGCGCGCTCGCCGCCGGCGCCACGTGGGTCGGGATCGGCGAAGCGCTCGGAGTCAGCCCCCAGGCTTCCCACAAGCGCTTGCGCGTGCCGCTCGGGCACTTCGCCCCACCCGGGATCATGGTCTCCGCAGTTGCGCGGTCCCCTGGGTCATCGTTCGCACCAGGTCCGAGCGACGGAGCGAACATGCGAGGTCTCCGGTGACCCACGCGTGGCCGGCACTCCCCTACGAGGATTGGCACGAGACCTGCGACACCCTGCACGCCCACGCGCAGCTCCTGGGCAAGCTGGCCCTCACCCTGGCGCAGCCCGAGCCGCAGCTTCAACATGCGGCTCTGAGGCTCACCTCACGGGGGTGGGAGACGGCGCTCTTGCCAGCCCCCGACGGCTCGGGAGCGCTCGTCGTGGCACTCGATCTCCGGCACCACGAGGCTGTCGTCGAGCACAGCGACAACCGCGTGCGGCGTGTCGCGTTGACCCCACACCGCCCCGTCGCCGACGTCACGCGGGAAGTCCTGGGAGCGGTGGAACAGCTCGTCGGACGCGTCTCACCCCAGCTGGCGCCGCAGGAAGTGCCTTGGTCCGTGCCCCTCGACGAGGACTACGAGCACCGCACCTACGAGCCATCCCACGTCGCGACGTACTTCACCGCCGCAATTCGGGCCGCCCTCGTCCTCGCTGCGATCCGAGCGCCCTACCGCGGTCGATCCACCCCGGTCAACGCGTGGTGGGGCAGCTTCGACCTGGCGGTCGCACTGTTCTCCGGACTGCCCACCGAGCCTCCATCGAACGGCTTCATCTGGCGCAACTCGGCGGACGCCCAGCAGATCGAGGTCGGCTGGTGGCCAGGGGACGCCCGCTACCCCCGCCCTGCCTTCTTCGGCTTCGCCGTCCCCGCTCCCGACGACTTCTCGCGAGCCACCCTGGCGCCGGCGGCTGCGCGCTGGTCGAGCGAGCTCGGCGAGTACCTCCTTGACTGGGACGACGTGATCATCTCGGCCGATCCCCAAGGGACTGCGCTCTCGTTCGGTCGGTCGCTCGTCGCCCATGCGTGCGCGGTCAGTGGATGGGATCCGGCGCTCACCGACAGCGCTCTCGGGTTGATCGCGCCTGTCACCTGAGCACACCGCCGGTCCCCGTCGAGTGCGTTCGCCCGGGCCGTGTCGGCGGTGACCGGGATCACCCGCTGACCCGCTCTGACGTGCGGTCACCGTCGGCGGCCGATGCGGACACCGCCGCCCGGACGCCAGCCGGTCCCGTTCCAGCAGCATCGGACCGGTGCGCTCCAGCAGCATCGGACCGGTGCGCTCCAGCAGCATCGGACCGGTGCGCACCTGCGGCCTCCATGGCGGAGGCCAGCAGCTCCAACGAGCGCACGCGGCCTTCGTGGCTCGGAGACTGCAGGGCGACGATCACCTCGTCGGCCTCGGCGCGGGCGGCAAACGCCGCCATTGCGTCGACCGCTTCGGCTGGCGTCCCCACCGCCGCGTAGGTGAGCATCTGACGGACGTGGGCGCCGGCCGGCGACGCGAGCAGTGCGTCGGCCTCGTCGTCGGTGAGCGGCCTACCTCCAGCTGCCAGCCATCGAGCGCGCCGGCGCAAGGTGGTGCGCAGCTCTGCGGCGGCAATCTCGGCGTCGTCGGCGACGACGACGTTCAGACCTGCGATGACGTGCGGCTGCTCCTGCTGTGCCGACGGCCGGAAACCCTGTCGGTACAACGACACCGCTTGTTGCAACGAAGCCGGCGCGAAGTGCGAGGCGAAGGCGAATGGCAGGCCGAGCAGTGCAGCCAGCTGCGCACCGAACAACGACGAGCCCAAGATGTACAGCGGCACGCCGGTTCCACGCCCTGGGATGGCGTGCACGCCAGGAACGCGGCTCTCGTCGCTGAGGTAGCCCTGAAGCTCGAGCACGTCCTCGGGAAAGCGGTCAGCCGCCGCCTGGTCGCGGCGCAGCGCGGCCATGGTCACCGGGTCGGAGCCTGGAGCCCTACCCAGTCCCAGGTCGACGCGCCCGGGGTGCAGCGTTGCCAGGGTGCCGAACTGCTCAGCGATGGTGAGCGGGGCATGGTTGGGCAGCATGATGCCGCCGGCCCCGACCCGGATGGTGCTCGTGTGGTCGGCGACGTGCCCGATGAGCACGCTGGTGGCCGACGAGGCGATCCGGGGCATGTTGTGGTGCTCGGCGTACCAGACGCGCCGGCAGCCGAGCGCCTCTGCCCGCCGGGCCAGATCGACGCTGGCACGCAGGCTTTCGGCGGCCGACTCGCCGGGACCGATCGGGACGAGGTCGAGAACGGAGAGCGGCGGCAGCGTTGCCGTGCCCCTAGCGGACCAGCTGGCGGTCCGGCGTGATGAACAGGATCACACGCTCGCTGCCGATCGGGTTCCCGTAGGGCTTGCCGTGGTACTTCTGGCTGAGGCCCTCGAGGTGGCGCCGAGCCTCCTCGCCTGCGACGGTTCCCGTCACCCGTCCACGGACCTCGGCGTAGTGGTACGGGTTGTCTCGGTCGAAGATGGTGACGGTGATCCTCGGATCGCGTCGGACGTTGCGGAACTTCTGCCGCTCGATCTCGGTGTTCACCATGAGCTGCTCGTCGGTCGCGTCCACCCACATGATGTGGGTCTGAGGTTGGCCGTCCGGAAGCATGGTGGTGATCGCGGCGAAGTTCCTCCCTGATGCGAGCTCCTTCACGGTGGCGTCGAGCACGCTCCCCAGGGTAGCTGCTCGCCCGGCCGACACCGGTAACGCGACCTCGGGGAGGGACCCTCCGGCGATGGCAACGGCGTGCGACCAGGCCTTCCGGCCCTATGCGGTCGACACGCTGCACGGGGATTGTCGAGGCATGACCCTGCCGCCTGCGATTCGGGATCTCGCACCCGGGCGCCCTGGGCTCGTTGGCGACCCTGCACTCGAAGCGTCGCATCTGTCGAAACGCTACGGTGACGTGCAAGCGGTGGAGGACGTGTCCTTCCAGGTGGCGAGGCGAGAGATCTTCGCACTGCTCGGGCCGAACGGGGCCGGAAAGAGCACCACGGTGAAGATGCTCTGCACCCTTGCACGGCCCACCGACGGCACCGCGACGGTCGCCGGGTTCGACGTACGCCGCCAGCCAAAGGCCGTTCGCCGTCGCATCGGCTTGGTCTTCCAGGAGCAGACCCTCGACGACCAGCTGACGGCCGAGGAGAACCTCCGTTTCCACGCCGTCCTCTACCGGGTGCCGAAGATCGAGGTGGAGGCTCGGATCCGCAGGGTGCTCGACCTCGTCGAGCTCGCCGACCGCCGCCGGGACGTGGTCTCCACCTTTTCCGGCGGGATGGCCCGACGCCTCGAGATCGCCCGGAGCATGCTCCACACTCCAGCGGTTCTCTTCCTCGACGAACCGACCGTCGGGCTCGACCCGCAGACCCGCGCCCTCATGTGGGAAGACGTCACCCGGCTCCGCGAGGAAGCCGGGGTGACCATCCTGCTCACCACCCACTACATGGACGAAGCCGAGTACGCCGATCGCATCGCGATCATCGACCGAGGCTCGATCGTGGCACTCGACACGCCCAGCAACCTCAAGGCAATGGTGTCGGCGGACACCGTCGAGCTCACGACCGCGGATGACCCGATCGCGACGGCAAGACTCACAGCGGCCGGGTTCCGGGCCAAGCTCGGAACAGGTAACGTCATCGTCTTCACGCCGAACGGAGATTCCCAGATCGCGCGTCTCATCGACGTCGCCGGGGTCGCGGTCACGAACGTGCACGTGCACCGCCCCTCGCTCGACGACGTGTTCCTCCATTTCACCGGCCGTCAGATCCGCGCGGACCACGCCGAGCACGTCTTGCCGATGCGCATGCGAGCACGCGCTCGGCGCCGCTAGGAAGCACGCATGACGGACGCCCGACTCCCGATCGCACCTGGGACGCTCACCGACGAGCGCAGCGACCTCGGAGGCGAGCTGCGAACGGTCGGCATGGTGTGGGAACGCGAGCTCATCCGCTTCGTCCGAACCCGAACGCGGATCCTTTCGAGCTTCATCCAGCCCATCCTGTTCCTCTTCGTCCTCGGCTATGGAATGTCGACGCTCGTGGGAACGACGGAAGGGTTCACATTCAAGAAGTTCGTCTTCCCTGGCATCGTCGCCATGTCCGTTGTCATGACGGCGATCTTCTCCGCCATCTCGATCGTGTGGGACCGGGAATTCGGCTTCCTCCGGGAGATGGTCGTCGCCCCGGTGAGCCGGGCCTCGCTCGTCGTCGGAAAGACCCTCGGTGGGGCGAGCATCGCGACCGTCCAGGGCTCCATCATGCTGGTCCTGGCACCGCTCATCGGCGTCCACCTGACCGCGCTGCTCGTCCTCGAGGTCGTCGGCCTCGAACTGCTCATGGCCGTAGCCATGACGACGTTCGGCGTCTTCGTCGCAAGCCGCATTCAGCGGATCGAGGCGTTCCAGGTGGTGATGCAGCTGCTCCTGTTCCCCATGCTCTTCCTGTCGGGTGCGCTGTTCCCGCTGAAGGGGCTGCCGGCGTGGCTGGCGGTCATCACCCGGATCAACCCCCTCACCTACGCCGTCGACCCGTTCCGCCGCGTGGTGTTCGCTGTGCAGCATGTGCCGCCGGCTGCAGCCGCGCGCTTCTCCACCGGGGTGACCCTCTTCGGGTACTCCCTCCCGATCTCGGCCGAGATCGGTGTCGTGTGCGCGTTCGCGGCGCTGTTCCTCACGCTCGCCGTTGCAGGCTTCGGAAAGCCCGAGTAGGCCCCACGTTCAGCCCGTTCTCACCGCAGGGTGCGTCTCGCACCGCCGACCCGGGTCGCGCGAGTGGCCGAGAGGAGTGCGGCGAGCGCCATCAGGCCCATCGAGGCGTAGAAGGCAGCGTGGAGACCTGACGTGAAGGTCCCCGCGAGACCGCTGCGGAGGCTCGTCGAGCCGACGAAGATCGCGAAGGCGAGGTGCCGACTGATGCTGCGGGACGCGGTGAGAATGGCCATCGAGAAGGAGAAGACCATTCCCACATTGGCGAAGGTGCGAAGCATCCCCGACGAGATGCCGAACGCTTCGGGCGGGGAGGCCTTCATCACCGCGGAGTTGTTCGCCGGGAAGAAGCAGCTCGCGCCGAGGCCGTTCACGACGCTGCCGGCGAGCACGAGCCACAACCCGCTCGCGGGCGCGAGGTGTGCGTAGACGAAGAGGGCCACCACCTGGACACCGAGGCCGATCGTCGCGGGCAGGACGGGCGCGAAGCGGTCGGCAAGCCTCCCCGCCACGGGGCCGATCCCGGTACCGACCAGGTAGCCGGGGACGAGGACCAGGGACGCGTGGAACGGGGTCAGGTGCCGAACCCCCTGGAGGTACATGATGACCAGGAAGAGCACCGAGTAGTTGGCAAGGCCCTGGAGGAGCGACGCCAGCAGCGACGGGGTCATCGACGGGACGCGGAACAACGACAGGCCCAGCATCGGCTCGGCAGCCTGCCGTTCGACGAGGACGAACAACCCGATGAAGGCGAACCCGCCCAGCAGGTAACCCACGAGCTCCGCGTCGAGAGGCGAGACCGCCAGCTTGGTGACGGCCCAGAGGATCCCGAAGAGGCCGAGCCCCAAGGAGGTCATCCCGACGAGGTCGAGCCGGTGGGGCTTGCGTTCCCCGTGCTCGCGCAGGAGGTGCAGCGCGAGACCGACCCCGACGAGTCCGATGGGCACGTTGATCCAGAAGATCCATCTCCAGGACACGTAGGTCACGATGGCGCCACCGAGCAGGATCCCGAGCACCGCCCCCAGGCTGAACCCGACCCCGTTGTAGCCGTATGCCCTACCTCGCTTCTCCCGGGGGAACAAGTCGGCGATGATCGCCCCGCTGTTCGCGCTGACGAGCGCGCCGCCAACACCCTGCAGCAGGCGAAAGGCCACGATCGACGCCTCGTCCCAGGCCAGCGCGCACAGCGCGGACCCCACCATGAAGACAAAGAATCCCGCCTCGTACATCCGGACCCTGCCGAACATGTCGCCGAGGCGCCCGACCTGCGTCGCGAGCAGCGTGATGACGAGCAGGTAGCCGATGACCACCCAGATGACGGAGTCCAACGACACGTGCAGGGACCGCTCCATCTCGGGGAGCGCGAGCACCACGATCGTCGTGTCGACCGCCGTGATCATGACGCCGATCATCACGACGACGATCGCCACACCACTGCCGGTCTCGCTCCGTCGCGGCTGCGTCGTCGTCACGGAGGCCTCCTCGTTGCCGTCATCGGCTGGTTGCCGTTCTAGCCGCCAGGGCCGCCCTGGGGCTCCCTTCGACGTGCCGCGGGATCGCCTCGGCGCCCGACAGCCCCCTCCTTTAGGACCGAAGTCCCTACACTGGTTCCACCTGAGTACCCGAAGCTGGGGACCACGGGCGGCGACGGGATACGCGACGAGCGCAAGGGGGTGACACGTTGATTGGCCTATTGGCGGTAGACCTGAACTCGCCGGGCACGTACGTGCACTGGAACATCTTCTCGGTGTCCGTGTCGAACCTTGTGCTGATCCTCGTGATGGTGGTCATCTTCGGCGCGGCCCTTCTGGTGCCGTTCCCTCATCGCGAGCACGATCGCCGTGCGGTCGGCCAGGACGCCCAACCGTCCGACAAGGCCGCCTCGCTCACCACCTTGGAAGCTTCCGGCACCAGCTACGGACCTCAGGAGGCCGGCAGCGACCCCACCATGTGGACGGCACGAGTGCGTCGACTCGGCCTTCGCTTCCTCCCGCCAGGCAAGCTCCTCCCCGACAGGCAACCCGCGTACGTGAGCTCGTGGGTCTACGTGTTCGGCGTCGCGACGCTGTCGGCACTCGGCGTTGCGATCGTCTCGGGGTTCGCGCTTGCGCTCGGTGGACCAGACTGGTGGCACTACAACCCCGTGGGCCACTTCTTCAACAGCCTCCACCTGTGGAGCGTGGAGATATTCATGGCCTTCATGGTCATCCACCTCTGGGGGAAGTTCTGGATGGCGGCATGGCGGGGGCGGCGCGTCCTCACCTGGATGACGGGGGTGGCGGCCTTCCTCTTCTCGGTCGTCGAGTGCTTCACCGGTTACCTCTCCCAGCAGAACCTCGACTCGCAATGGATCTCGACCAACGCTAAGGACGCCTTCAACGCAGCCGGGGTGGGGCCGTTCCTGGACACCATGAACTTCGGGCAGATGCTCATGTGGCACATCGTCCTCGTCCCCCTGATCCTGGTGGCCATCGTCGGCGCGCACGTGCTCCTCGTGCGGGTGCGCGGCGTGAGCCATCCGCTGCCTGCGCGGCGGGTCCGAGGTCGGGTCGCGCGCCGGGCGGCCACCGCGTCCGACGCCGCGGAGTGGCGCGGTCCCACCCGGCGCTACGACATCTTGAAGGAGGCGGGGATCGCCGGGACGGTGGTGCTCGTGCTGGTGGTGCTGCTCGCGTCGGTGCTCTCCTCGCCCGACGTGCCCCCCGTGACGGTCCAGACCTGGGCCCATGCCACACCAGGGGACTTCATGGCGACGAGCGCCTCCGAGCTCGCCTACACGAGCCGCACCGCGACCTACGGACCTCCCTACGACAACACCGCGACCCCCGCAGGATCGGGGAACGTCCAGAAGATCATCGTGTCCTGGCAGCTCATCACCGGTGTCATGCAGCCGGTCAACTCCGCGAAGACATTCGTGCTCTCGCCGCTCGCGACGCGTGCCCCGGGCGACCCGGCGCTCGCCCGAGCCCTCCGGCGCTACGAGACCGCCTCGAAGGCGCGGCAGGAAGCCTGGGTCGCCGCCTACGTCGACCAAGCGGTGCCCCACGTCACCTTCACCGACGGCACGCCCTCGGTGCCGAAGGCAGACGACGGCCCGGTGCCGGTCCTCATGGACGCCGAGCTGTCTATGGCGCGCTCGGGCGCGCTCGATGCTGCACTGCTCGCACAGCACCAGTTCTACGGCACCAACTTCACGAAGCCCCTCCTCTTCCTCGAAGACGGCAGCTACTTCAGCGCGGTCGGCAAGAGGCTCCACCTGCTCGGCACACAGTGGGGGGTCATGAACGAGACCGGCAGCTACCCCGGGCAGCCGTGGCTGTGGCTCTACGACCTGTGGTACCAGGTCCCCGGGTTCCGGACGTCGACGAACGTCGACCTCATCGCGATCTACATGACCGGGATCGCCACGATCCTGCTGCTCTGCGTTCCTCTCGTCCCCGGACTGCGTGACATCCCGCGGTACCTGCCCATCCACCGGCTCGTGTGGCGGTCCTGGAACAGGGGTGAGCCTCCCCCGCCGGGTTCGTCCGTGTCACCTGCACCCAGGAACGCCGAGGCGGCCGGCGGCCAAGTGACCTGAGGCATCTCGCTGCGCGCGACGCCTCTCACCAGCCTCCCGAGCTTCGTTTCCCACCGCTCGACGCCGTCGACGCCAGCGCGCCTTTGACTGGCGAGCCCTTGGGGCTCAGGACGTACCACGTGCCCCCGAAGCTCTTGATCCCTTCCCCGTTCACTTGTCCAGGACCACTGTCGGCTGCGTAGAGATAGAGCGGGTGCCCGTCGTAGACCACCTGCAGCGACGAGCCCCGCTTCACCGTGCGGAACCTCTTCGCCACGACGCCCTTGCCCGCACGCGGCTTTCCCTTCGTGAGGAGCGGCGGCCAGATCGAGGTGCACACACCCGTGCACTCGAGCGACTTCGCGCCGGGAGCGGTGAGGACGTACAGGGTCCGGCCAGCCCCGTCGGTGAGGAACTCGCCGTACTTCTTGGACCTCTCGAGCCGGACCAGGACGCCACGGGGCTCGGTTCGGTGCCTGCGGCTCGAGGCGCCGGCAATGGCGGGCGAGGCCGTCGCGACCACCAGCGCGAGCGAGGACGCCACAACGACGGCGGTCAGGGATCGGCATGACGAGCGCTGGACCATCTGCAGCTCCTCTCCGTTGGCACACGTCGTGTTCCTGGGCGAAACGTTAGGCCAACGACCGGGGTCGGTGGCGTCGGGTCGAGCCGACCGCCCCGCGAGCGAGGGTGGCAGCGCGCCGAGGAGACTCGCCTGACGCCGCCATTCGGCTGCGGGCACCTCTCGATAGCATTTCGGGCCTGCACGCTGTGAGGCCGCTCCCTGCTCGAGGTGACGTAAGGCGGTGGGCCGCCGACGCGTCGATGGTGCTCGGCGCGGCCATGGTGGTCTGGTCGGGCGCCATCCACCTCGACCTCTGGTCCGCCGGCTACCGGAGCCTCCCGACGATCGGGTGGCTGTTCCTCTTCCAGGCGATCACCGCCTTCGTCGTCGGCCCGGCGGTGGCGGTCACCCGTCGGGTCCTCGCCGCGGGGGCCGGGATGCTCCTG
>JAKATJ010000185.1 GCA_021828005.1 Actinomycetes bacterium | reverse complement strand
CCGAGGCGACGGAGGAGACCGAGGCGACGGAGGAGGCCACCGTCACCTTGCGGGTGTGGCGCGGCGACGCGGCGGGCGGTGACCTCGTCGACTACACGTTGCCGGCCAACGAGGGCGAGGTCGTGCTCGACGTCGTGCACCGGATCCAGGCGACCCTGGCACCGGACCTCGCGTGCCGCTGGAACTGCAAGGCCGGGAAGTGCGGTTCGTGCTCCTCGGAGATCAACGGCAAGCCAAGGCTCATGTGCATGACGCGCGTGGACGAGCTCCCCGAAGGCCCCATCACCGTCACCCCGATGCGGACGTTCCCGATCCTGCGCGATCTCGTGACCGACGTCAGCTTCAACTACGAAGTCGCCAAGAGGGTGCCCGCCTTCGCACCTCCACCCGCCGGTCCCGAGGGCTACCGGATGCAGCAGGTGGACGTCGAGCGGGGCCAGGAGTTCCGCAAGTGCATCGAGTGCTTTCTCTGCCAGGACGTCTGCCACGTGATCCGCGACCACGAAGACAACAAGCAGCACTACGCGGGACCGCGGTTCTTCATCCGGTTGGCTGAGCTCGAGATGCACCCGCTCGACACGAACGACCGCCGGGAGCTCGTGCGCCAGCGCATGGGAATCGGGCTGTGCAACATCACGAAGTGCTGCACCGAGGTGTGCCCCGAGCACATCAAGATCACCGACAACGCGATCATCCCGCTCAAAGAGCGTGTGGTCGACTCGTCCTACGACCCGGTCGCATGGCTCGGCCGCAAGATCCTCGGCCGCCACAAGCGCACCGCCGAAGAAGCGGCCGCCGCAGCGCCGCATTGAGGGGGGCGCGATCGGTGCGCCTCTACTCCGATGAATGGATCGCAGCCTTCAACGAGGCCGTAGCGGAGCTCGAGCCCGACCCGGACGTCTCGTTCCGGCTCCGCCAGATCGTGGACGACGGACCCGCGGGGACCGTGCGCGTCACGCTCGTGGCCCACGAGGGCCGGGTCACGATGACGCGGGAGGAAGCGCGGGAGCCGGCACGGGAGGAGGCGTCGGGCGACGCGCCGGTGCCCGACGCGACCATCTCGGTCCAATTCGACGACGCGGTCGCGCTGGCGCGCGGCGAGCTGGACCCCTCGGGGCTCCTCGCCGCCGGTCGGGTGAGGGTCCGGGGCAACCTGTCGGTCCTGGTCAGGGGCCAGTCACTCCTCGCCGCGGCGGCATCGCGCCTCGGACCTCTGTCCGAGCAGACCACCCCGTAGGTAGTCTTTGCGCTACCGGCCCGTGACCGGCGGGCCCATGACACGGGAGGCGCCCTGTGCACCAGCCGATCGACGACCACTTCCTCCTCCGGTACCGCCAGCTCCTGGACGCCGAGGACGCGGCGTTCGACGAAGTGGAGCACGCGTGCGAGGAAGGGAACCGCTCGCAGTTCGACGCGGAGCTGGTCGTCTGGCAGGACTCGGTCGCCAGGAAGCTGAGCCTTCTCACGAGCGTGGGAATCGAGATCCCCCAGCGCGGGGCGACCGCCTGAACGAGCGGCGCGGGGCGACCGCCTGAACGAGCAGCGCGGGGCGCGTGCCGTGAGCTCAGCCGAGAAGGCCCATCTCCTCGACTTCCGCCCGCTCGGACAGCAGCTCCTCGGTGGTCACCCGGATGCGCTCGCCCGCGAACTCGTCGTGCGCGAACCCCTCCACGACGGCCCAGCCGCCCCGGCCGTCCGCGCGCACCGGGAAGCCGAACTGCAGCCCCTCGGGGATCCCGTACTCGCCGGAGCTCACCACCGCGACCGAGGTGCAGTCCCCTTCGGGCGTCGCGCCACGCAACGCGGCCACGGTGTCGATGGCCGCGTTCGCGGCGGACGCGGCGGAGGACGCGCCGCGCGCGTCGATGATGGCGGCCCCGCGCTTCTGCACCGTGGTGAGGAACTCGCCCTCCAGCCACCCGCGGTCGGCGATCACCTCCGTCGCCGGGCTGCCGCCGATCCGGGCGTTCTCGAAGTCGGGGTACTGCGTCGCCGAGTGGTTGCCCCAGATCGCGAGGCTCGTGACCGCCGAGACCGGCACCCCGGCACGGCGAGCGAGCTGGCTCTTCGCGCGGTTCTCGTCGAGGCGCGTCATCGAGAACCAACGGTCGGCGGGCACCTCGGGCGCGTTCGAGCGGGCGATCAGGCAGTTCGTGTTGCAGGGGTTGCCGACGACGAGCACGCGGACGTCCGACGCCGCGTGCTCGGCGATCGCGCGGCCCTGCGGCTTGAAGATCCCGCCGTTGACCCCGAGGAGGTCGCCGCGCTCCATGCCAGCCTTGCGGGGGACGGAGCCGACGAGGAGCGCCCACGACGCCCCGTCGAACGCGGTCTTCAGGTCGGACGTGGCGACCACGTCGCTCAGCAGCGGGAAGGCGCAGTCGTCGAGCTCCATGACGACCCCCTCGAGCGCGTGCATCGCCGGCTCGATCTCGAGCAGCCGGAGGACCAGGGGCTGGTCGCCGCCCAGCAGCTGGCCGGACGCGATCCGGAAGAGCAGGGAGTAGCCGATCTGCCCGGCAGCGCCGGTGACGGTGACGTGGAGGGGGGAATCTGAGGCCATGGCCTGCACGTTACCCGGGCCCCCGAGCCCTTCGAGGCGCCGCCGGTTGGCAC
>JAKATJ010000061.1:3070-12951 GCA_021828005.1 Actinomycetes bacterium | reverse complement strand
GTGGTCTGTGCCCGGTGCACACCAAATCCACCTACGATCGACATTGGAAGGAGCGTCCTCGTGTTCCTGATCCGGCGACCTCATCGTGTCCCCTTGTTCCGATGGGGTCCCTTCACATGCAATCTTTCAGGATTCGACGCGATGATCCGCGAACCATCCGAGTAGAACTCGGACGAGGGACTCGAAAGGAGCAGGAGGATCGAACGTCATGCGAAGTGCTCTTTTGGTAGTGGACATGCTGAACGACTTCGTCGACGGAGTCCTCGGCAATCCCGCAGCCCTCGGGATCGTCGAGCCCATCCAACGGCTCGCGACTCGTGCCCGCACGACACATGACTGGCTGGTGGTCTACGCGAACGACGCCCACGAGCTGTCGGACGTCGAGCTCCGCGTCTTCCCCCCGCACGCGATGGCCGGTACGCGGGGAGCTGCCGTGGTGGACCAGCTCCGCCCCGAGCACGACGACATCGTGGTGCCGAAGCGGTTCTACTCGTCGTTCACCTCGAGCAACCTCGAGAACGAGCTCCGGGCCCACGACGTCGGCCGGGTCGTGCTCGTGGGCCAGCACACCGACTGCTGCGTGCGCCACACTGCGTACGACGCGTTCATAAGGGGGTTGGAGGTCGCGGTGTGCCCCGACGCGACGACGGTGTTCGAGCCGAGCTCGGCCGAACCTGTGCCAGAGCGTCAGGCTCACGCGCTCGAGTACCTGCGCACCTACTACGGCGCGCGGCTCGTCACAGCCGAACACGTCGCATGAGGCGACGGGCTGCAGCGCAGGAGGGAGGACCTGATGCGGAGGCGGACCCGGTGGGCACTGATCGGAGCGGCCGCGGCGGCTGGCGCCGTCGTCGTGGCGAGCCCCCCCGGCAACACCGTCAAACGCAAGCTACGGCGAACGGCCACTCGCGCGGCGAGTCGGGTCCGTTACGTCAGGGGGCGCATCGAGGGCGCGCGCTACCGGTTGCGCGGCCGCGAGCCTGACCCGATCGTCTCCGACAACGTTCTCGCCGATCGAGTCCGTTCGAGCCTCGGGAGGCTTGAACGCACGCTGGACCTCCCGCGTGTGCACGTGATGGTCGACCACCACGTCGCCCTGCTCCACGGAGAGGTCGGGACCGCGCACGATGCAGAGGAGATCGAGCGCGCCGTGGCCGACGTCCCGGGTGTCGCCGGGGTCGAGTCGTACCTCCACGTAGGGCTGGGCCCTTGGGACACGCGCCCGTCCGCGGGCCACGACGTCCATCCGCCGTCCGCGGCGTTGAAGGCCCTGGTCGGTGCCGCCGAGATGGCCGGGGTCGCCTCCGCATCGGCGCCGTTCGTGGTCCGAGGTGTCCTTGCGACGTTTGCCGACCGGTTGCCACGCGCCCAACGAGCCCGCCTCGCGTCACATCTCCCAGAAGACGTCCGGCCGCTCCTCACACCCCCGAGGCGCATCCTCGACGCCCCTCCCGCCCGCTCGCTGCACGACCTGGTCGGCCGGATCGTCGCGACGACGTCGGGCGTCCAGCTCGATCAGGCTGAGGCGGTGACCTCTGGCGTCGTCCACGCGCTGCGCGACCTCGTGCCGGACGACCGTCAACGTGTCGGAGCGGTGCTCCCTCGCGAGCTACGGGCTCTTTGGGAGAACGGGGAGAACGGCTGATCCGAGTCCCCTCAGGTCCGGTTCGAGGGACGGTAACTGTGAAGAGCTGACCGCACGACCTCGAGCCAGCGCTCCGGCATGCACGCCCAGTCTTCCCGGCAGCTCACGAGCTCCAGCTCCAGGGGCACCAGGACCTCGCGCTGCATGTCTGCGAGCGACGCTCCGCTGGCGACCCTGTCCAGCAGCTCGCCAGCGGCAAAGGTCCGGGCGACTCGCCACCGGCGCGTCCAGGACCACCCGACGCGCGCGCCCGCGGCAGCCCGCTCGAGGTCCTCGCGGCGGCCGTGGGCGAGGACGTTGGTCCACGCCCAGACCGGGACCGGCTCCGACCGTGCCTCGAGGAACTCGGCGTACCCCCCGAGGAGGAAGGCTTCGCAGTCCGAGACCACGTCGCCGTCGAAGACCGCGTCGGCCGACTCCTCCACGCCCTCGTGCTCTGTGTCCGCGCGTCGCCGGTGACGCCTTCTGGATCCGAGCCGACCGGTCAACCAGCGCACAACCCGACTCCTCCTCATGCCGCGGGACCGACCAAGCGTTCCCGTGCCACTCGTCCTTCACTTCCAACTCTGGCCCGGGCACCCCCTGTCCGGGAAGGGACCTAGTGCCCTAGGCCCCTCCGTCGCCCGCAGGGCGCGGGCGCTGCCGTGTGGGCGGTGACCGCCGCCGTGACCTTCGCCCCTACCCGAGCGGCTCCGGTGAGCCGATCGTGGGAACCGGCAAGGTGGCGGAGAGCAGGGCTGAAGGGAGGTCCTCGTGCAAGCGACCGTGGGTGACCGTATCGTCGTGCAGGGCCATCGCATGGGACAACCGGACCGCGACGGGGAAGTCCTCGAGGTGCATGGCGCCGACGGCGAACCTCCGTACGTCGTCCGCTGGAGCGATACGGGCGAGGAGGGGCTCTTCTTCCCGGGATCGGACGCGTCGGTCCAGCACCTCCACGCATAGCCGAACGTGCTGCACCGGGGGAACCCGCACGTCCGTCGCGTTCGGTGCCGGCCGCGCCACGACCGACGGCGACCTGTGCCGGACCTCCTGCAGCGCGCCCTTCTGCGTCAGGGCGCGGCGTCAGGGCGCGGCGTCAGGGCGCGGCGTCAGGGCGCGGTTGTCTGGAGCTCGTGGAAGTCCGCGACGAGCGCCTGTACCACGTCGCGGATGGAGACGATCCCGACGGCGACGCCCTCGTCGACCACGGGAAGGTGGCGGCAGCCGGCAGCGAGCATGACCCGCGCGGCGGTGGCCGCCGAATCGGCCAACGTGAGATAGCGGGGAGAGACCGACTCCACATCGGCGACCCGCCAGCTGTCGGGATCAGCACCGCGGGCGAGCGCGCCCACGATGTCGCGTTCCGTCACGATGCCCTGCACGTCGTCGGCGTCCATCACCGCGAGCGCTCCCACGCCTGCTCGCTTCATGGCGGCGGCGGCGGCGCGCAAGGTCGCCGACCGATCGACCGACACGATGGCATTCCTGAGGAACTCGTGCACGGCTGGGTTCGGACGGGTCCATGTCGTCACCGTGTGATCGTCCCTTCCGCGGGCCCTCCTCGCACAGGGAACAAGGTCCCGACCCTGGGGACCGCCGGCGAGCTGGCGGATGCCCGCACCCTCAGAGCTTCGCGGATCCGCCCTTCCGGGCATCGGCGACGAATTGCCGCGCGCCGTGGGTCGCCATCTCTTCGTAGTCGTCCCAGCGCTGCGTGACCGCCTCTTCTGCGAGCTGGTGCAGACGCGCCGCCTCGTCCGGGTGGGCGCGGACGAGAGCCTGGTAGCGCGTCTCTCGCGCGGTGTACGCCGAGAGCGGTATGCGCGGACGCGGGGAGTCGAGGAGGAAGGGGCTGCCGCCCGACGCCCGGACCACCGGGTCGTAGCGCATGAGGGGCCAGTAGCCGCACGCCACCGCGCGGTACTGCTGCGCGAGGCCGTCGCGCATCTCGATCCCGTGCTCGATGCAGTGGCTGTACGCGAGCACGAGCGAAGGGCCGTCGTAGGCCTCGGCGTCCCGCAGCGCCCGAAGCGTCTGCTGGGGGTCGGCGCCCATCGCCACACGCGCGACGTAGACGCTCCCGTAGGCGACCGCCTGGAGCGCAAGATCCTTCTTCGGCACGTCCTTGCCTGCTGCTGCGAACTTCGCGACCGCCCCGAGAGGGGTCGCCTTCGACATCTGGCCGCCGGTGTTCGAGTAGACCTCGGTGTCGAGCACCAGGATGTTCACGTTCCGCCCGCTGGCGAGCACGTGGTCGAGTCCGGCCGCCCCGATGTCGTAGGCCCACCCGTCCCCGCCGATGATCCACACGCTGCGTCGGACGAGGAAATCGACGACGCTCCGCAGGTCGTCCGCGGCGTCGTCGCGGACGTGCTCGAGCCGTGCCCGC
This sequence comes from Actinomycetes bacterium, assembly GCA_021828005.1. Lineage (GTDB taxonomy): Bacteria > Actinomycetota > Acidimicrobiia > Acidimicrobiales > RAAP-2 > JAJYVT01. The sequence continues at coordinate 8,935 of JAKATJ010000061.1, read as the reverse complement.
AGCTCGGCCACCCGCGCCCGCTGAGCGGCGAACTCGGACTCCCGGAGCTGCGGAGCGTCGAGGATCGCGGCTGCCAGTTCCTCCCCCACCTCGTGACGGAGCTCCTCGAGGCGGCTGCGGGCGATCTCGGTCTGACGGTCGATCGCCAACCGCATGCCGAGACCGAACTCGGCGTTGTCCTCGAACAGGGAGTTCGACCACGCCGGCCCACGACCGGAACCGTCGACCGTCCAGGGCGTCGTCGGCAGGTTCCCGCCGTAGATCGAAGAGCACCCCGTCGCGTTCGCGACGACCATCCGGTCGCCGAAGAGCTGGGAGAGCACCTTCAGGTAGGGGGTCTCGCCGCAGCCTTCGCAGGCACCGGAGAACTCGAAGAGCGGCGTGAGGAACTGCGTACCCCGCACCGTGCCGAAGTCGACCCGTGCGCGGTCGGTGACGGGCAGGCGTTCGAAGAAGCCCACGTGCACGCGGGCCTGCCCGACGATCGGCCCCCGCTCGACGAGGTCGATCGCCTTGCGCGGGCTCTGACCGGGAGCGCTCGGGACGGTGATCGGGCACGCCTCGACGCACAACCCGCATCCCGTGCAGTCCTCGGCGTACACCTGCAGGGTGAAGCGTCGTCCGGGCAGGCCGACGGCGTTGAGCGGCGCGGACCTGAAACCTTCCGGCGCGCCCGCGAGGTCCTTTTCCTCGTAGAGCTTCGACCGGATGACGCTGTGCGGGCAGACGAAGCTGCAGTGGCCGCACTGGATGCAGGCCCGGGGGTCCCAGTCGGCGACGAGGTCCGAGATGTTCCGCTTCTCGAACGCCGCGGTGCCGCTCGGATAGGTGCCGTCCACGGGCAGGGCACTCACGGGGAGCTCGTCGCCCCTGCCCTCCAGCATCGCAGCGGTGACCCTGCGGACGAACTCGGGCGCGGAGGCGGGCACCGCCGGGGCGGGGAGCCGTGCGGAGGTCACCGCGCGCTGGGTGTCCACGGCGTGAAGCGCAAGCAGGGCGCGGTCGACCGCGGCGAGGTTCCGGGCCACCACTTCCTGCCCGCGCTTGACGTAGGTCTTCGCGAGGGAAGCCTTGATCCGCTCGACAGCCTGCTCCTTCGGGATGACCCCCGACAAGACGAAGAACGCCGTCTGGAGCACGGTGTTGACGCGCCCGGGGAGGCCGACCTCCCTGGCGATGCCGCTCGCGTCGATGACGTAGAGCGCGAGATGCTTGGCCACGATCTCCTCCTGCACCGGGCGGCTGAGCGCGTCCCACACCTCTTCGGGCCCGAGCGCGCAGTTGAGGAGAAGGGTCCCGGAGTCCGCGGCCGCGGCGAGCACCTCGTGATCGTCGAGAAGGGCGAACTGGTGGCACCCGACGAAGTCCGCCCGCCGCAGGAGGTACGGGGCGTGGATCGGCTCCCGCCCGAACCTGAGGTGGGAAACCGTCTTCGACCCGGACTTCTTGGAGTCGTAGACGAAGTAGCCCTGTGCGTAGAAGCCCTCGTCTCCCAGGATCTTGATCGTGTTCTTGCTGGCGCCCACGGTCCCGTCCGAGCCGAGCCCGAAGAACAGCGCCCCGAACGTGCCGACCGGCTCGACGTCGACCGAGGCGTCGGGCTCCACGCTCGTGTTGGTGACGTCGTCGACGATCCCGACGGTGATCCGGCGTCTCGGCTCGCGCTGGGTCAGCTCGTGGAGAACCCCCGCCACCATCCCCGGAGTCAGCTCCTTCGACGACAGCCCGTACCTGCCGCCGATCACGTTCGGGGACTGCGGGCGCCGGCTCGTGCCGGTCTTCTCTGCCTCGGCGAGCGCCGCGACGACGTCGAGGTACAAGGGCTCGCCGAGCGATCCTGGCTCCTTCGTCCGGTCCAGGACAGCGACCGTCCGAACGCTCGGGGGCATCGCGGCCACGAGCGCGTCGGCCGGGAAGGGTCGGTAGAGCCGGACCTGCACCACGCCCACGCGTGTCCCGCGGGCGACGAGGACGCGCACGGTCTCGCGCACCGTCTCCCCTGCCGAGCCCATGACGACGATCACCCGCTCGGCGTCGGGGTCCCCGAAGTAGTCCACGAGGTGGTACCTGCGCCCGGACCTCTTCGCGAGCCGTGTCATCACCTGCGCCACGGTCGGAGGGACGGCTGCGTAGAACGGGTTCACCGTCTCCCTCGCCTGGAAGTAGACATCGGGGTTCTGCGCGGTTCCGCGGATGAACCCGCGCTCGGGGGCGAGCGCGCGGCCCCGATGCTCGCGGACGAGCGCCGAGGGGACGAGGTCTTGGAGGTCTTCGTCTTCGAAGAGCTCGACGGTGTTCAGCTCGTGTGAGGTGCGGAACCCGTCGAAGAAGTGCACGAAGGGCACGCGCGTCCGGAGCGTCGAGGCGTGCGCCACCAGGGCAAGGTCGTGCGCCTCTTGGACCGACGCCGAAGCGAGCATCCCGACGCCGGTCTGCCGCACCGCCATGACGTCGGAGTGGTCGCCGAAGATGGACAGCCCCTGGGTCGCGACCGATCGCGCGGCCACGTGCAGCACTGCAGGCGTGAGCTCGCCGGCGATCTTGTAGAGGTTCGGGATCATGAGGAGGAGGCCCTGGGAAGCGGTGAAGGTCGTGGCGAGCGCCCCGCTCTGCAATGCGCCGTGGAGCGCACCCGCGGCGCCGCCCTCGCTCTGCATCTCGAGCACCGTCGGCACCGTCCCCCAGACGTTCGGGCGGCCGGCCGCCGACCACTCGTCGGCACGCTCGGCCATCGGCGAAGAGGGGGTGATCGGGTAGATGCAGCACACCTCGCTCAGCCTGTAAGCGACCGACACCACGGCGTCGTTCCCGTCGACGGTCGCCCGGATCATGGCGTCACCTCCACCATCTCGATCGCGTGGACCGGGCACTGGTCGAAGCAGACGCCGCACCCGGTGCACCGGTCCTCGTCGATTCGATACCGAAGTCCCGGGCCGAGCTTCACCACCGCCCCCTCCGGGCAGGCTCCCAGGCAGCCGTCGCACTCGAAGCAGTTCCCGCACGACAAGCAGCGAGTCGCCTCGAAGACGGCTTCGGACGGACCGAGCCCGCCCTTCACCTCCGTGAACCCCTCCACGCGCCGTGCGGCGGGGACGACGGGCTCGGCACGGCGCGCCGCGTCGCCGAAGTACCACAGGTGGAGCCCCTCGAACGTCGCGACGGCGTGCTTCGAGCCGGCCGCCGGTCCCGCGGCGCGCAGCCATGCGTCGATGTGGCGTGCAGCCTTCTTCCCGTGACCGACCCCGACGGTGACCGTGCGATCGCTGGGCACCATGTCCCCGCCTGCGAACACTCCCGCGCAGCCCGTCTCGAGCGTCGCCGACACCTTCACCGTCCCGTCGGGCTCGAACTCGACCCCGGGAACCTGTCGGAGGAAGCCCGTTTCGGCGTCCTGGCCGAGCGCGAGGATCACCGTGTCGGCAGCGAGCGCCTCGAACCGGCCCGTCGGGCGCGGGAACCCCGATTGGTCGAGCTCCATCACCTCGACCTGGAGGTCGGGCGCGTCGAACGCACTGATGGTGCGGAGCCAGTGCATCTTGACACCCTCTTGCTCGGCCTCCTCGGCTTCCTCTTCGTGCGCGGGCATCTGGGCGCGGGTGCGCCGGTAGACGACGAGCGCCTCGTCCGCGCCGAGGCGGCGGGCGACGCGCGCCGCGTCCATCGCGGTGTTGCCGCCCCCGTAGACCGCGACGCGCCGGCCGATGGCCGGTCGCTCACCCGCGGCGACGCGCCCGAGCAGCGAGAGCGCGTCGAGAATGCGGCCGGCGTCGCGCGCAGGGATGTCGACGTGCCTGGCGAGGTGTGCGCCCACCGCAACGAACACCGCGTCGAAGCCGCCCTCCTGGCGCTCGTCGAGGAGGTCTTCGACGTGGTGACCGCCCAGGATGCGCACCCCGGTCTCTTCGATGCGCGCGATCTCTGCGTCGAGGACGTCGCGCGGAAGCCGGTACTGAGGGATGCCGTAGCGCATCATCCCTCCTGGCCGGGCGCCGGCGTCGCGGACCTCGACCGCGTGGCCGAGCCGCCTCAGGTGGTAGGCGGCCGAGAGCCCGCTCGGGCCACTGCCGATCACGAGCACCTTCTTCCCGGTCGGAGGAGCAGGGGGGTCCGGCCGCCAACCCGACTCGAGGGCCATGTCGCCGAGGAAGCGCTCGACGGCGTGGATCGAGACGGCCTCGTCCAACTGTGCCCGGTTGCAGTCGTCCTCACAGGGGTGGTAGCAGACGCGCCCGTGCACCGCCGGGAGCGGGTTGTCCCGGACCAGCCTTCGCCACGCGCGCTCGGCGTCGCCGGCCCGGGCGTCGGCCAGCCAGCCCTGGACGTCCTCTCCCGCCGGGCACGCCGCGTTGCACGGTGGGAGGAGGTCGACGTAGACGGGAAGCCGGGTCCGCAGCGGCCCCGCGGTCGCCCGGTCGTGGGCGAGGTCCGGAAGGGGCGTGAGATCGGGCACCGGCCCGCTCAAGGCCGGCCTGACTGCGCTGCGAGACGACGCTCGACGTCGAGCACGAGCAGGGTCGTCTTCACCACGGTGTCGGGGTTCAGGCTCACCGAGTCGATGCCGAGCGTGACGAGGTACTCGGCGAAGTCGGGGTAGTCCGAGGGTGCCTGGCCGCAGATCCCCGAGTGGATCCCGTTGCGCCGGCAGCCCTCGACTGCGAGCTTGATCATCTCCTGCACGCCATCGTCACGCTCGTCGTAGTCGAAGGCGACCGTCTCGCTGTCGCGATCCACCCCGAGCGTGAGCTGGGTCAGGTCGTTCGACCCGATCGACAGCCCTTCGAAGCGCCGCGCGAAGCGGTCCACGAGGACGACGTCGTTCGGGACCTCGCACATCGCGTAGATCTCGAGGTCCCCTTCGCCGCGCACGAGGCCGAGCTCCGCCATTCGGGCGAGCACACGGTCGGCCTCGGCGACGCGGCGAACGAACGGCAGCATGAGTACGACGTTCGTGAGCCCCATCTTCTCACGCACCCTACGCATCGCCCGGCACTCCAGAGCGAACCCTTCTTCGTAGCCGGGGCGAGCGTGACGAGACGCGCCGCGAAAGCCCAGCATCGGATTGCTCTCGACCGGCTCGAAGTCGGCACCGCCGATGAGGTTCGCGTACTCGTCAGTCTTGAAGTCCGACATGGGCACCACGACGGGCTTCGGCCAGAAGGCGGCGGTGATCGTCCCGATTCCCTCGGAGAGCCGCTCCACGAAGTACGCCTCTCCACTGGGGTACCCCGCGGTGAGGCGGTCGATCTCCGCCCGCGCGACCCTGTCGGTGACCTTCTCGGGGTGGACCAGCGCAAGGGGACGGATCTTCACGTCCTCGCTGATGATGAACTCCATCCGGTTGGTTCTCGGTCGCGCGATGTCGGCGACCTCGATCCGCGACACGCTGAAGGGGACCGTCCCCCGATAGACGCGCCCCTCTTCACCTTCCGCGCACGACACGGTGGCGGCCTCTCCCGAGGGCACCTGGGCGGTCGCATCGCCAGTTCCGACGACCGCGGTCGCGAGCTCGCGCGCGACGATCGCAGCGTGGCAGGTGCGCCCGCCGCGATTGGTGACGATGGCAGCGGCCGTCTTCATGACCGGCTCCCAGTCGGGCGTCGTCGTGTCGGCGACCAGGATCTCGCCCGGCTGGAAGCGTCCCAGGCCGTCGAGACGGTCCTTGGCCCACTCGATGTCCATCGGCCGGCCGTAGTGACGCTCGACGGTGACGGCATGGCCGGCGAGCGCCAGGACCTCCTCGTCGGTCACGCAGTACCGGGCGCGGTCGGCGCGGGGGGTGGGGACGTTGCGCGTGGTCTGCTTCGACTGCCCTTCGGCGAGCACCATCTTCACGGCTTTGTCGCCCAGCGACCTGCGGAGCACCGC
>JAKATJ010000061.1:0-2970 GCA_021828005.1 Actinomycetes bacterium | reverse complement strand
CGCCGATCTCTTCGAAGAAGCGCACGTACTCGGACATCGACCTCCTCTCCACCCGGCCCGTCGGAGCGGCCTTCGACACTGGCCACTGCGAGCCGGCGTGCCGCTCCAACGCCAGCCTGCCGCCGCCCCGCCCGCACGGTAGGGCCAAAGGTCCGCGCGACCGGAGGCTGTCGCCCTCGTCGTCGGTCCCACGGCCACGCCCGCCGGGACCCGGAGCCGGGCCCGCTCACCCGGTGCCGAAGAGGTCGCCGAGCCGCTCGACGCGGGCGAGCACTTCTTCGGTCCCGAAGCGCAGCGCCTGCGGGTCGCCGCCGGCCGCGCAGGCGGCGACCTCGGCCAAGGTGACGGGGGTGGAGACCGACGGCCGGGCCATCGCCCGCAACGAGTACGCCGCGACCGTCGTCTTCGCGGGCACGTTCTGGCTCCAGTCGATGAAGACCTTCCCCGGGCGGAGGTCCTTGCGCATCTTCGCCACGACGAGGTCCCGGTGGTCGCGCTCGACGGCGCGGGCGATCCTCGCCGCCTCCTCGCGCACCCAATCGGGGGCACGAGGAGGCTCGAGCGCCACGTAGAGCTGGAGGCCCTTCTTCCCGCTCGTCTTCGGGCGGACGTTCGAGAGCCCCTTTGCTGCGAGGACGTCGACCAGGACCTGGGCGACGGTGCAGCACTCGACGATCGTCGCCGGCGGGCCCGGGTCAAGGTCGAAGACCATCTGGTCGAACCGTCCGCGCTCGCCGGGTGGCCGGACCCGCCAGAGGGGCACGTGCAGCTCCAGCGCGGCCAGGTTGGCGGCCCAGACGAGCGAGGGCAGGTCGGCGATCGCCGGCGCGTGGATCGCCGGCGCGTCCGAGCGGCTCGAGCGCGGGACGTCGATGGCCCGGAGCCACTCCGGGGCGCCGCGCGGAAGCCGCTTCTCGAAGAAGCACCCCGCGTCCACCCCGTCGGGGCAGCGCACGAAGGTGACCGGACGGCCGGCCAGGTGCGGCAGGAGCACCGGCGCGATCCGCACGTAGTAGTCGATGACGTCGGCCTTCGTGAACCCGGCTTCGGGAAAGAGGACCTTGCCGAGATTGGTGAGCACGAGGTGGCGCCCCTCCACCTCCGTCGCCGTCGGGGTCTCGGGGCTCACCGGACGCCTGGGTCAGGCCTCGCGAACCACGTCGCCGGGACGCACGTCGCGGAGCCCCCGCCACGACGGCTGCCGCAGCCGGCCCGCGCGCGTCCACTCGCTGAATCGCACCTCTCCCACGAGCTCCGGCTCCACCCACGTTGCGCCCGCGGCGTCGGCGGCCGGCACGGGCGTCGAGAACGGCGTGCGGATGCGGCGCAGGGGTCTCATCCGGGTGAGGAGCCCGGCGATCGCCGGGTCGCTGAACCCGGTTCCCACCTTTCCCGAGAAGACGAGCCCTTCGGGGCCGGGGATCCCGACCAGCAGCGCGCCGAAACCCGCCCGCGAGCCCTTCGGCTCCGTGAAGCCGCCGATCACGACGCTCTGGGTCCGCGCCAGCTTCACCTTGACCCAGTCGGCGCTGCGCCGGCCAGGCCGGTACGGGCTGTCGGCACGCTTTGCGACCACCCCCTCGAGGCCGCCAGCCTCGGCTGCGGCGAGGAGGTCGACGCCCGGCATCGAGAGCGTCGACAGCCCGTCGAGGTGGAGGAGGTCGAAGATCATGTAGGTGACCGGCACCGTCGCAGCGAGGCGGCGTGCGCGCGCGGCGTCGTCCACCAACATCCGTGGCTGGAGCGCCTCGAAGCTCGGCCGCCGGTCTGGGCCGTGCGCGATGATCTCGCCGTCCAGCACCGCCTGGCGCGAGCCGAGCACGTCGCCGAGCTTGCCGATCTCGGGATAGGCGGCGGTCCGCTCGCGCTCGGCACGTGAGACGAGGCGGACGCGCCCGCTTTGGGCGTACGCGATCGTGCGGACCCCGTCCCACTTGAACTCGTAGCGCCAGTCGGAGCCGCACTCTTCGGGCAGGGCGCCTGGGACCGCGCGCATGGGCCTCACGAGCTCGGGAAGCGGCTCCCAGCCGTCGGGCGTCGGGTCCTCGCGGTGGATCATCCAGTCGTCGCCGGTGGTCTTGAAGAGGACGAACCGTGCGTCGACTCGAGTCCCGCGGAGGTGGTCACCTCCCGGTCGGTCCACTTCGTCGCCTCGTACGTGCCCTCGTCCCAGATCGTGACCTCGCCCGCGCCGTACTCGCCTGCCGGGATGGTGCCCTCGAACGAGCCGTACTCGAGCGGGTGGTCTTCGACGCGCACCGCGAGGTGGTTGGTGGCCCGGTCGGCGGGGAGGCCCTTGGGCACCGCCCACGACACGTAGATACCGTCACGCTCGAGCCTCGGGTCCCAGTGGAGGCGGCGCGCGCGATGCTCTTGGATCACGAAGGTCGGTACCCCGCTCCGGCGCTCACGGACCGCGGCACCGACGGGCGGCACCGGCTCGGGAGTGCGCGCCGGATCACGCTTGGAGCGGTACGAGTCGAGTGGCGTCCGCCCAGGCTAGGCGAGCCGCGCGGCCGCGGCCTTTGCGACATCGTCGGGCGCGGCGGCACACGCGCGCGCCGCTTTGAAGAGGAGGCCCCGCAGGTGCTCGGCGAGCCCGAGCGCGGCCGTCCGGGGATCGCCGGCCACCAGCGGGACCGGCACGCTGCGCGGGTCGAGGCCGGACACCGCGAGGACCGCACGGCGGAGCGACTGCATCGCTGCGATCAGCCCGTTCGTCCCTGCCTCGTGGCGCACCATGCAGACCGAGAGCGCCAAGGGCAACGCAAGGGGCGCCGAAGCGAGCACTTCGTCGGTCGCCCCTGCCACCGCCGCGACTTCCGCGGCAACCAGCCCTTCGGAGACCCCATCCTCCTCGGCCTCCGCAGTGGCGTCCGCGAGCCCGTCGACCAGCTCCGGGGCGCAGCATGTCCCGCCGCGTGCGCCCACGACGAGGGTCAGGTGGCGCACCTCGTTCCGTCCCACGCC
>JAKATJ010000060.1 GCA_021828005.1 Actinomycetes bacterium | reverse complement strand
GGTGTCGATGGTCGCCATCATCATACCGAGGGTCGTGTTCGTGAGGACGACCCACTTGTAGCGGTCGTCCTTGCGGGCACCCGTCCCAGGAACTGTGGCTCCCTCCGTAGGTTCCGTGTCGTCTCCGCGACGCGACGGGACCGCTCGCCGAAGGGACATGCCGTCAACCTTAACTGGTGATCGCGAAGAGCCGCACCGCGCACGATGCTGCGATGGGTCCGGCGAAACGCCATGACGACCGTCGTAGGTCCAGCCCCGACGTCCCTCGACGTCACGAGCGAGGTCCTCGGGGGAGCGTGTCCTCTACCAAGCCTGAAGACGAGCGGTGCCCTCCTCCATGGCCGGCCAGGGCGGTGGCGAGGAGGGTGGCGAGGAGGGTGGCGAGGGCGGTGGCGGCGAGGAGGGGGGTGGCGAGGAGAGTGGCGAGGGCGGTGGCAAGGAGGGTTGGGGAAGCGTTCCAGGGAGCCCGGCGATAGCCTGCACGTTGTGATGACAGGCGGCGCAGAAGGCGGGGATCTGGACCTCGACCTGCTCGCATCCTCCTTGCACGCGGACGACGGCGATGTGCGAGTCCTCTTGCGCGTGCTGGTCACGAGGCTCTCGGGAGCACTGGGCGAGCGGATCGCGGTCGAGCGAGCCGGCCGCTTTCGGAAGAGCGAGGAGATCCGCCAGGTCTCCATCCGCCTCGGTGACGACCAGTTCGACGCGACGGTCGATCGAGGAAGCCTGGAATGCACCGTGAGCAGGAGCAGCGGGGGGATCCGCATCCGATCAAGTCGCGTGGGCATCGACGAATGGCTTCGACGGCTGCTCGGCTCGCTGCGCGCGGAAGCCCAGACGACCGAGTCGACGAGGGTTGCCCTCGAGTCGCTTGTGATAGGAAACGGCACGTGACCGAGAGCCCAGGCCAAGGCGGGGCGGTTCCCCATCCAGAAGAAGGAACCGCCCCCCTCCCCGAAGGTCTCCCCCGGGACGCCAGCCGGCGTCTCGCCGAGCTCGAGGACCGCCCCGGGCACAAGGGGATGTTCACCTCAGACCTCTCCGTCAACGAGTTCCTGCTCATCAAGGAAGTGGGCTTCCATCCCTTGGGCTTCGTCATGGGAAGCTCGATCTACCACCTCGGCATCCAGACCAGGAAGTGGTCCCAGAGCCAGGAGCTGTCCAAGCTCACTGAGGCAATGTACGAAGCGCGCCAGCTCGCGATGGACCGCATGGACGCCGAAGCCACCGAGCTCGGTGCCGACGGCGTCGTGGGTGTCCGTCTCGACGTCAACTACTACGAGTGGGGCTCGGACACCGCGGAGTTCATTGCAGTCGGTACCGCGATCAAGGCGGAGGACGGCCACTCCTACCGGAACCTCCACGGAAAGCCCTTCACGTCCGATCTTTCGGGGCAGGACTTCTGGATCCTGATGCAGACCGGCCACGTTCCGCTCGGGCTCGTCATGGGGACGTGCGTGTACCACATCGCGCATCGCGGACTCGGCCAGACGCTGCGCAGCACGGGTCGCAACGTCGAGCTTCCGAACTTCACCCAGGCGCTCTACGAGGCTCGCGAGCTTGCGATGACCCGCATGCAGGACGAGGCCAACGAGCTTGGCGCTACCGGAATCGTCGGGGTACGGCTCGAGGAGAAGAGCCATATGTGGGGTGACCACACGATCGAGTTCCTCTCGCTCGGGACTGCAGTGGCCCGCTCGGAGGGAGAGCACACGATCCCGCACCCGAAGACGATCATCTCCCTCGACGGCTGATGGCCGTGACTGCCGGCGACGGGCTTCCCGAAGCTGCGACGCGTCGGCTCGCGGGCGGTGCGTGGTCGTCAGGGCTGTCCGTCGCCGACTTTGCTTCCTGCCTCGACATGGGCATGGAGCCGGTGGGTTATGTCCAGGGCTACGCAGTCATGCAATGGAGCTGGTTCATGGCCACAGGTGGGTTCGGCACGGGGTTCGGCACCGGGTTCGCTGGGATTGGGAGTGGCTCGAGCAGACCGTTGCAGAGCCGTGGTCAGTACGTCGAGCAGTGGCAGTGCCCGCACGGGTTCGTGAGCGCCGAACACCGCATGTACGGCGCCAACTACGAACTGACATGGCTCGAGCAGAGCTGGGCGATGGGCTGGGGGCTCGCAACCAGCCGAATGGTCGACGAGGCCAAGGAGCTGGGCGCGTCGGGGGTCGTGGGCGTTGTCGACGCGATGCATTCGCTCGTGAGCGGCACGACTGTCGAGTTCCGTGCGAGTGGCACCGCCGTCGCGGTCCCCGACGCGCCCCGTCCCGCCACCCCGTTCAGCACGTACCTTTCGGGTCAGAGACTCGCGAAGCTGATCGAGGCCGGGTTCGCTCCGGTCGCGGTCGTCGCCACGCTGAGCGCCGTCCGCATGGTGGGCTACTGCATCACCCACTACCAGCTCGCGGGCTCCACGGCCGGGAGCTGGTACGGAGCGGGGGCCGGTGGGGTTTCCGGCGTGGGGCCCGTGGACCAGGTCAACCGGGCCGAGACTGCGGCCCGAAGGCTCGCGCGTGAGCACGTGCGCGCGCAACTGGGCACCGACATCCTCCATGGCGCGACGCTGGAGCGCAGCGAGCGCGAGATCGGGGAAGGTGATCTGTCCATCCAGTGCACGTTGAAGGGGACCCGCGTGCGCCGGTTCAAAGACTTCGATCCCTTGCCGGAAGCGACTCCGGTCGTCCGACTGGCGTGATCGGCGCGACGAGCGTGACTGACCTGACGAGCGTGACGGGCGTGATCCGAGGGCCCGAGCCGTGACACTTCGCGAGGAGGTCCGCCAGGCGGTCACCGCGGTCGCGTCGCCCGCACATCCTGGCAGCGACGCTGCGGGCGCTCCCCGGGGGACCACGTCCGATCTCACGATCGACGAGACGCTTCTGCTCCACTCAGCCGGGTGGGAGCCGGTCGATCTCGTCTACGGCATCTCGTGGTGGTCGATCCCCTGGGGGGTGTGGCAGTGGACCACCGGCGAGGTCCAGGAGGCTTCGGCGGCGTTCACCGGGGCGGTCAACCACGCCGTGAAGCAGCTCCGCCAATCTTGTGAGCAGTCGGGCGGCTCAGGGGTGCTCGGTGTCGAGGTGGGCGTGCGGGTGTCGTCACACCACGTCTCGATCGAGCTGACGGGCACGGCGGTGCGCCGAACGGGGGCGGACGCTCACCGCTTCGAGTTCGTCTCGGACCTCTCTGCTCGTGACTTCGTCCTCCTCACCCGGGCTGGGTGGTGGCCGCTCGGACTGGCCGCTGGCGCAAGCTTCGTGATCGCCCCCCGACGGACTGCAAGAGAATGGGCCGCCCAGCAGGGTCAAAATGTCGAGCTGCCGAATCTCACGCAGGCGCTCTACCTGGCACGTGAGCGTGCGATGGAACGCATGCAGCAGTCCGGTACCGCGATGAAGGCGGAGGGCATCGTTGCGGTCAAGCTGAGAGAGGGGAAGGCGAGCTCGAGCGCGCGGGTGATCCAGTTCGTCGCGATCGGCACCGGCGTCCACCTTCGGACATCCACGCACCGGTCTGTCTCTCCCGAGATGGTGGTCCCGCTGGACGAGCAGGTGCGGGTCTTCGACGTGAAGAGCCTCCGCAGCGCGGCATCCGAGTGATCAGCCAGCTGCGGTCCTGAGCCGGTTCGCTTCAGAGGGGCCATCGCACGTGCGGTCCGTGGCTCACCGAGGACGCCGAGCGGTCTGGTTGACGAGCTGCGTCGCCGTGATGCGGAAGTACTCGGCCATCTCCGCCTGATCCTCCCGGTCGATCCCTTGTTCAGCGAGTGCCGAGAGCATGTGGTGGAGCCACGCATCGCGTTCGGCGAGCCCGATCTCGAACGGTGCGTGCCGCATCCGCAACCGAGGATGGCCACGTCGCTCGTCGTAGGAATGCGGACCGCCCCAGTACTGGATCAGGAACAGCCGCAGATGCTCGTTCGGCACCTCCAGGTCCTCGGGGTACAGCGGACGGAGCACAGTGTCGGATGCGACTCCAGAGTAGAAGCGGTCCACGAGTGACCTGAAGAACCCCTCACCACCGACCCGTTCGTACATCGTCGAAGCCATGGAGAAAACGGTAGACGCCCTCGCGATGGGACGAGCCGTGCGACGAGTCCGGCGCGCCGGGGCGCCTACACTCTTGCCGGCGACGCGTCCGGGCCGGCACGTCGTTGTGCGGCCGTAGTTCAATGGCAGAACCTCAGCCTTCCAAGCTGATGATGCGAGTTCGATCCTCGTCGGCCGCTCTTTTCTTTGCTCATGATCGGTGGCACGCGCGACAGGTCCGCGCGGATGATCACGCCTCTGCGATCGTCACGCCACACAGACGTGGCCGGACGGCGTGACACAGGGGGCTCAGCGGGAAGAGCGATCCGCCGCCCACGCCGCTGCGTCGATGACGGCACGAAAGGGCCCGGAGCCCCGAGAGCGCGACAGCCTGTCTAGCACGCCAGCGGCGAACGTGAGCCGGTCCCGTATCCGGGCGTCCACTCGCGTCAGCTCGGGCAGCGGTTCGTCGGCAAGCCTGCGAAGAGCCTGCGCGGTCTCACGGAGGTCGCGGGCGCTGAGGACGGTCAGAGCCGGCAGCGTGTCCCCCACCTGCGGGCAGCACTGCTGGGACGAAGGAGCTGCCAACGGTGCGGCGGCCGTGGCCTGGGCGGTCGAACCCCCGGCGAGGACCAAGCTCAGCCGGCGGCGGGAAGCGGCGCGATGGTCAGCGCGGCTGCGCCGGGCACAGGTCGGCACGGCACACAGTGTGGCCTGGAGAACATCCCCACGGGTGGATGGCCCTCGAGGCCGCTGAGAAAGAAGCGGGGCCGGTCGTCCGGCAGCCCTGTCGCAGGTGCGCCACGAGGGCCTCGGGGTCCATCGACTCCTCGGGGCGAGAAGCTACCCTCGCCGCGAGAGGAAAAGGGGGGTGCATGCAGTCTCGCCGTGCGATCGGGTTCCGAGCTGCGGTGGCGTCAGGCATCGTGGCGATCGTGGTCCTCGGAGGAGGAACGGCCTCCTGGGCCTCGTCGGTCATCGAGGTGGCTGCCGCCACCCCGGTGGGCAACGACATCTCCTTCCCACAGTGCGGGACGTCCTTCCCCACCGGCCAGGCCTTCGGGATCGTCGGGGTCAACGACGGAGTGCCGGGCACGCTCAACCCCTGCCTCGGCCCGTCCTCGTCGTATCCCAGCTTCAAGGAAAGCGAGCTGTACTGGGCGGTGACCACCTCCACGGGGTCGACGAGCCAGCCCAGGGCATCGGTGTACGTGAACACCAGTGACCCGGGGAACATGTTCAACGGGACCGTCGAGTCCGGCTGGCCCACGACGGGCGCCACCCCGTACGGAAGCTGCATGACGACGAAGGTCGACACGAGATCGGGTCCAGCGGCCGTCGGACAGGACTCGCAGGCCTGCGGATGGGAGTTCGGCCTCCAAGAGGCTGCGAGAGACACGTCGTGGCTGCGGGCTGCCGCGCAGTCGATCAACAGGCAGTCGCCACCGAACAGAGTCCCCACAACACCGCGTGCGTACCCGTGGTGGCTGGACGTCGAGACGACCAACACCTGGCAGCAGCAGCCCCCTGGCCAAGAGATGAACGTCGCCGTGCTCCAGGGGTTCGTCGTCGGCCTCCGCGCCGGGGGCGCTCCGAGCGTCGGGGTCTACGCGCCACCCGACCAGTGGCTCGCGATCACCGGCAGGACCAGTGCGTCGACAACCACGCTCGGCGGCCTGGCCACGTGGATCCCCGGAGCGAGCAACGAGACGGGTGCGCAGGCTCTCTGCAGCGGACGGTCGTTCACGGATGGTTCGCTGACGCTCGCGCAATTCCCGAGCGGAAACTTCGACGGCGACGTGTCCTGCGCCCGGCCGACCGTCACGCAGTCCTCCGTCACCCATATCTTCGGCCAGACAGCCGACGCCACCGCGGCGGCGGAGTTCACCCGCACCTTTCCCTTCGCGAAGCATGCGTGCCCTGCGACCCGGGCAGCGGTCATCGCGAGCACAAAGGAGTACCAGGACGCGCTGTCGAGCCAGTTCCTGGCCGCAGACCTCACAACCGGCACGCTGCTCACGCGGACCACAATTCTTCCTTCCGTGACGGCAGCGACGCTGAAAAAAGAGGGCATCACGACCGTCTACCTCGTGGGCGGCCCGCTCGCGATCACCACAGCAGTGGCGAACGCGATCGCGAGCCTCACAGCGTACGAATGTGGCGGGGTGTCCCCGTCCACTGGGAAGATCGCCGTCCACCGCATCTACGGGCAGACCCAGTACGCGACGGCAATGTTGGTGGCCGAGTACGTCGGCACCGCGGGACAGCGGGCCTTTCCCGGCGCCTACGCCACAACGAACGCCGCAGGCGGCACCGGGAGGTACAACGACACCCCGGGAACCGGGACCCCGGCACCCTTCCTCCCCTTGGCGCCCACGGCCATCCTCGCGAGCGGCGTCGAGTTCCAAGACGCGCAGGCGGCGAGCGTCGTCTCCTATCGCACAAAGCTCCCGTTGCTCCTCACGCCCGCGACTGAGCTCTCGACAACAGCGGTCGCGGCCATCGAGAAGCTCGGCGTGAAGCAGGTGATCTTGATGGGTGGCACACTCGCGATCACCGACACGGTCGAGCAGGCATTGGTCGAGAAGACCGGAGTCTCGGTGTTGCGGGTGGCCGGAGAGGACTACACCGATACTGCCCGTGAGCTGGCCCGCTTCGAGGCAGCGATCGCGACAGAGGGACTCGGCTGGACACCAGGTCACCGGATCACGGTCGCCCGCGGCAACGGCTTCACCGACGGGCTCTGCGGCGCCGTGCTCGACAACCCCAACAATCTCGCAACAGGCCCGTCCGGCTCCGCGCGCCCGTTGCTGCTCACCGAGAACCCGACACTGGTCGGCAGCTACCTCGCGACATTCCTAAAGGTGACAGGCCACACAGGACTCGACAGCACAGCGTCCAAGACCATCAGGCACTTGACCGTCCTCGGTGGTCCGCTCGCCTTGAACGCTGCAGAGATCTCCGCGATGCAGACAGACCTGAGGCATTGAGAGGCGAGGTCCTTCCTCGACCATCCGTTCCCTCACCCGAAAGGCACGCGTGCCGGTCCCGATCCCCGTCACGGACCGTCCGGCTGCACGGTCGACTCCTCCCGGCCGACGGGCTCGCGGGCGCAGTCGAGCTCGAGCCGGTACGCGAGCAACGGGACCTCCGGCAGCGGGCTCCAGTCGCGCGAAGGAAACCGGCCGAATCCCGCTCCCTCGTAGAGCCGTTGCGCCGCGGTCATCCACGGCGTCGTGTGAAGCACGAGTGCCGTCCGGCCCAGCGCGCGCGCCCGCCCGACGCACGCGTCCACCAGCGCGCGGCCGATGCCACAGCCCTGGGCGTCCGGCCGCACCGCCAGCATCCTCATGCCCGCCTCACCCGCTTCGAGGAGCTCCGCCCACGCAGAGGAGGCGTCCGGGACGAACGTGACGCACCCGACCACCCCGTCGGGAACCAGCTCGCCGGAGCGACCGACTGCGACGAGCACCTCTGCCTCTCTCGACCGCCTCGGCACGTCGGCGAGCTCTTCTGCGTAGTCGCCCGTGAGGTGGTCGCCCGGGAGCGCCCGGTAGGCGGCGAGGACGAGCCGGGCCGCCTCCTCGTGCTCGTCGTCTCGGACCGGGCGGACCTCCATCGCCGGGACCCTACAACGACGCGGCGTACCCACCCGCCGCGCGCGTTACGGGCGCCGCGCGCCGTCGCGGGCCCGGTAGCCTCGCGCCCGAGTGGTCCGCGAGCTCGTCGTCCTCGGTTCGGCCAGTCAGGTGCCGACTCGCACGAGGAACCACAACGGGTACTTCCTCCGGTGGGACGACGAAGGCGTGCTCTTCGACCCGGGCGAAGGAACCCAGCGCCAGATGCTCCTCGCGGGTGTGCCCGCGTCCGCGGTGACGAGGATCTGCATCACGCACTTCCACGGTGACCACTGCCTCGGGCTCCCCGGCGTGCTGCAGCGGATGTCGCTCGACAGCGTGACCCGGCCCGCCGCCGTGTCCTTCCCTGTGTCCGGCGGCGAGTACGTCGACCGGTTGCGCCACGCCTCGGTGTTCGACGACCGCCTCGACCTGCGCCTGCAGCCGGTGGAGGTCGCCCCGTCGGACGATGGGCTCGTGACGGTGGAGGAGATGCAGACCTGGACGCTCCGCGCGGCCGCCCTTCGCCATCCGGTCGACACGATCGGTTGGCGGGTGGAGGAACGTCCCGGTCGCGCGATGCTGCCGGAGCGGCTCGCGGTCGCGGGCATCTCGGGCCCCGACGTCGGTCGGCTCCGGCGCGACGGAGCCGTCAACGCGGGCGGGAGGCGCGTGACGCTCGACGAGATGAGCGTCGAGCGCCCCGGACAGGTCGTCGCCTTCGTGATGGACACCGCCTGGTGCGAGGGCGCGCTGGCCCTCGCCGAGGGTGCCGACCTGCTCGTCTGCGAGGCGACGTTCGCGTCGTCGGAGGCGGGCCTGGCCGCTGCCCGGGGTCACCTCACCGCCTCCGACGCGGGCCGGCTCGCTGCAGAGTCCGGGGCTCGGCGGCTTCTCCTCACTCACTTCTCCCGGCGCTACCAAGACGTCCAGGCGCTCGTGGAGGAGGCCGCAGCGGCGTTCGCAGGGGACGTGATCGCCGCTTCGGACCTGTTGCGGGTGCCGGTGCCTCCGCGCCGGGCGAGCGGGGACGAGACGAGGTAGGAGGGAGCCGGCGCCGCGGCTCGCGGCGAGTCAGGTCCCGATTCGGCGCTCGTGGGCGATCTCGACCGGCTGGAGCTCGTCGGCCGGCGCGAAGCCGAGGACGCGGCCGTAGAAGAAGAGCTCGGCCTCCGCGGTGCGGCGAATGCTCTCGGCTCTGCGGAAGCCGTGCTGCTCTCCCGCGTACTCGACGTATGCGTGGGGCACGCCGTTCTCACGGAGCGCCGCGACCATGATCTCCGCCTGGGCCGGTGGCACGACCTTGTCCTCCAGCCCCTGGAAGATGATGAGGGGGGTGTGCAGGCCCTCGGTGTGGAAGGCGGGTGAGCGTGCTCTGTAGACGTCCGCCGCCTCGGGCCATGGCCCGAACAGGCCGTCCAGGTAGTGGAGCTCGAACTTGTGCGTGTCCTGCGCGAGCACGGCAGCGTCGGCGATGCCGTAGTAGCTCGCCCCAGCGGCGAACACGTCGGTGAAGGTCACCCCGCACAGCGCCGTGTAGCCGCCCGCGCTCCCCCCGTGGATGACGAGACGGTCGCCGTCGGCGCGTCCGATCGCGGCGAGATGCCGCGCGGCGTGCACGCAGTCGGCGAGGTCGACCACTCCCCACTGGCCCCGCAGCCGTTCCCGGTACGCGCGCCCGTAGCCCGAGCTGCCGCCATAGTTCACGTCGACGACCGCGAAGCCGCGGCTCGTCCAGTACTGGATCGCATAGTTCAGCACCGGCAGGGCCGCCGACGTCGGCCCGCCGTGAACGGTCACGATCAGCGGGGGCAGGTCGCCGTGGGGGGCGACGAAGTCCCGGTTGGCCGGCGCGTAGAAGAGCGCATGGGCCACCCCTCCGCCCTCGGTCGCAAAGTGGACCGGCTGGGGGTTCGACAGGTACTCACCGTCGACGACCTCGGAGCGCGACCGTCGCAGTACCTCCACGTCCAGCCCCGCCGGTCCCGACACCTCCATGCGCACGACGCTCGGCGGGCAGGTCGCCGAGCCGGCGACGGCGACGGCGCACGAACCCTCGCCGTCGCTGCGGAGCTGGGTGAGGTAGGTGAAGCCGCAGTCCACCTCCGTGAACGCGTCCGCGCCGGGAGCCAGGACGCCGACGTGGTCCAGGCCATCCCGGCGCCACGTGGCGAGCACGGTGCCGTCCCTCAGCAGCGCGTAGGAGGAGAGTCCGAAGACGAAGTCGGGAAGCCCCAGCTCCGCCTCCATGGGCCCGAGCACCCGGGCCGCCCTGCCGGCGGGCGCCGCGTAGAGGTTCCACCACCCCGACCGGTCCGAGACGTAGTGGAGCGTGCCGTCCGAGGCGTACTTCGGCTGGGTCACCGACTCCGAGCGACCACCTGCGACCAGGCGCGCGGCGCGCACGCAGGAGCCGTCGACGTCGAGGTCGGCTTCCCACAGCTCCGTGCCGTCCCAGGGCATGTTCGGGTGGTCCCAGCTCACCCACGAAACGCGCCGGCCGTCGGGCGAGACCGTGACGTGGGAGTAGAAGTCGTGGCCCGAGAGCAGCACGCGCGGCT
Organism: Actinomycetes bacterium; assembly: GCA_021828005.1. Classification (GTDB taxonomy): domain Bacteria; phylum Actinomycetota; class Acidimicrobiia; order Acidimicrobiales; family RAAP-2; genus JAJYVT01. The sequence continues at coordinate 2,755 of JAKATJ010000060.1, read as the reverse complement.
CTGCGGAGCCGTCCGTCGCCAGCACGGCCACGTCGTTCACGACCTCGGCGGGCACGTCGGGGTCGCCGTGGCGCTCCCTCACCGCGAGCAGGTGGCGGCCGTCGCCGCTGAGGACCGGCGCGGCGTACCGCACCGCGCCAGGAGACGGAGGCTCGGGGGTGATCGGCGACGGCTCCTCACCGGCTATGGCACGGTAGAGGCGCTGGTCGGCGAAGTTTGAGAAGTACACCGTGTCCCCCGCGGCCGGGTCGTGGTGCACGGCGGTGCACAGGCCTCCGTACTCGTGGACCGTGGTCCGAGCGCTGAAGCCGGGCGGGATGACCTCCTCGGGCTCACCCCCGCGGCCTGGCGACCGGACGAGCACCTGGCGACCGCCTTCCGAGGGGCGCGCCTCGGTCCAGTACACGTGGGCCGGCGTGGCGATCGGGAACGAGAGCCCGACGACGTCTTCGACCAGCCGGTCGAGCGTGACGGGCGACGCCCACGTGCCGTGTGGAGAGGTGCAGGGCATGCGCCACTCCTAGGCCGGCGACGGGTCGGCGCGCAACCCGGTGACGGCGCAGCGCGCGGGCACCCGACGGTTCAGGCACCCTCGGGGTTCGCCTCCCACCACTGGCACCACCAGTTGGAGCCGACGAGGATCCTGAGCTTCGGATGCCAGCAGTACGAGAGGTCGTTGTAGGGCTCGAGGTAGTAACGGCAGTTGTCGCATCGCTCCTCGCCCGAGGGATGGCCCCGCAAGACCGCGTTGTCGGAAAGGTGCCGCAGCTCGATCGACAGCCTCTCGTCGATCTCCTTGGGCTCGGGCTCGGGGATCACGTAGTCGGACACGCCCAGCAAGTTAGCTGTCCGGGCCTTCGGCCGGCTCGGCGCTCGGGCCGTTCACCGTCCCCCACCTCAGCGGGCCGTGGATGTGCACGCAGAGCGACCTATGAAACTAGACCTGACCATGGTGCTCGAGAAGCGGGATCAGACCGCAGCGGTCACCTACGACGCGGCAACCTGGGAAGAGCTCGTCACGCTTCGCTTCGTCGGCGCTGGACAAGACGTGCTCGCCTTGGGGCCGGTCGGCGTCGGAAAGACGTTCCTTGCGAGCGCGCTCGGTCACATTGTCCCCGAGGAGGCGTCCTGCAAGCTCTCGCACCCAGGAGATCGCCTCCGAAGAGCGGAGGCACCTCCGAGGCCGCTGCCCGGGGGCCGCCGGCCGCCCCTCTTTCGTGCCAGGTCTCAGCGCCTGAAGAAGAAGAGGGCTCCGACGGCGCGGGAGCGGGCCGAGGGGTCGTAGACGCCGCCCGCAGCCAGGCACGAGGTGGCGTTGCAGCTCACCTGGTCGAAACCTCCCTGGAAGACCTCGTGGCCGGGGGAGTTGTCGCCGATCGCCGTGATCGCCGTGACCGCGGGCACCCGTCCGGGAACGACCGTGACGACGGAGGGGGCGATGTAGCCACCTTGCGACATGACGTAGCAGGTCGTCGCGCTCGGGCAAGCCAGACCGGTCAGCTCGCCGACGTCTTGGCCGTCGAAGGCGGTCGTGACCACCTGGTCCGCCTTTCCGTCGGTGAGGCTGACGAGCCTCCCTGCGGAGGAGGCGGGCGGTTCGACGGCGGCGTCCGCCAGGCAGGTCGTCGCCGACGGGCAGGCGACCCCGATGAGCTGGGCGACGCCGGGGACGGTCCGGGCGCCCAGGCGCTTGCCGTTCGTGAGCGTGACCGTGAGGCCGGCGCCGGGTTGCTTCCCGTAGTAGTCGCCGGTCGCTCCGACCCCGAGGCACGAGGTCGCCGTTGGGCAGTACGGCGCCGGGCCGTACGCGGTGCCGTCCCCCGGCGGGTTGCCGTCCGGCCCGTAGAAGGCGCCGGGGCTGACGCCAGCGACGAAGTAGGTCTGCTCCACCTTGAAGTCGGCCACGTGGACGACGAGGGCGTGGCGGAGGTCCGTGCTCTCGCCCGTCACCCAGCAGGAGAGCCTGGTGCCGCACGCGATCGCGTAGAGGTACGTCCCCGGGAGCTGTACCCGCCCGACCGGCCGGCCGTGGTCGATCCGGACCAGGATGCCCGTGTCGGAGGTCGACTGGCCGGTCGCGAGGCACTCGTTCGCGATGGGGCATGCGACACCGCCGAGGCCAAGCGTCCCAGGGACGGTCTCTGGGCGGCCGACGCTCCCGTTCTCCACCGGGAGCACCATGCCTCCGCCCGTCGCCCCCTGGCCGACGGCGACGCAGGCACCGCTCGACGGGCAGGAGACCGCCCAGAAGTTGAAGGCGGAAGGGACCCTTACCACCTTCCCGTGAGCCGGCCCCGTCGCTACCGGCCCCGTCGCTACCGGAGCCGCCTGCGAAGGAGCCGGCGGGAGAAGTGCTCCCATGGCGAGCAGGAACGCCCCGCAGACGATCAGCCGGCCGCGAGCGACTCTCATGGCACTCACGGCGCTGCACCCACCCCGACGCGCCATCGGCTCGAGATTACTACGCGCCGGGGGACACTTGACACGACGCGAGTCGCCTCACAAAGAGCCTTTGCGTAGATCGCTACGTCGCCTCACCTGGGGACCTCCGCCTCGCTGCGGCGAAGGAAGCGCCTCCTTCCGGACCTCGCTCCGGGAGGACGCGTGTCGAGCGAGATGTGCCGCCGGAGTTTGCGACGGCCTAGAGCACTCGCACGTTCTGGGCTTCGGGCCCCTTGCGGCCCTGGGCCACGTCGAACTCGACCTGCTGGCCTTCGTCGAGGCTCTTGTACCCATCTCCAGCCAGGTTGGAGTA
>JAKATJ010000059.1:9045-12968 GCA_021828005.1 Actinomycetes bacterium | reverse complement strand
CATGCGCGTGATGGTCGCCGGGCGGCTCGAGCAGCGCAGCTGGGAGACCGAGCTCGGCGAGCGGCGCACGAAGGTGGAGATCGTCGCGGACGACATCGGACCGAGCCTTCGGTTCGCGACGGCCGAGGTGCACCGCCAGGAGCGCGCCGAGGCCGCCCAGGACCCGGCCACGCTCGAGCCGGCGGACGTATGAGCGGTGCCCTGGCTCCCGGTCCTCGTGCCGCTCACCTCGTGGCCGCCGCGCGCCGCGGCGGCGGGGGCCGTGATGGCGACCGTGGCCATGGCGGCGGCATTGGCGGCCTGCATGCTCGGCCTGCACCGCTCCGGATCCCCGCCCGGGCCTCCTACTCGAAGGACGACGTCTTCGAGCTCTGCGAGGTCCTCACGCGAGCAGAGCGCGCCCTGATCCGGTCGGGCGAGCCGGACGAGGCCACCCGGGTCGCCGCCGCCTTCGAGGTCCTCGAGGCGGGGCTCGCGCGGGGACGCAGCCCCCGAGTCAGGCCCCCGACTCCTCGAACTCGATCGCGAGGGAATTGACGCAGTAACGGAGCCCGGTCTCCGTGGGGCCGTCGGGGAAGACGTGACCGAGATGGCCGCCGCAGCCGCTGCACACGATCTCGGTCCGCAGCATGCCGTGGCTGGGGTCGGGGCGCTCCTCGACGGTCCCCGCGGCGATCGCCCGGTCGAAGCTCGGCCAACCCGACCCGGAGTCGAACTTCGCGTCGGTGGAGAAGAGCGGCAGGTCACAGCCGGCGCAGCGGAAGACGCCGTCCCCGTCGACGTGCAGGTACTTGCCCGACCATGCGGGCTCGGTGCCAGCCTTGCGCAGCACCTCGTACTGGTCGGGCGTGAGGCGCGCCCGCCACTCCTCGTCGCTGGTCTCGAGCTCCGGCGCAGTCATGGTTCCCTCTTCCGTGCCTGGCGGCAGGCCGGACGGTGCGCCCGGCGTCCCCTCACGACCTTACCGGCATCCGTGCGGGGGAGCGCCGGGACGCGAGGCGGCGGTGACCCGGCGCGGGAACTGCCAGGAGTAATTTCGGTCCGTGACGACCACCCCGCTGCGCTCGTTGCGCGGTCCGGTCCCGGGCCACGTCGCCTGGGTCGCGTCGGGGGTCGGGCGACCCGAGGAGGCGGCGCGCGAGGAGCGCGCGCTGCTCGCGCTCGTGGAGGCCGCGCTCGACCTCGGCGTGGTGTGGCTCACCGTCCAGGACCCCTCGGGCGGGCGCTCGCTGCGTGAGCGTGCCGCTGAGCTGGCACGCCGCGGCGTCGCCGTTGCCGGCCCCCTGATCGGGGGGTCCGCGGGCGGGAGGGTTGCGGCCGGCGGTGCCGGAACGTCCCGAGCCCGGGCCGCCGGGCCGGGTGGCGTCGTGCCCCCGGAGGAACCCGCGCTCCGGGTCCTCCTCGCCCCGGAGGGCTCCGGCCGACAGGAGCTCGTCGCCGTGGTGCGGGAGCTGGCCGTGCGCGGGGTCGCTCCCGAGGAGGTGAGCGAGGCCACCATCAGCGGCGCGCTCGCGGCGCCCGACGTGGACCTCCTCGTGCTGACGGGCGGCGACCGCAGGGTGCCGGACCTGCTGATCTGGCAGGTCGCCTACAGCGAGATCGTCGTGCTCCCCGACCCCTGGCCGGAGTCCCCCGAGGCGCAGCTCCACGCAGCCGTCGACGAGTACCAGCGCCGCGACCGCCGCTACGGAGGCCTGGTGGCGCCCCGGTGACGATGAAGAAGGTCGCGGCCGTCGGCTTGCTCGCACTGCTCGGCTTCGCGTGCTGGCTCGCGGCGGGGTTCGGGGCTGCTCGCGAGGGCCTCATCAGCTTGTTCGCACTCGTCGTGCTCGTCGGCGGCGGCAACCTCCTGTCCGGGCGCGGTGGCCCCGGGAGCCGCCGCGGGGCCCCGTCGGCCCGGGAGACCGCCGCTGCCGAGCCCGTCGACGGGGTCGCGCACGGCGGCGACGAGCCCGCATCGTGACGCTGCTGCGCGACTCGGGGGTGGTGCTGCGCACGTACCGCCTCGGCGAGGCGGACCGGATCGTGGTGCTGGTCACCGAGGCGCACGGCAAGGTACGCGCGGTCGCCAAGGGCGTGCGCAAGACGACGAGCAAGTGGGGCGGCCGCCTCGAGCCGCTCAGCCACGTGGCGTTGCTGTTGTGGCAGGGGCGCAGCGATCTCGCCGTCGTGAACCAGGCGGAGGTCGTCGACCACTTCCCGAGCGTGCGCGACGACCTGGAGCGGATCGCGTGCGGCCTGTCCATGCTCGAGGTCGTCGACCAGCTGGCGCTCGAGAGCCACCCGGACCCGGGGCTCTACCGGCTGATCGTGGGCGCGTTGCGGACGCTCGCCGACGTGCGGACGGACCCGGTGATGGTCGCGCCCGCGTTCTTCTTGAAGGTGCTCGCCCACGAAGGCACCGAGCCCGTTCTGTACGCGTGCGCCGCATGCGGCAGGCCCGACGGCGAGGTCGACCTGGTCGCGTTCGACGCCACGGAGGGCGGCACGTTGTGCCGGGGGTGCCGGCGTGGCAGGGCGGTGAGCCGCGATGCGCTCGACGTCGTGCGCGCCGTGCTCGGCGGGTCGCTCGGGCGAGTCCTCTCGGCCCCCCGTCCCCCCTGTGCCGACGAGGTCGCTCGGCTCGCCACCGAGGCTGTGGAGGCGCACATCGACCGCCGGCTCCGCTCGGTCCACGCGGCGGCGGAGCTCACGTGGTGACCGGGGAGCTCGGGGTCTACGTCCACGTGCCGTTCTGCCGGCACCGCTGCGACTACTGCGCGTTCGCCACGTACACCGACCGAGATTGGCTCATGGAGCCCTACGTCGCCGCCTGCGTGGCCGACGCGAAGCGAGCGGTGAAGGACGGGGAGCTCTGGGAAGCGACGAGCGTCTTTTTCGGAGGCGGCACGCCCTCACGCCTCCCCGTTGCGTGGCTCGCCCGGATCCTCGACGCCATCCCGCGTGCGAAGGACGCCGAGGTGACCGTCGAGTGCAACCCCGAAGACGCATCCGAAGACAGGCTCCTCGACTACCGCGCGGCGGGCGTCACGAGGATCTCCTTCGGCGTCCAGTCGACTGCGACGCACGTGCTGGCATCGCTCGGCCGCCGCCACGACCCCGCGTCGGTGCCCCTCGCCGTCGAGGCTGCGTCGTCCGCAGGGTTCGCAGAGGTGAACGTCGACCTCATCTACGGCGCGGCGAGCGAGACCGACGACGACTGGGCGCGGACGGTCGACGACGTCCTGACGCTGTCGCACCCGCCGTCTCACCTCAGCGCGTACGCGCTCACGGTCGAGCCGGGGACGCCGCTCGCCCGAGACCCCGCCCGCCACCCGGACGACGATGTGCAGGCGTCGCGCTACGAGCTCGCGGACGCCCGGCTGTCCGCCGCGGGCTACGGATGGGAGGAGGTCTCGAACTGGGCGCTGCCAGGTCACGGATGCCGGCACAACCGGCTCTACTGGCGGCAGGGCGACTATCTCGGGATCGGGTCGGCGGCGCACTCGCACCGGCGGGACGACGATGGGGGGAGGCGGTGGTGGAACGTCCGCACGCCGGATCGCTACGTGGCGGCCGTCGAGGCGGGGCGGGCTCCTGTGGCGGGGGAAGAGCGCGTGGAGGGGGAACGGTACGAGCTCGAGCGGCTGATGCTGTCGTTGCGCACTCCCGCAGGCGTGCCGGCGTCCGCCCTGCCCGAGGAGGAGCGATTGGACGGCCTCGTCGTGCGCCGGAACGGAAGGGCCGTCCTCACCGTGCGCGGTCGGCTGATGGCGAACGCCGTCTCGGCGATGCTCCTCGCGGGGAGGGGAGGCCGGGGGGCGGCCCTTACAGGTGCGGGGGCTCCTGGCCGGTATCCTGCCGTCCAATGACGGCGGAGCCCGAGGTCCCCGAAGCCGCGGCCGACGCCCCCGGGCTCTCGGGCGCCCCCGATCTCTCGGACG